>JANONC010000166.1:0-2036 GCA_031420655.1 Rhodospirillales bacterium | reverse complement strand
GGTGGTGCGCCCAGGGCCGACGTGGTGCTTGCACCGGTCGACCCGAACCTGCACGTGCCGGATTATGCCCGCCGCCCGTTTGAGCGGTTCAGCCGCGCCAATGCCATCGCCATCACGCTTCGCGAATGGCGCGCGTTCGGCACCGTGGTGGATGACGGGCCACCCCGCGCCGAGCCGTACCCGCGGGCCGACAACGATCCCGGGCTGTGGCAGCGCGTGGGCGACTATTGGTGGGGCGGGCTGGACGCCGGGTCGCGTGAGAGCGGGTGGACGCCGCGCTATAACGAGTTCGGCAGCCCCTATGCCGGCCCGGCCCCAGCGTGGTCGGCGGCGTTTATTTCCTACGTTATGCGGATGGCGGGGGCTGGCGGACTATTTACCTATTCTGCGTTGCATGCCGATTACATCAACGCGGCGGCGAATGAGACTGGCGCGCTGCAGGCCGAGCGTCCGGATCGATACGCGCCGGTGCCGGGCGACCTGATCTGCCTACCGCGCGGTGAGGCGCGCGGCTTGCGGTTCGAGGACCTGCCGGCCCCGCGATTCACCGCGCATTGCGACTTGGTAGTGGCTGCCACGGCCACGTCGCTCACGGTCGTGGGCGGCAATGTGGGGGCAAGCGTGACGATGAAGCACGTGCCGGTTGCGGGCGGCCTGATCGCGCCCGGCGGGGCGGTGCTGGATGAGCGTTATGATTGGTTCGTGGTGCTGCGGGTGCGCTACGAAGCCTGAGGACTAACCCTTGGCGATCCGCATCACCGTCGCCGTGGTGGAGTGGCCCGGCAACAGCTCTGCCAGCCAAACAGTGCCGCCCCAGCCGCGGACGAGCTCTGCGCCCACGACCTTATCGAGCGTGTAGTCGGCGCCCTTCACCAGCAGTTCGGGCCGGAGTTCGCGCAGCGTCTCCTCTGGTGTGTCCTCGTCATAGATCACCACCAAATCGACGGCCGACAGGCTGGCAAGCACAGCGGCGCGGGCGGCTTCGGGCTGGACGGGGCGGGATGCGCCCTTCAAGCGCCGGACGCTTGCGTCGCTGTTGAGGCCCACCACCAGCCGGTCGCATTGGCTACGCGCCTGTTCCAGCAGGTGCACGTGGCCGGGGTGCAGCAGGTCGAAGCAGCCATTGGTGAAGCCGGTGCGCCAGCCGCGCCTACGCCAGCGCTCGACCTGCTCGGCTGCCACGTCGCGCCCCACGACTTTGCGCAGTGTGCCGCCCTGGGGCGAGATCGCGGCCAGCAGGTCGTCGGCCCGGGCGACGGAGGTGCCGATCTTGCCGACGACGACGCCGCCAGCGATGTTGGCGATCCGCACCGCAAGCCGTAACGGCAACCGGGCCGCGAGGCCGGCGGCTAGCGCCGACACCACCGTGTCGCCAGCGCCGGACACGTCGTACACGTCGGCTGCCTCAGCCGGGTAATGCTGCACGCCGTCGGCGTCCACGAGCGTCATGCCGTCTTCTGCCCGGGTGACCAGCACGGCACCGAACAGGTGCTGGGTGCGCAGCCAGGTGGCAGCGTCGACGATTTCGGCCTCGGTCGTCACCGGCAGGCCTGTCGCCTCTGCCAGTTCGCGCCGGTTGGGGGTGATGACGGTAGCCCCAGCATAGCGCGAATAATCCGGGCCTTTGGGATCGACGATGATGGGCCGCCCGGCGGCGTGGGCGGCGGCGATCAGCTGGGCCGGTACCGTGCCGGCCAGCACGCCCTTGTTATAGTCCGACAGTACAGCGACGGTGGTGGCGGCAAGCGTGTCGCGGGCGATGCGCATCATGCGGTCCACGATCTTGGCATGCAGGGGGCCGGTTTCCTCGCGGTCTGCCCGCAGCAGCTGCTGACCCTGGCTGACGTAACGGGTCTTGACGGTCGTGGCCCGGCTGCCTTGCACCAGCAGCCAGGGCTCGACCCCGGGCTGACCACCGATAAGGCCGGTGAGGTCGCTGCCGGCCTGATCGTCACCCACGACGCTGACGAAGGCGACGGCGGCGCCGAGTGCGGTGAGGTTGCGCACAACGTTGCCTGCGCCGCCGGGCATGGCCA
>JANONC010000165.1:0-4886 GCA_031420655.1 Rhodospirillales bacterium | reverse complement strand
CCAGCACCTGGGGGTCGCGCATTACACGGTGGGGCAGCAGCGCGGGTTGGGCCCGGCCAGCTTCGGCGGTGGCGTGCGGCAAAGCGTGCTGGCTGTGGATGGCGTGACCCGGCGCATCGTCATCGGGCCCCGGTCGGCCGGGTCGACGCGCCTTGTATTGCGTGACGTAAACTGGCTGGTCGCGCCGGTGCCGTTGCTGGCCTGCACCGTCAAGCTGCGTGCCCGGGAAGCGCCGCATCCGGCGGTAGTGCGTCAATCGGGCGGGATGGTAACTGTCGAGCTACCCACACCCGCGTTGGCTGCGCCGGGGCAGGGATGCGTGTTCTATGACGGCGGGCGCGTGCTGGGTGGCGGGTTCATAAGCGTTTAGGACAAAGCCGCCGCCACCTCGGTTTGTTCTGAGCCTGGCGATGGGCAGCCACAAGGGGAGGCCGGTGCATCGTCGTACCGCTGTTCGGCAAATTCAGGGCTAACGGGCGGGAGCCTCGTCCGTCATTGGTAAACCGCCTCCATCGCCAACGCCTTTTGCACCCCCGCATCCTGGTCCAGCCGGGCGCGAAAGGCGGCGAGTACCGGGTACTCTGCCAGCTTTTGTGGTGACTTATCCTTCCACGTGCACAACACATAAAGATAAGCGTCGGCCACAGTACGGCGGCCGAGTACGCGCCAGTCGTGGCCCTGCATCAGACTGTCCAAGCGGCGGTATTGCTTGTCGATCTGCTTGAATGCGGCCTGCCTGGCCTCGTCATAATGCGCCTCGCTGGCGACGAAGCGCGTGGGAGCGAAGAACGGAGCCCAGGCTCTATGCACGTCGCTAACTAGCTCTGACATTGCCTCGTTCAGTTGCGCGCGGGCCAGCACGTCGGTGGCGCCCAGCTGCGCGGCCGGGTGAGTGTCGGCGATGTACAGCAGCACAGCCAACGACTCGGTCAGCACCGTGCCGTCATCCAACACGAGCGCCGGCACCGACGCCTTGGGGTTGATGCGCGCAAAGTCGCCCTGTAGGCCTTTGTGACTTAGCACGACCATCTCCGCATCCGAACCCGCCCAATGCAGCGCGATGTGGGAGGCCAGTGAGCAGGCCCCTGGCAGGACATAAAGCTTCATGAGCAGATCCCTCCGGTTTCCGACACAACGTGCCGGGCGGGCCGGGGTTCAGCCGGGCGGCACGTCGAACACCAGGCAGGTCGTGCTGGCCGTAGCGTAGAGCTTACCCTGCGCATCCGTCAGCCGCCCTTCCGCCACCGCGGATTGCCGCCCGGCGTGCACAACGTCACCCGCGGCCGTCATCAGGCCCGTGCGGTCGTTGACGGGCCGCAGAAAGTTCATCTTGAACTCCAGCGTCGTGTACCCGCGCCCGGCGGGCAGAGTGGAATGCACGGCGCAGCCCATGACGCTGTCGAGCAGGATGGCGATCATGCCGCCATGCACGGTGCCGAGCGGGTTGTAGTGATGCTCACCGGGTTCGAGCGCCATGGTCACGCGCCCGTGTTCGATCGTGCCCATCTGTGCGCCCAGTGTCAGCACGGCGGGCGGGGCCGGCAGGGTGCCGTCGCTCATGGCGCGCAAATAGTCGGCACCGGCCATTTGGCGCCCCGCCTGCGCCGCCGCTTTCGGGTCCTGCCAGGTCACGGTGCGGGTGCGTTCGGTCATGGCTTGGGCTTCCCTATACGTCAGGGGCGCACCCTGCCAAATTGACGCAGGCCCGGCAATGCGGCATATGGCGCGCCTTGGTGCGGCGACGTAGCTCAGCGGTAGAGCAGGGGAATCATAATCCCTTGGTCGGCGGTTCAAATCCGTCCGTCGCTACCAGGCTTGCCCTGTAGGGCAGTTCGTCCGACGATGGTGCAAATCGTGGGACGAAACCAATGCAAACACGCGCCATCCGCATCGCCCAGCCCGGCGGTCCTGAGGCTATGCACCTCGAGACGATCGACCTGGCCGCGCCGGGGCCGAACGAGGTTCTGCTGCGCCACACCGCGATTGGCGTGAACTTCATCGATGTCTACCAGCGCACCGGTCTGTACCCGCTGCCGCTGCCGATGGGCAACGGGACGGAAGGGGCCGGCGTAGTCGAGGCCGTCGGCCCAGGCGTGACACTGTGGAAGGCCGGCGATCGCGTAGCTTACGCAGGCGGCACGCCGGGTTCCTACTGCGAACGCCGGCTGTTCCCGGCCGACCGGCTGGTCGCCATCCCCGCGGGCGTGACGGACGAGGTTGCGGCTGCGTCCATGCTGAAGGGCATGACAGTCGAGTACCTGCTGGATCGCTGCGTGCACCTCAAAGCCGGGGATTACGCGCTGATGTACGCGGCGGCGGGTGGCATCGGGCTGTTCGCCGGGCAATGGGCGCGGCACCGGGGCATCCACCTGATCGGCGTGGCGGCCGGCGCGGACAAGGTTGCGCTGGCTATGGCGCATGGCTACCACACCGTGCTCGATCGCCGTACGGATGACATCGTGGCCCGTGTGAAGGAGATCACCGGCGGGCGCATGCTGCCGGTCGTGTTCGACAGTGTGGGGAAGGACACGTTTACGCAGTCGCTCAACCTGCTGGCCCCGCGCGGAATCTTCGTGACGTTCGGCAACACTACCGGCCTGCTGCCGCCGTTCGATGTGGGTGAGCTGGCAAAACGCGGCTCGCTCTACGTCACCCGGCCCAGCCTTGGTAACTACGTCGCCACACGCGACGATCT
Organism: Rhodospirillales bacterium; assembly: GCA_031420655.1. Taxonomy (GTDB): domain Bacteria; phylum Pseudomonadota; class Alphaproteobacteria; order Acetobacterales; family Acetobacteraceae; genus JANPPS01. Next base: position 2,191 of record JANONC010000165.1, on the reverse strand, counting down.
GCTGAAAAGCGCTGGGACGGTGCTGGGCTTCTTGGGTGACGGCACCCTGACCGCGCAGATCGGGCAGCGCTATAAGTTAGAGGAGGCGGCGCAGGTGCATCGCGATCTCGAAGCGGGCCGTACCACTGGCTCAACCGTCATGGTGCCGTGATGGCCGCTCGTCCGGTTATCATCACCTGCGCCTGCACCGGCGCCATCCACACACCCAGCATGTCCGAATACCTGCCTATTACGCCGGACCAGATCACGGCAGATGCGGTGGGCGCGGCGGAGGCTGGGGCGGCAATCATCCACCTGCATGCGCGCGACCCGGAAACGGGCAAGCCGGACCAGACGCCGGAGGCGTTCATGCGCTTCCTGCCACGCATCCGGCAGCAGACGGATGCTGTCGTGAACATCACCAGCGGCGGCAGCCCGTTCATGTCCGTCGCCGACCGTGTGCGCCCAGCGGCCGAGTTGAAACCCGAGGTTGCCAGCCTGAACATGGGCAGCATGAACTTTGCCCTGTTCCAGCTGCTGGGCAAATACACGGTGTTCAAGCACGATTGGGAGCGCCCAGCGCTGGAAGCCACGCGCGACCTGGTGTTCCGCAACAGCTTTGCCGACATCGAGTATATTTTGGCCACCTGTGCGGACAATGGCACGCGGTTTGAGTTCGAATGCTACGACACGTCGCATCTTTACAACCTCAAGCACTTCCTGGACCGCGGCCTGGTGAAGCCGCCGCTGTTCATTCAAACCGTGTTCGGCATCCTGGGCGGTATCGGCACACATCCGGAAGACGTGGCCCACATGCGCCGTACCGCAGACCGGCTGTTCGGCGACCAATACCAATGGAGCGTGCTGGGGGCCGGCTCCGCGCAGTTGCGGGTGGCAGCGATGGCAGCCGCGATGGGCGGCAACGTGCGGGTGGGGTTGGAGGACAGCCTATGGGCCGGCCCGGGTCAGTTGGCGACGTCGAGCGCCGTGCAGGTCCGCCTGGTGCGGCAGATCATCGAGGGGCTGGGGCTGTCGATCGCAACGCCAGCGCAGGCGCGGGAGATCCTGGCGCTAAAGGGCGGGGACGCGGTGGGGTTTTAGGTTAGGTGAACACGACCCCGCATCTTAAGGAATGAGTTCGTGCAAGGCGGCCTTCTACCAACGTGAGTTGGTGCGAGGCCGCGTTGGCGAATCCGGTCCGCGACGTTGAACAGCCGTGTTTGGCTAAAGGCTGACGACAAGCGAGGCCAAATCGTTCCGCCTACGTCCCGTTACGCTCGAAGACACTGAGGTGGTCTACAACGCTTTTTTGTCGTGATATCCGGGAGGACGCTGCAGGCTTTCCTAATTCGCTGAGATGGGTAGCCTTTATACAGACTTGGGCCGGTCACGTCCGTCAACGTGGTGGAATTTGGTTGCAGGTTGAAGTGAACCGCCCCGGGTTTGCCGGAGGCTCCAACTTCTAAATAGGATGGAGCCATGACGAGCAAAACGACGCACAAGTTTTCACACGAGGTCCGCGAGCGTGCGGTAAGATTGGTGCTGGATCACGAGGGCGATTACCCGTCGCGCTGGACTGCCTGCCAGTCGATCGCCGCTAAGATCGGCTGCTCGACGCACACGCTGCTGGGTTGGGCGAAGAAAGCTGAGGTGGACAGCGGCAAACGAGCCGGCGTGTCTACCGATGTTACCGAGAAGCTGAAGACGCTGGAGCGCGAGAACCGTGAACTCCGGCAGGCGAACGAGATTCTGCCCAAGGCATCAGCATATTTTGCGCAGGCGGAGCTCGACCGCCCATTCAAACGATGATCGCCTTCATCGACGATCAGCGCGATGCGTATGGGGTCGAGCCGATCTGCAAGGTTTTGCCGATTGCCCCTTCCACGTATTTCGATCATGTCGCCAAGCGCGCCAATCCTGAGAAGCTCCCGGTGAGGGCAAAGCGGGATGCCATTTTGCAGCCGGAGATCAATCGCGTGTTCAGGGAGAGCTTCAGGGTTTACGGCGTGCGCAAGGTCTGGCGGCAAATGAAGCGGGAACGCTTCGATGTTGCCCGCTGCACCGTCGCTCGCCTGATGCGGGTGATGGGTCTCGAGGGCGCCATTCGTGGCAAAACGGTTCGCACCACGTTCAGTGACAAGGCTGCGCCTTGCCCGCTGGACCACGTCAATCGGCAGTTCCACGCGCCGAGACCCAACGTGCTCTGGGTCTC
>JANONC010000164.1:0-1655 GCA_031420655.1 Rhodospirillales bacterium | reverse complement strand
GTGCCACGGCCCGACCGAAGGCGCCAACCTGACACGGCCCCAGTTCGCGTTACCGCCCCAAAAATAGTTGGCGAGCGCACCGTTGCTTAGACTAGGTCGCAGCAGGCGGCTTTCGTAAGAGTCTTGTGTGGACGGCTCCCTTGACGCAAGGGGTGATTTGACGTTTTGGCGCGGCGGTCGGGTGCGGTCATGTGTCCGGCCTGTTGGTGCGGGTTATGACCGCTGGCCTTGATGCAGTTCGCGGCCTGGCTCCCAATCAGTTTCGCGCGCTCGGTGGCGCAAGACTCTTAACGGGTTCTGCCAAGCCCCGGGTTCGACCGGTTTACCATCACGTCGTTGCCACCCTTGCACCCTGCCGGCTGCGGCATTCTTCCGGCAGGGATCTCTACAGCGTCAAGCCGCCGCTGCCTGGAGTGCGACGGGCGCGCGGTAATTGCCGCCCCGGATCAACAGTGCCCACACGATGCGCGCGGTCTTGTTGGCCTGCGCCACGGATGCAAGCCGGGCCGGGCGGCGTTCCAGCACGCCTTTCAGCCATGCGACCTCCGGTGTGCTCTTGGTCCGGGCGTGGCGGATCACCGCGGTCGCCCCCAGCACCAGCAATCGCCGCAGGGTGCGGTCACCCTGCTTCGAGATGCCCCCTTGGCGCTGCTTGCCGCCGCTGCTGTTCTGCTTGGGCACAAGCCCAATCCAGGCGGCAAACTGCCGGGCGGAGTGGAACAGGGTGGGATCGGTGACCGTGGCCACGATGGCCGAGGCGGTGAGCGGGCCCACGCCGGGAATGGTCGCAAGGCGGCGGCTAGCCTCGTTGTCTTTATGCCAGGCCAGGATCGCTGCCTCTATTTCCTTTACCCGGATGCCCACTGCTTCCAGCTCCGCGGCGAGCTCACGCAGGGCGTGGCGGGCCAACGCCGGCAAGCTTGCCGTGGTCTCGCCCATAAGCACGGCGACCAGGTCCGCCACGCGGCTGATCCCTTGGGGCGCGATCACGCCGAGCTCGGCCATATGTCCGCGCAACGCATTCACCAGCATCGTCCGCTGCCGCACCAACAGCTCGCGCGTCCGGTGCAGCATCAGCACGGCCTGCTGCTCGGCCGACTTGACCGGCACGAACCGCATGGTCGGCCGGGTCACCGCCTCGCAAATCGCCTCTGCGTCGGCCGCGTCCGTCTTGCCGCGTTTGACGTAAGGCTTGACGTAGCTCGCCGGCATGAGCCGCACATCGTGACCGAGCGCTCTGATCTCGCGTGCCCAATGATGGCTCGTGCCGCACGCCTCGATGCCGACCAGGCACGGAGCCAGGCCCTTAAAGAACTCGAGCACTTCCGCCCGCTGCAGCTTGCGGCGCAGCACCGCCTTGCCACACGCGTCAATGCCGTGTGCCTGGAACACGCGCTTGGCGATATCCAGACCAATCGTGGTAATATTCATAGTGGATGGCTCCTCTTGCCCGTTGTCTCAACAGCACGAGCTTGGCACATCGATGCCGCACAGGAGCCGTCCACCGCATCAGTTTGAGAAATCATCGATGTGCGATCCGGCGTAGCAGCAAGCTTCCCATGGCGACGTGGATCATCGCCTCGGAGACGTCGAGACGCTTCTCGTAATCGCGTACCAGCCGCCGCCAGCGGATCATCCAACCGAAGGTCTGCTCC
>JANONC010000163.1:0-3685 GCA_031420655.1 Rhodospirillales bacterium | reverse complement strand
GTGATAAAGAAACTCGGTGTGGTCACACCGTTCCACGCCTCGGCACGGAGCTGCCCGGCCAGGTGCAGCGGGGCGCCATTTCTGCTCAGTGCGGCCGCGAGCGGACCATCGCCGGCGCGGAACAGCAGTGCTTTCAGCCGCGAACCGCCGCCCTCGCCCTGCACCATCACACGGAGCGTGTTCTGCTCCCGCCCGATCCGCTCCGCATGCACCACCTGCGCGCGGGCCAGCATGAACACCGGCTCCGGATTGCCGTGGCCGAACGGGGCCAGGCGGGACAGGCCCTGCGCCAGCTCAACCGTGGCACCCTGCACGGCCAGCGCCCCCTCGATGGCAAGGTCCGCCGCCGCCGGCAGCGCCGCCGCGTGGGCCAGGCGATCGTTCAGGAACGCATGAAAATCGTCCAGCCGGTCGACCGCTAGCGAAAACCCGGCCGCCATCGCGTGGCCGCCGCCGGTCAGCAAGATACCGTGCGACCGCGCCGCCATGATCGCCCGGCCGAGGTCGACGCCTGCGACAGACCGGCCGCTGCCGCGCACGACGCCGTCCGCCAGCGCGCCCACGCAGGCCGGGCGGTTATACCGCTCCTTGATCCGCCCAGCGACGATGCCAACCACACCCGGATGCCAATCGGCGCCATACACGAGCATCGCGGCGTGCCCGGCCGCCCCCTGCGCTGCCGCCATGGCCAGGGCCGTATCCAGCATCGCGCCCTCAACGGCCTGCCGCTCACGATTCACGCTGTCCAGCAAGGCCGCCAGACGCTGCGCTTCCGCCACATCGTCGGTCAGAAGCAGCCGCAATCCCATGGTGGCGTCACCCAGACGGCCGCCCGCGTTGATGCGCGGGCCGAGCGCGAATCCGCAGGTGAAGGCAGTCAGCGGGCCGCTCACGCTCGCGATGTCCAGCAGCGCAGCGACCCCGGGCCGCGTGCGCCGGGTCATGACGCGTAAGCCCTGGGTCACCAAGGCACGATTGAGGCCCGTGAGCGGCATCACGTCACACACCGTCGCCAGCGCCACGAGGTCCAGCAGTCCGAGTAGGTCCGGCTCTGGCCGGCTCGCGAACCATCCGGCCCGGCGTAACACCCGTACCAGCGCAACTGCGGCCAGGAACGCAACCCCCGCGGCGCACAAGCCCGTCAGGCCCGAAGCGCAGTCCAGCCGGTTCGGGTTGACGGTGGCCCACACGGGCGGCGGCGGGCCCTCCGCCACGTGGTGGTCCAGCACGAGCACGTCCGCCTGCCCGGCCACAGCAGAGAGCGGCAGCGCAGCCGCCGTCCCGCAATCGGCACAGACGATCAGCGTGGCCCCCCGCACGGCCAGCGCTAGCAGTGCCGGGCCGTTGGGGCCGTAGCCCTCCGTAAGGCGATCCGGGATGTGATGCAGCACCGGGCAACCCAGTGCCCGCATTACCGTGACTAAAATGGCGGTACTGCAGGCACCGTCGACGTCGTAATCGCCGAACACCGCCACCGTCTCGCTCCGCTGGACGGCATGGGCCAGGCGACCGGCCGCACAATCCATGTCCACCAGCACGGACGGGTCCGGTAGCAGGGCGCGCAGCGTGGGTTCAAGGAAATGCACCGCGCTGTCCACGTCGTGACCGCGCGCTGCCATGACCCGGCCCACGATCTCCGGCAGCGTATGACGCTGCGCGATGCCGAGCCCGACCCGGTCTTCCCCCTCACGCCAGACCCAGCGGCGGCCCGTTACGCCGACGGCGACGGGGGAGCGTTCTAGTCCGGCTGCCACGTCTTGGTCTGAAAGTTGTGGTGCGCCTCGATATAGCGGACGGTGCCGGACTTGCTGCGCATGACGATGGAGTGCGTGACGGCGCCGGTGCCGAAACGCCGCACGCCGCGCAGCATAGCGCCGGATGTGACGCCGGTGGCCGCAAACATCACATCGCCACGCGCCATTTCCATCACCGAGTACTTCCGCGACGTGTCCGTAATGCCCATTGCCAGCGCCCGCTCGCGCTGCGCCTCGTCTTCGAACAACAGCCGGCCTTGCATCTGGCCGCCAATGCAGCGGAGTGCGGCGGCGGCCAGAACACCCTCTGGCGCACCGCCGCTGCCCATAAAAATATCGACGCCGCCATCGATCATCGCCGCTGCCATGACGCCGGCCACGTCACCATCGCCCAGCAGCATGATACGGGCACCCGCCTGCCGGCAGTTTGCCAGCTTTTCCGCGTGGCGCTCCCGCTCCAGCATGCACACAACCAGGTCGCCGATCTCGACCTTTTTGGCCCGCGCCAGTTCACGCAGATTGACGGCCACAGGCGCGTCGAGGTCGACCACGCCTTGCGGCAGGCCGCCGCCCACTGCGATCTTGTCCATGTACACATCGGGCGCGTGCAGAAAGTTACCGCTTTCGGCCAGTGCGACGACCGCCAGGGCGTTGGGGCCGCCCTTGGCGGTGATGCTCGTGCCCTCCAGCGGATCAACCGCAATGTCCATGGCCGGGCCGCCTGCGCCCACTTTTTCGCCAATGTAGAGCATGGGCGCTTCGTCCATCTCGCCCTCGCCAATCACGACCGTACCGTCGATGGCGACGCTGTCGAAGGCGCGGCGCATCGCCTCGACTGCCGCACCATCGGCTTCGTTCTTTTGGCCGCGGCCCATCCAGCGGGATGCGCCCAGCGCCCCGGCCTCGCTCACGCGAACCAGCTCCAGCGCCAGGTTGCGGTCGTTCGTAATTTCGGGGCGTGCCATGGCGGTGGTGTCCTAGCTGGGTTCGATTCGGATCAACGCTGGCGGTGCCACGACCGACGGCAGCGCCGCAATGCTGGCCAGCGCCTGACGGATCGCGCTTTCACCGGTTTCGTGCGTGACCAGCACCACGGTGACGGCGTCGCCTGCCGGACCCCGGCCGCGTTGCAGCATGCTTTCCAGGCTGACCCCCGCGTCGCGCAACGCGGCCGTCACATCCGCGATCACCCCGGCGCGATCCTGCACCAGCAGGCGAAGATAGTATGCGCCATGGTGCGCCAGCATGGGCACTGTGGCACCGGGCACCATGCCGGCCGGGTCGAGCCCCCAGGCCGGGCCGGTGCGGCCCCGGGCGATGTCGATCAGATCGGCCACCACCGCGCTCGCGGTCGGCCCTGCCCCGGCACCCCGGCCTTCCAGCACGACACGGCCCACCGCATCGCCCTCGATCACCACCGCGTTGTGTACGCCGTCGACCAGCGCGATCGGGTTGCTGAGTGGCACCAGGCACGGATGCACGCGCAGGCTGACACCAGCCGGGCTCTGGCTCGCAAGGCCAAGCAGCTTGATCCGGTATCCCAGCTCATCGGCATAGCCGATATCCTGCGCCGAGACCGCGCGGATCCCCTCGACATAGACAGAGGCGAAATCGACTGGGCCGTTGAATGCCAACGCCGCCAGGATCGCGAGCTTGTGGGCCGTGTCGACGCCGTCGATGTCGAACGCCGGATCGGCCTCGGCATAGCCCAGGCGCTGGGCGTCGGCGAGCACGTCCGCGAACTCCCGCCGTTCGTCGCGCATGGTGGTCAGGATGTAATTGCAGGTGCCGTTCAGAATGCCGGCCACACGCTGGATGTGGTTGGCGGCCAAGCCTTCCCGCAGCACCTTCAGCACCGGGATGCCGCCGGCAACTGCCGCCTCGAACAGCAACGGCGCACCAGTCTGGGCGGCGATGGATGCAAGCGTGGC
>JANONC010000162.1:0-10687 GCA_031420655.1 Rhodospirillales bacterium | reverse complement strand
ACGGCATAGGCCGGGACCACGAGCGCCAACAGGATCAGCAGCACCCTCACGAGAGCGCCCGCAACGCCGGCCGCAGCCGCCCCTCGACGATGGCGGGGGTGAGCGGTCCTGGATTGCGCCAGCGCACGACGCCCTCCCGGTCGATCAGATAGCTTTCCGGCACACCGTACAAGCCGAAATCAATGGCAACGGTCCCACCCGGGTCCCGCCCAAGCCGGACATAGGGGTTGCCATGCCGGACTAAAAAACCGGCGGCCGCGGCAGGCTGGTCTTTGTACGCCACTCCCCATACTGGCAACCCGCCGCGGGACAGCGCCATCAGCTCCGGATGCTCCACCACGCATGGCACGCACCAGCTTGCGAAAAAATTGAGCAGCAACGGGCCGCGCAGGTCCATGCTGGCAAAGCCTTGGCCCGGCTCCTGCGCTGGCACGCTGAACGCTGGCACCGGCTTGCCGATCAGCTGGCTTGGCACCTCGTGCGGGTCGAAATCGCCGGTGCGCATGCGGCCCAGAGTTACGTAGAACCCGGCACCCGCCACCGCTGCAACGCCAAACGGTGCCAGCAGCAACAGGCGCCGCCGCTCGATCACGCCGGCTCCGGCACACGTCCCCGGGTGGCCGCCTTGGCCGGCGCACCCACCCGCGCCCGGCGGTCCAGCAACGACATCAGCCCGCCCAAAGCCATAATCAGGCCGCCAATCCAAATCCAGGGTGCCAGCGGGTTGTAATGCAGTCGCATGATGGCTCCACCATCCGCCTGCTCCTCACCCAACACGCCGTAGATATCGGCCAGACCGTTTGTGTGGATGGCGGCTTCCGTCGTGGTTTGTCGCTGCACGGGGAATGTCCGGCGCGAGGGCTCCAGCACCGTCACCAGCCGCTCGCCCTGTGTCACCCGCAGGGTCGCGACCCGCTCGGCATAGTTGGAGCCGGTCTCATCCCGCAGGCCCGTCAGGGTCCAGGTATAACCGGCGCTGTCCGCACTTTGCCCGGGATGCAGCAGTACGACCTTCTGGCTGGCCTGCGACATGCCCGCGACGCCAGCGACCAGCACGCCCATGCCGGCGTGGCCCAGCGTCGTGCCGAACGTGCTGATGGGCAGCCCACGCAAACGCGCCCAGCTATCGGCAACCGGGATGCGGAAAAGGCGCACACGCTCGATCACTTCCGCCAGCGAGCCTACGATAAGCCACGCTGCCCCAGCGAACGCCAGCGCCGGTAGCGCCTGTTTCAGGCCGATCTGCGCGGCGATTCCAACGAAGAGCGCAATCAGCGCCGCCCACCACAGTCGCATCATGGCCGGCCACAGCCGCGCCCGCTTCCACGCCAGTCCGGGCGCCAGCACCATGGCCAGGAACACTGGGATACAGAGCGGCAGCACGGTCGCGTTGAAGAATGGCGCTCCCACCGAAATCTTGGCCCCGAACACAATGTCCGCCACCAATGGATAGATCGTGCCTGTAATCACCACCGCCGCGATTGAGCACAGCAGGATGTTGTTCAGCACCAACGCCCCCTCCCGCGATACCGGTGCAAACAACCCGCCCGGCGCCAGCACCGGCGCGCGGAAGGCAAAAAGCAGCAGCGATCCCCCGATCACGACCCCGAGCAGCGCCAAGATAAACACGCCCCGTGCCGGGTCATTGGCAAACGAGTGCACGCTATTCAGGATGCCCGACCGCACCAGGAAGGTGCCGGACAATGACAATGAGAATGCGCCGATCGCCAGCAGCACGGTCCAGATCTTTAGCGCCTCACGCTTTTCCACCACGATAGCGGAGTGCAGCAACGCCGTACCCACCAGCCACGGTAGCAAGGATGCGTTCTCGACCGGATCCCAGAACCAGAAACCGCCCCAACCAAGTTCGTAATATGCCCACCAGGAGCCGAGCGCGATGCCGCACGTCAGCAAGCACCAGCTTGCCAGCGTCCACGGGCGGACCCAACGCCCCCATGAGGCGTCGATCCGCCCTTCAAGCAGCGCCGCGATGGCGAAGGCAAATGGCACCGCAAAGCCGACATACCCGGCGTAGAGAATTGGCGGATGGAACGCCAGGCCAGGATCCTGCAACAAAGGGTTCATGTCCCGCCCATCAAGCGGCGGCGGCCATAGCCGACTGAACGGATTGGAGGTCATGAGCGCAAACAGCAGAAACCCGACCGACGAGCCGCCGAGCACGCCGATAACCCGGGCCCGCAGCGCGGACGGCAATCCCCGGCCAAACACGGCCACAGAACCGCCGCACAAAGCTAGGATCAGCCCCCACAGTAGGATCGACCCTTCGTGATTGCCCCAGGCACCCGTGATTTTATACAGCAACGGCTTCAGCGTGTGGCTGTTCTCGGCAATATTGAGAACCGAGAAGTCATCGTCCACGCTGCTCCACACCAATGCGGCGAACGACGTGCCCAGTGCCAGCAACTGCCCGATTGCCAGCGCCGGGGCGGCGGCCATCAGGCGGGCATCGGCCCGGTGCGCGCCCCAGATGGGCAGCACCGTCTGCGCCAGCGCCAGCGCCACGGCCAGTGCCAGTGCGAAATGTCCTAATTCCGGTATCATGAAACGACAATCATCTACCGGCCTGCTTTTGCAATGCCATGGTGTTCCAGGTCGCAGCCGGCGGCGGCGGCCCATTTTCCGGACGCCACTGGCCAGATTTCTTTAGCGCGTCGGCCACGTCCTTCGGCATATAAGTTTCGTCGTGCTTGGCTAGCACCTCGGCGGCGCGGAAAGTGCCGTCGGGCAGCAGCGTACCCAGCGTCACCGCGCCCTGCCCCTCGCGAAACAGGTCAGGCAGAATGCCGTTATAAATCACGTTGATGGCTGCCCGTCCGTCCGTAATGCGAAAATGCGCCACCGGCGTCGAGCCCTGCTGGATGCGCTGCACGCTGCCGGCTTCCACCAACCCGCCCAGCCGCAGCGTCCGCCCCGGCGCGTTGGCACCGGGCCCCGCCATGTGCGCCGCGATGTCGGATGGGGCGACGAAGAACACCATGTTATCGCTAAATGCCATGAGTGAGAGCGCTGCCGCCGAGCCCAAGCCCAGCGCGCACGCCAATACGATCACCATCCTGCGCCGCTTGCGCGTCATCGCCGTACCTCCAGCACCCGCAACCGCCGCTGTGCCGCCGTCAGCCGCTGCCAGGCAGTCACTGCAAACAGCACCGGGATGCCAATGCCGAGCCCATAACACGCCACGATGTAGGGCAAATGCGTCATGCGGCCCGCTCCGCTTGCGCCATCAACAGCCCCCGGATCCGCCGCTCCATCACCGCCGCACGCATCCGGGCGAGCACGATAGCCGCGAACGTGAGCGTAAACCCGATCGCGCACACCAGCAGGGGGCGTAACATATCCGCATGCATGCCGGGTGCGCCCGTCAGCTTAATCGTACCCGGCTGGTGCAGCGTGTTCCACCAGTCGACGCTGAACTTGATGATGGGAATATTCACCGCACCCACGAGCGCCAGGATGGCCCCTGCGCGATAGCCCCGCACCGGATCATCGAAGGCCCGCACAAGGGCGATGTGCCCGGCGTATAGAAAGAACAGCACCAGTACGGACGTCAGCCGCGCATCCCACACCCACCAGGCACCCCACATCGGCTTGCCCCACAAGCTGCCCGTTGCCAGGCACAGCGCGGTGAAGCCGGCACCGACCGGCCCGATCTCCGCCGCCGCCAAATCCGCCAGCGGATGACGCCAAATGATGGATGACAGCGACGCCATCACCAGGCCCATGTACCCGGCGGACGCCAGCCAGGCTGACGGCACGTGGATGTAGATCATCCGAACCGCGTCGCCCTGCTGCCAGTCCGCGGGCGAATAGAACAGTCCCCAAGCCAGACCAACCACGGTCAGCACCGCAGCCGCCAGGGTCAGCGCGGGCTGCACGCGCGCGCCCAGCCGCAAAAACCGCCCGGGATTGGCGAAGCGGTGTAGGTTCCGTGCAGGCCGGGCAGTAAAGGTTGCGTCCACACTCGGAAGATAGCACCGTTTCCCCCGACTAAAAGGCACCATCTCGGAGCGCTCATGCAGTTCGCCGTCATCTGTACCGACCGGCCCGGCAGCCTAGACCTGCGGCTGGCCACCCGGCCGGGTCATCTAAGCTATCTGGCGCTGTATGCCGACCGCATAGTCCATAGTGGTCCCATGCTGGATCTCGACGGGCGGCCGTGCGGCACGCTGCTGATCCTGGACGTGCCGGACCGCGCCGCTGCCGAGGGTTTTGCCGCAGCCGACCCCTACGCCCAGGCCAACCTATTCGAAAGCACCGTCATCCGCGGTCTGCGAACCGTCATCCGCGACGGGGTAGTACTCGGTTCATGAATTACTGGCTGGTAAAGACCGAGCCCGATGCGTTCGGCTGGCCACAGCAAGTGGAGCAGGGCACCGAACCCTGGACGGGCGTGCGCAACCACGCGGCCAAGGCTAACCTGGCCGCCATGCGCCATGGCGACCTCGCGTTCTTCTACCACTCCAACATTGGCAAGGAGATCGTCGGCATCGTGGAAGTCGTTCGGGAGGCCTATCCGGATCCGACTGCTGAAAGCGGTCCGTGGGTCTGCGTCGACATGCAGGCGCAGAAGCCGCTCAAACGCCCTGTGACGCTGGCCGAAATAAAGGCCGATCCAGCGCTAACCGGCATGGCGCTAGTCAAGTACGTCCGCCTTTCGGTTGGGCCCGTGACACAGGCTGAGTGGACACACATTCTTGGGATGTCGGAACGAGCCGCGCGTGATTGACACCCATCCTTCACTGGTGAAAAACCCTTGAGATGGAGGGTCTTCAATGGACCAGGTGACAGGACCCCGGCTAGACGATCAGCTCTGTTTTGCTGTGTATGCAGCAACCAACGCGCTCACCCGGGCCTATCGCCCATTACTGGGTACGATCGGTCTTACGTACCCGCAGTACCTAGTGCTGATGGTGTTATGGCAAGACGGAACTCGGTCCGTACAGGCCATCGGCGACCGGTTGCGGCTGGGGGCTTCGGCAATCACACCGTTGCTGGACCGGCTGGAGACCGCAGGCTTCGTTGTCCGCGGCCGGAGCGAGACGGACCGTCGGGTCGTGCTGGTTACCGTGACCGCGGCTGGTCAGGCGCTGCAGGCCCAAGTGACCGTCGCGCAGCAAAACGTCGTGTGCCAGTCCGGGTTGCTGCCAGAGGCGATGAACCAGCTACGCCAAGACCTGCTCGCGCTCGTCGAACGCCTCGACCCGACCGGAACCACGGTAGACGCCAAAACCGGCTGACGCCCTGGCCCGCCGCACGCGGACGCGTTAGCGTACCGTCACATAAAAAGACCATCGAGGAGCGCCCCATGTCCGACCAGCTTTATCCGGTCCGTCCGGAGATCGCCGCCCACACTCACGTCACCTCCATACAGTTCGATGCGATGACGGCGCAGGCGGCCAATGCGCCGGACACGTTCTGGGCCGAACAGGCCCGCCGCATCGAGTGGATCGCGCCGCCCACCATAATAAAGAACACCAGCTTCGAAGGTGACGTGCACATCCGCTGGTATGAAGATGGCACGCTGAACGCGTCCGCCAGCTGCCTTGACCGGCACCTGCAAACCCGGCCCGACCAAGTCGCCATCATCTGGGAGGGCGACAACCCGTCCGACCAGCGCAGCGTGACCTATCGCGAGCTGCATGCCGAGGTCTGCCGGTTGGCCAATGCGCTACGTTCGCTCGGGGTCAAGAAAGGCGACCGCATCACGATCTATCTGCCGATGGTGGTGGAGGCCGCGGTTGCGATGCTGGCCTGCGCCCGGGTCGGCGCAGTCCACGCCATCGTCTTCGGCGGCTTTTCGCCAGACAGCCTCGCCAACCGTATCCAGGATTGCGACAGCACGCTGCTGATCACCGCCGACGAGGGCCGCCGTGGCGGCCGCCGCGTGGCGCTCAAGGCGAATGCGGATGAGGCACTGAAGCACTGCCCGACCATCGAGCATGTAGTGGTCGTAAAGGTCACCGGCGGCGATGTGCCCATGGTGGCCGGGCGCGATCACGACTATGCGACCCTCCTGGCCGCCGCCAGCACGGACTGCACGCCGGAGACCATGGGCGCAGAAGACCCACTCTTTATTCTGTACACGAGCGGTAGCACCGGCAAGCCAAAGGGGGTCGTGCACACCACCGGCGGCTACATGGTCTGGGCCAGCTACACGCATGAACTCGTATTCGACTACCAGCCCGGCGAGGTTTATTGGTGTACGGCCGATGTTGGCTGGGTAACCGGACACACGTACATTGTGTATGGCCCGCTCGCCAACGGCGCCACGACCCTGATGTTCGAGGGCATCCCCAACTACCCGGACAGCAGCCGGTTCTGGCAGGTCGTGGACAAGCACCAGGTAAACATCTTTTACACCGCCCCCACCGCTATCCGGTCGTTGATGCGCGACGGCGAGGGGCCGGTCAAAGGCACGTCCCGCAAATCGCTCCGCGTGCTCGGCAGCGTGGGGGAGCCGATCAACCCCGAAGCATGGATGTGGTATTACAACGTGGTCGGGGACGGCCGCTGCCCGATTGTAGACACGTGGTGGCAGACGGAGACGGGTGGCATCCTCATCTCCCCCCTGCCCGGCGCAACCGCGCTCAAGCCTGGCTCCGCCACCCTGCCGCTACCAGGCATCTTTCCGGTGCTGGTCGATGGCGACGGCCATGTGCTGGAGGGCGCGGTCGAGGGCAATCTCTGCATCGCCGATAGCTGGCCGGGCCAGATGCGCACGCTATACCGCGACCACGCACGCTTTGTGCAAACCTATTTTAGCACCTTCAAGGGCCTGTACTTCACTGGTGACGGGGCCCGGCGGGACAAGGACGGCTATTGGTGGATCACCGGCCGGGTCGACGATGTGATCAACGTCAGCGGCCATCGCATGGGCACGGCCGAGGTCGAAAGCGCGCTGGTTGCGCACCCAAGCGTGGCGGAGGCCGCGGTCGTCGGCTTCCCGCACGACATCAAGGGCCAGGGCATCTATGCCTATGTGACCCTGATCGGCGGCGTTGAACCAACCGAGGCGTTGCGTAAGGAGCTTGTGAACTGGGTGCGCAAGGAGATCGGCCCAATCGCCTCGCCTGACGCTATTCAGTGGGCGCCCGGCCTGCCGAAAACCCGCTCGGGCAAAATTATGCGCCGCATCCTGCGTAAGATTGCCGCCAACGAAACGGACGCCCTGGGCGACATTAGCACGCTGGCCGATCCAGGTGTTGTGTCAGATCTGGTCAGTGGTCGCCCGGGCGTCTAGCCGGGTACGGCCGCCCGATCCGGGATGGCCGGTGCAAGCGCAGCACCGGCCGCTTCGGGCGCGATCCGTACCGTGTTGCGTCCGGACCCCTTTGCTAGATACAGGGCTTTGTCGGCGCTTCGCATCAGCGCCTCACCGGAGTCCGTCCCGGGTGGCGGTACGGTCGTCGCAATACCCACGCTGACTGTCACGCGCCCGTGCGAACTATCCTCGTGACGGATACCCATAAGCGCCACCGCCTCGCGCACGGCTTCTGCCAGTTCGACCGCGCTGGCTGGGCTTGTGTTGGGCAGCACCATCACAAATTCCTCGCCCCCAAAACGCGCGACCAGGTCTCCCGGCCGGCGCACGAATCCACTCAGGCAGCCGGCCAGGCGGCGCAGGCACGTATCGCCCTCCAGATGGCCGTAGCGGTCATTGAACCGCTTGAAGTGATCGGCGTCGATAAGCAGCACGGCCAGCGACGTGCCATACCGGCTGGCCCGCCGCACCTCCGACGCAAGATGCGTATCCAACTGCCGGCGGTTTGACACACCCGTAAGCCCATCGACCAGCGCCTGCCGCCGCAACCCGGCCGTCGCCCGCGCCGACGTCCGTTCCGCCGTAAGCGCAAGCAGCACGAAACCCATGCCGACCGCATGCAGCGTACCCTCTAGCAGCAGCGCTATCTCGGTACCCGGCCAGGTGGGCGCGTGCTGTAGTCCTTGTCCGGCCCGGATGAGGTAGATCGCCGCATGGGTCGCAAGCATGGCCATGGCCAGCGGCAGGGCCGGAAGCCGTTCAGGCCGGCAGCGCCAGAGTTCCAGCAACGCCAGCGCCGTATAAGCCGCTCCCGCACCATTGATAACCGCCGGCCAGTCAAGCGCGGGCAGCGCCACTGCCAGAATCAACCAAGCCACCGGGCCGCCAACCATGGCAAATAATATCGGGGCACGCCCGCCAAAAATGCGCGCCGCGGTCCAGGAAAGTGCCGACGCTAGCAGTAGCAACGCGTTGCTCAACAAGCGGTCGGCCGGTGCGGGAATAAGGCTGCCCACCAGTAAACCCACTACGCCCACCAGCAGTGCCGCTGCCCACAGGCCAAGCGGCGTATCACCCGACGCCCCATCCGGTCTGCCGCGATTGAGGACCATCATAAGAAGTCCAACGAAACCGATGATCAGGGCGCTCGTGACACGCAGGGTTGGCAGGTCGAATGTCATGTGCGCTGCCCTCTTTTGCTAAAATACGGCCGGGCCGATGAAGTTACTTTTAACGCATGCCTTGGTAGCTGGACGCAACCCGCCGTGTTATGTTTTTCTATGAAGGCAGCGGCTCAGTTCGAACTCATCCTGCTGCTAATTGCCGTAACGATCGCACTAGACATTGTCGCGCGGAAGCTGCGGCTGCCTCCCGCCGCAGCGCTGATTGTCGGAGGGATCGCGCTGGCGTTGCTGCCTGAAATGCCGGAGGTGACGCTCGACCCAAACCTGGCGCTGGTGCTGTTCCTGCCACCCCTGCTGCTCGGTAGCGCCTACTTCACGGTCTGGCGCGACTTCCGGGCCGATTTGCGCATTATCCTGCAGCTTGCGGTCGGGGCCGTCGTGTTCACGACCGCGGCCGTGGGAGTCGTCGCGCACTGGGCCGTCCCCTCGCTGCCCTGGGCGGCGTGCTTCGCGCTGGGTGCCATCGTCTCCCCGCCCGACGCCGTCTCGGCCAAGGCGGTACTGGCCCGCGTCAAGCTTCCGCCCCGGATCGTGACGCTGCTGGAAGGCGAGAGTTTGGTTAATGACGCGACAGGTATCGTGCTGTTCCGTATCGCCGTGGGGGCGGGCCTGACCGGCACGTTTGACGCCGGGCACGCCGCACTGAGCTTTGTCGGGCTGTCCATCGGCGGCGTCCTGGCGGGCATTGTGTTTGGCTTCATCACCATGTCCGCCCTGTCTCGCCTGCGTGACCCGGCGCTGGTCGCCACTGGCAGCCTGCTCGCCGCCTGGGGTTCGTATATCGGCGGGGAGGCGCTGCATGTCTCTGGCGTGCTCAGCACCGTCGCCTGCGGTATTGTCATGGGTGTCCGCCAGCACCGGTCGTTGCGGGCGGTAGTCCGGACGGAGGCGCGGGCCGCCTGGCGGGTGTGCGAGTTCGTGCTGGAAAGCTTGGTCTTCATTCTGATCGGCCTCACGCTCCGCCCCGTGCTACAGCGCCTTGACACGGAAACGCTGGGCGTGGCCGCACAATTGCCTGCCGCCTTTGCCGTGGTGGGTGCTGTCATCGTGTCGCGCGCGCTGTGGATCTTCCCGGCGGTGTACATTCCCCGCCTGCTGCTACCATCGCTCCGCCGCCGCGACCCGATCCCGCCGATCGGCGTGCCGGTCATCATGAGCTGGGCCGGCATGCGCGGCGTGGTCAGCCTGGCCGCAGCATTGTCTCTGCCGCAAGGGTTCCAGGGCCGGGATTTCGTGCTCGCCACCACGTTCCTGGTCATCTTAGTAACAGTGCTGGTCCAGGGTTCGACACTCGCGCCGCTGATTAGGCTGGTGCGGCTGGAGGGATTCACGCTCAAGCGGCCACCGACCATGCCGGAAGACGAAGCGCGCGCGACAATGGCCCAGGTGCAACTGGAAGCGGTCGAGCGCGAATCATACAACAAGGGTCAGCAGCGCCATCCCCGGCTGGTCGAGCAATACGGCTTTCGCGCCCGCGCCTCCGCCAGGTTCGCTGCGTCCGGCGGCGCGCTGAAAGGGCACCGGCGCGAGCATTTCCGTGTCGTGAAGGCCGCCATCGCCGCCGGGCGCGCGAAGCTGCTGGAGCTGTACGCGGCCGGTATCATCCATGACAGCGTGCTGCACACGCTGGAAAACGAGCTCGACCTGGAAGAGATGGGGGCTAACCGCTTCCGGGATGACGATTAGCCCCGCCCGTGTTAGGGCCACGCGTAGCAACCAAGGATGACGGCGTGGCAGCAATCAAGGGCGTCAAGAAAGTCGTACTGGCCTACTCCGGCGGCCTCGATACCAGTGTTATCCTGCGTTGGCTGCAAACCGCATACCAGTGCGAAGTGGTGACCTTCACCGCCGACCTGGGCCAGGGCGAAGAGCTGGAGCCCGCGCGCCGCAAGGCCGAGATGATGGGCGTGACAGAGATTTTCGTCGACGATCTGCGCGATACTTTCGTGCGCGACTTCGTCTATCCCATGTTCCGCGCCAACGCTGTCTATGAAGGCCAATACCTCCTCGGCACCAGCATCGCCCGCCCGCTGATCGCGCAACGCCAAATCGAGATTGCCGCACTGGTCGGCGCGGACGCCGTCGCGCATGGGGCCACCGGCAAGGGCAACGACCAGGTCCGGTTCGAAATCGCCTACTACGCGCTCAATCCCGAGATCAAAGTGATCGCCCCCTGGCGCGAATGGGACCTGACCAGCCGCACCCGCCTGCTGGAATTCGC
>JANONC010000161.1:0-14155 GCA_031420655.1 Rhodospirillales bacterium | reverse complement strand
ACGGCATCACGCCACCGGCCGCGGTGGCCGCCTGGCTGCACGATGCGCGGGCCGAAACGCCCAAGCCCGGCCCGGCCTATGCCAAGGCGCGGCATGTCGTGATTGCAACTCCCGCCGGGTCGCTGGAGGCGGCGGCGGCGGTGGCGCGGGCCGCCGGGGTCACGCCCATGATCCTGGGTGATGCCATCGAGGGTGAGGCGGCGGAGGTCGGGCGGGTCATGGCCGGCATCGCCCAGTCCTGCGCCACCCACGGCCACCCGGCGCCGGCCCCGTGCGTGCTGATCTCGGGCGGTGAGACCACCGTCACCGTGCGTGGCGGCGGCCGGGGCGGGCGCAATGCGGAATTCCTGCTGGCCCTGGCCATCGCCCTCGATGGGCACCCCCGTATCCATGCGCTGGCGGCCGACACGGACGGGATCGACGGGACGGAGGACAATGCCGGGGCGGTGCTTGCGCCGGACAGTCTGGCGCGGGCACGGGCGCGGGGGTTCGATGCCCGGGACCAGCTGCGGGACAATGACGGCTACGCGGTGTTCGCGGCGCTGGGCGACCTGATCGTAACCGGCCCGACCCGCACCAACGTCAACGATTTCCGGGCCATCCTGATCCGGTGACATTGCGTGGAGCACTGCCAGCAACGTTGGACGAGCTTGCCACCCAGGTCCGGGCCTGCCGGGCCTGTACAGACCTGCCGCTTGGGCCGCGGCCCATCCTGCGCGTGTCCACGACGGCGCGCATCCTGATCGCAAGCCAGGCGCCGGGTACGAAGGTGCATGCCAGCGGCACGCCCTGGACCGACCAGTCGGGCGTGCGGCTGCGCACCTGGCTGGGTATGAGCGAGGCAGAGTTCTATGATCACAGCCGCATTGCCATCCTGCCGATGGGCCTTTGCTACCCGGGTCGCTTGCCGGCCGGAGGTGACTGCCCGCCGCGCCCAATCTGCGCGCCGCTATGGCGAAAGCCGTTGCTGGACGCGATGCCGCGGCTCGAACTCACGCTATTGGTCGGCAGTTACGCGCAGGCGGACGCGCTAGGACCCGGCCGCATGACGGACCGCGTGCGGGACTATGCGCAGTACGCCCCCCGCTACTTCCCGCTGCCGCACCCGAGCTGGCGGACGGGTGTGTGGGAGACGCGCAATCCTTGGTTCGTGAGCGACGTGCTTTCCGCATTACGCGCCCGCGTCGCGGCCGTACTCGCGACTTACGGCGCCAGATAGACCTCGACCCGGCGGTTCCGCTCCCGGCCCTCGGGCGTCGAATTGTCGGCCACGGGCTGTTCGGCACCAAACATCGCAGCCTTGCCCGGCGGCACGCCCGCCTTGCTGAGCGCGGCCACCACGACCTCCGTCCGGCGCTGGGACGTGATCTGATTGGCGGCGAGCGCGCCCGAGTTATCGGCAAATCCCGCCAGGATTACGCGGTTCGGGTTGACATGCTGCGTCTTGAGGAACGCCACCAGCCGGTCTAGGTCCCGGACGCTGCGTGAGTCCAGTGCCAGCGATCCCGGCTGAAATCGGAAATCGACCGACAGGCGCGCGGCCCCGTTCACCAACTGGCGGAACCGCTCGGACGCCGCATCCTGCACCGGCGCACGCTCGGCCCGTACGGTCAGCGGGACGACGCCCGCCGCTTCAATTACGCTCTGGCCACCAGCCGACCCGACGAAGGAGGCGAAGCGGCGGACAAACTGGTTGGGGGGCGTGGGTGAGGTGTAAAGGTAAAGCCGCCGGGCGAGCGGGTAGGTTTCTGTCGACACCGATAGGTCGGTTGGCATGATCGGAGCCGCGCCCGCTTCGGCCAGGGCCAGCACCTTGGCGTTGCCAGTGTAGCCGAACGTGCTGAGGCCGAGGCTGCCGCGATCGGTCGCGACGGCGGCGGCCAGGGCTTCTTCGGTGGCGACTTTGCTCGCTGGCCCGACCGGATCGTCGGCGCTCAGCACGGCGTCTTGCGGGACGTCGATCGCGCCACCCTGATTATCTTGCAGGTAGACGTTGATTGGGCCCGGCGCGCCGCCCAGCTCCGACCAGTCGGTCACACGCCCGGCGAACACGGCACGCAACTGCGGGATAGTCAGGTATTGTATTCTGTTCGCAGGGCTGACGATGGCGGCCACACCCTGCATGCCGATGACGGTTTCGGCCTGCGGGCTCGTCATGTCGCCCAACGAAGCGAGGCGCTCGGCCTCGGCCGGCAAGATGCGGCGGACGGACATGGCGAAGTCCGCGCTACCGCGCAGCAGGGCGGTGAAGCCACTGGCCGACGAGCCGGCCGCGATGGTGATGACCTCGCGTTGGCCCGTCTGCAAGCCGGAAACCTCAATCAGCCGGTCGGTGGCGGTAACCGAGACTTCGCTATCGCCGATCAGAGACAGGTACCCGGCCGACATACGCCGCGCGAGGCGTCGGCCCATTGTTTCCGAGCCGGCGAGGCGAAACAGGATGGTATCGGGCGGAGCCTCTGCCGCTGCGACGACCGGGGCGGGCGCTGGCATTACGGCGGCTGGCGGCGGGGCCGGGACAGGTAGCGGGCGAACCTGGGCAGGTTGGATGGGAGTGGTAAAGACCGCGCCGGGTTGCAGCATGGGTGCCTGCAAGGCGACTTTTCCCGGCGGCACCATGTCCAGGGCTATTTTAACGCGGCTGACGGTCCGGGCGATGGTGGCCGGCTCGATCATTTCCATGGCGGCCACACCGATGGCGAGCCCGATCATCGCCACCGCAAGCACCTTTGCCACAACCTGGCCCGAAACGGCAGAGCGGCCAAATTGTTGCAGCGGGCTGCCGCAGGTAGGGCAAGTAAAACTAGAGCCAATCGGCACGCCAATGACAATATGCGCTTTAGCGGTAGTGCAGGAAGCCACGTTGGTGCAGCGCCCAGTGAGACCACTCATGTTTCGCACCCATAAGTCAAAACCATGCTGCACTGCCTAGCGAAAGTGTCAGGAGCCCCGTGACGACACCACGGCACACACCAACCCACTACGCCCACGCTCCAAGCTCAAATCACGGCTATCGCCTGTAGAAACAGCTGTCGAGTTAAGGATTGTCAGGACTGAATCGCGGCTGTTTCGGTAGTCAGGGCGGCCCTGCATATACTGATAGTTTCATGGGCGCACTATTCGTGGCTGTTGCATGAACACCTTGCAAAATCTAACAAATTGATCTCTCCCGCAGCGTTCAGCATCGGTTAAGGATTAGGCGTAATTATGACGCCAAGGATTATTTCCTGTCTCAGCTCTGCCTGGTGTGGTTAACCGACCATAGTGCATTACCAGCTACTCTAAGCAGTACGCAGCATGGACTGCGTACAGCCAATCCCGACCGCTCCGGAGGTGTTCGCGTGCCGCAGTCCAGGCCTCCTTCGCCCTTCGTAGTATTCCGCCCGGACCCAGACGGCGATGCCGTCCTGTGCTGCCCTCGTGTCGCTCTCTTGCAAGACTTGGAAACCCTGTCCCATGGCTAACCAAATTGGCCGGTGCAATAACCTCGAACTGTGTACCGTCGCAGTCTCGCAGCGGCTGATCTCGGTGCCGGCCGGCTCACCCTTTATCTGCGACAAGTGCGGCGAGCCGCTGCAGGCACCGATGAGCGTGAGTTCGCCGGGCCGGAGGAGAGCGTCGATCGGTATCCAGCTGGGTGTCCTCCTGCTGGGTATCGCGGCCGTTGCCTGGAAGCTGGCCGGTCCAGACGCCGACTTTGCCCAGGTTCGCACGTTTGTCGCCTCCCTGACCGGCGCGCCGCGTCCTGCTCCGGTTCCTGCCGCCACGGCACCGGCTGCAACCGACCCGGCCGCCAACCCACTCGCAACGACGCCGGTTTCTGCAACCGACACCGCCGTGGCTTCCGCAGAGCCGGCCAGTCCGGGTCAGGCCTCGGTTCCGGCGCTAGGTGCCATGTCAGAGACGCCCGCCGTGCCTGC
Source organism: Rhodospirillales bacterium (assembly GCA_031420655.1). Lineage (GTDB taxonomy): Bacteria > Pseudomonadota > Alphaproteobacteria > Acetobacterales > Acetobacteraceae > JANPPS01. The sequence goes on along the minus strand of JANONC010000161.1, from coordinate 10,235 downwards.
GGTTGCCGTTGCGGCGGCCACGTTCACGCCAGCCCCGGAACCAGCGCGCGGTACCATCCCATCCACGACGTTGCTCCGCCTAGCCGGATCGGACGCGGTCGCGCCCAAACTGATTCGCCGCCTGGCGTCGAGCTATCTGGCGCTGATCGGCGACACTAGCATCACCGCCGCACCCAGCGGCACGCCACGCCTGGTCGAGGTGTCCGGCATGCAGACTGGGCAGCGCGAGGTGATCAGTATTGCCGAGACGTCGTCTGCCGGGGGTTTCGGCGCTTTGCTGCGTGGCTCCGCCGACATGGCAGTGTCGAACCGTAAGATGACCGCGGCCGAAGCGGAGAAGCTGCAGGCGGCTGGCGATCCGGCGACGCCCCTTAACGAGCACGTCATCGCGGTGCAGGGTATTGCCGTGATCGTCCATCCGGCTAACCGGGTTGCGTCGCTGACGGCCTCTCAGGTGCGTGGCATCCTGGGCGGCAAGATTACCACTTGGTCCGAGGCCGGCGGTCAGCCCGGAATAATCAAGGTCCAGATTATGGCCGTTCCGGAAGACGGTGGTGATACGCCGCAGGACGCTATCCTGGCACCCGATGCGCTCAGCCCGTCCGCGATCCGCAGCGCGAACGAGCAGGCGGTCGCCTCGCGGGTGGCCGGCGACCGCGACAGCCTGGGGATCGTGTCGCTAGCGGCCGCGGGCGCGGCCAAGGTGCTGCCGATCGCCGATGGCGCCGTGCCACCCGTCGCCCCCAACGAGCAAACGCTGGCATCGGAAGCGTATCCATTCAGCCAGCGGCTGTATCTCTATGGTGCCAATACGGGCAACGGCTTCGTGCGCCGCTTTGCCGACTATGTCGCTTCCGCCAGCGGTCAGGCGGCGGTTGAGGCGGCGGGCTACATCTCACTTGCGGTGAAGGTCGAAGCAGCGCCGGTACCCGATATTGCGTCCGACCGGTATAAGCAGCTCGTTCAGGGGGCGACGCGCATGTCGGTCGACTTCCGGTTTCAGCCGGGTTCGGTCGACCTGGACAGCCGGGGGTATCGCGACATGGACCGCGTGATTGCTTACCTGAAGGCACAGCGGGTCAATTCCAGCAAAATCGTGCTGGCAGCCTTCGCCGACAATAGCGGCCAGCCGGCGGCTAACGTGGCTGTGTCCCAGCGCCGGGCCGAAGTGGTGGCGTCTGCATTGGCCAAGGGTGGTTTCACCCCGGGCAAGATCGCGTCGTTCGGAGCTGAGTTGCCGATAGCGGACAACGCGACGGCGGAAGGCCGGGAGAGAAACCGGCGGGTCGAGGTCTATTTGGTGCCGTAGACGGATGAGCGTTGGATTGACGGACCTACACGACGTCTAAAAATCTTGGTGTTAGTGGTATTCGGCCACAAAACGGGTGTCAGAGGCGGCAGTCAAAAATGGGATTGTTTACAAAACGGAAGGTCTCCCAGGAGGCGGAACGCGAGGCACTGGCGCTTGAAGCGGCGGTGATGGCGCGGATCGCCACGATCACGACGACCCATGACAAGGCGGCCGATGAAGATGAGGCCGATCTCGAGCTGCTCGCATCCATGTCCTCGGTCACGGGGTTGCCGGGCCTGGACACAGTTACGCGGGATGGCATGCGGGAGGGCACGCTGCCCGACGCGCTGCTGGCCGAAGCCTCCAACCCTAGCGCAGTCCATGCGCCGGACGCGGCCGTGCCGGATTTGACGAGCCGCATCCCATCGCCACTCACCTATCACCCAGTCGCCCGGACGGAGGCGGCTTCCCTGGCGCAAACCAGCGACGGTTTAGAACCGGAGTCCCGCGCAGACCCGTACCCGATGCTGCCGATCGGTAGCGGCCTGGCGGAGCAGCAGGCCGCCGCCCCGGTATTCGAGTCCTTCGCGGTCGGGACTGCCAGTCTCGATTTTCCAGTGGCCGATGGGCCTGTGACGGTGGTTCCATGGGCCGAGGCTAGCCCGCCGTTAGAAACATACGCCCTGGTTACACCAGAGCCGGCCCGGCCCTTCGTGAGCCTGGCCCCGGACGCCTTGCCATACCCTGCGGTGCCACCGGCGGCCGATGGCACGTCCACCCCCTTTGCCCTGACGTCCGAGCAGATTGCCGCCAACGCGCTACTGCAAGAAACGACGAAACACCTGCGTAGCATCGGCGCCGTGAACATCCTGGTTGCGGGGCAGACCGGGGTCGGTAAAAGCACGCTCGTCAACAGCGTATTCGGTGAGGAGTTTGCCGCCACGTCGGCCGGTAGCCCGGTCACCCAGCATGCTGAGTGGTTCGCGTCTGACAGCGTGCCGCTGCGTATCCTCGATACGCGTGGGCTGGAAGCCAAGGACTATTCGGTCACGTTGAACGCGCTGCAGGCCGAGATCATCAACAGCCGCGCACAGCATGACGAGCGCCATCAGCTACACATGGCCTGGGTCTGCATCTCGACGCCCAGCAGCCGGGTGCAGGAATGCGAGATCGATATCATCAAGCTGCTGAACCGGCATGACATCCCGGTCATTATCGTGCTGACCAAGTACGATGATGACGAGGATTTTCCGGACATCGTCCGGCAAATTATGGAGACACGCGGCGCGCGCTTCACCGATGTCGTACCGGTTCGCGCGCTCGCTCGCAAAAGCCGGCCGGCCCATGGGTTGGAGGAGCTGGTCACCGCCACTTTTACGGCGCTGCCCGTGGCGCATAAAGCTGCGTTTGCTGCCGCACAGAAAATCAGTCGCGACCTGAACCGGACGACCGCGGAAACCTATGTCACCATCGCGGCCAGCGCCGCGGCGGCCGCTTCGGTCATTCCCATCCCGTTCGCGGACATGGCGACGCTGGCACCGATTCAGGCGAGCATGCTCGTCGGCATCTCCAACGCGTTCGGCGTCACGCTCGAGAAGGCGCAGATCATGCAGCTCATTACCACCGTGCTGGGGTGCCTTGCGATTACGATGGCGGGTGGCTGGATTGTGGGGTCGGTGCTGAAGTTCATCCCGGGCCCTGGCTCGGTCATCGGCGCGATGCTGAATGCAACCCTGGCAGGCGCCCTGACCCGCACCCTTGGGCGGACCTATATCCGCTTTCTCTATGCGTTTCTTGAGGTTAACCGGCGCTTGCCGACGGCCGATGAGATCTTTGACTTGTTCCCGACCTTCTACAAGGCTGGGCGAAGCAAGACTTCTACGGCTTAAGTTAACCAGGACTTAAGTCAACCAGGACTGGGTCAACTCCATGGGCTTGTCGCGCACCCTAGCCCTTGCCGCGTTGCTTGCGGCCGGACCGGGGTGCGTGAAGCTGGCGTTTGCGCAGACGGCGCTTAGGATTGGCGTGCTGAACGACCAGTCCGGGCCCTATGCCGACCTGTCCGGCAAGGGATCGGTTGTGGCGGCCCAACTCGCGGCGGATGACTTCATGGCCGAGGGTGGGGCGCGCACCGAAATCCTGTACGCCGATCATCAGAACAAGGCCGATGTTGGGGCGGCCATTGCGCGTGCCTGGGTGGACCGTGACGGTGTGGCGGCCGTGGTGGATGTGCCCAATTCCGCCGTGGGCCTGGCAGTCAGCCATGTGATGCGTGAGAAAGACCGGGCGTTTCTTGCGTCGAGCACCGCGACATCGGACCTGACCGGCCCGCAATGTGCGCCCACGACGGTGCAATGGACGTTCGACACCTGGGCGCAAGCACATGGAATGGTGCGGGCAATTGCGGCGCAGGGTGGCAAGCGCTGGTTCTTCATCGGCTCGGACTACGCTCTGGGCGCGGCGTTGATCAAGGATGCGACCCCGGCGATTGCGGCGCTGGGCGGGCAGGTGCTGGGCGATGTGCGGGCACCGCTCGGTGCCACGGATCTCTCGTCCTATTTGCTGCAAGCGCAGTCGTCGGGTGCGGACGTGATCGGCACCGCGAATGCCGGCGCGGATGTTGTGAATACGATCAAGCAGGCGGCCGAGTTCGGTGTGGCGCGCAACGGCCCGCGGCGCCTGGCCGGATTGCTGGTGTTCTTCACCGATGTGCAATCCTTGGGGTTGCAAACGGCGCAGGGCCTATTGCTGATCGAGGCCTTCTATTGGGACCTGAACGACCGGACCCGCGCCTGGAGCAAGCGCTTTGCCGCGCGGGCGGGCGGGCGGATGCCGACCATGAACCATGCCGGGGTTTATTCGGCGACGCTGGCCTATTTGCGTGCCGTCCGGGCCGTGGGAGGCATTTCCGGCACCGCGGTCGTTGCCAAGATGGGTGCAGCACCGATCGACGACGCGCTCTTTGGCCCGGTGACGATCCGCAAAGACGGGCGGGCAGTGCATGCGATGTACCTGTTCCGGGTCAAAACACCCGCGGCGTCATCCGGTCCCAACGATCTTTATGATCTGGTCGCTACCATCCCGGCACTAGAGGCATTCCGTCCAGAATCCGCGGGCGGCTGTCCGCTGGTAACCAACGATTAGGGTGTCACGTAGCCGTACTGTCGGCCGGTCCCATCGACTTGATCAGATCGAAGACGCGTTTGCGAATTGCAGGATCGGTAATGCGGTAGTAGGCGCGAACCAGCTCCTGGGTCTCCCGCTTCGTCATTGTGTCATCTGCGCCATAGGCAGCCTGCGCCTCCGCAAACCCGCCCGCGGCGCGGGTGGTGTGGTGACCGCCATGCAGGTTCGACAGCGGCTCTGGCATATCGTCGAAGAAGAAGGAGATCGAGACGTCGAGGACCCGGGAGAGGTCGAACAGCCGGGACGCGCCCACACGGTTGACTCCTCGTTCATACTTTTGGACCTGCTGAAAGGTGAGTCCCAGCGCCTCGCCCAGCCGTTCCTGGGACATACCCATTAGGGTCCGACGCAGGCGGATGCGGCTTCCCACATGGGAGTCGATCGGACTTGGCTTGGGGTCTTTCTCGCCCGGAGCGGGCTGTGCTGTCAGGGCCATTTTGGTTCTCCACGCACCCGGCACCGAAGGACGGGTGGTTGTTCCTAACGACACAACCTTGAGGTGTCAATTAGTTTATCGTTAATTGAGACTCCACTCAAGTTTGCGATGTAAACCGCTTTTAGAGACGGGACTGAAGGCGTGATCGGCTGAGGGCGATCCCGACCAGCAACAACGCAAGAATGCCTGGTATGGCTATCCCCCCGCGCGAGAATGACGTGGGCGGGCGGGCGCCGGGCAGTGGGATAACCAACGTGGTGGCAACGTTCATGTCCGTCCGGCCCAACTCCCGCCCACGGCTGTCGAACCCGGCGCTAATGCCCGTATTGGCCGCGCGCATCAAGGGCAGACCCTCTTCCACCGCGCGCATGCGGGCGGCGGCGAGGTGCTGACGTGGGCCGGTCGAATTGCCGAACCAGGCGTCGTTAGTGATGTTGACCATCCAGGCCGGGCGGTCATTCCCATCGATCACCTGACCGGGGAAAATCACCTCGTAGCAAATCATCGGCCCGATGGCGGGAAGGCCCGGCAAATGCAGCGTGGTGGGACCAGCGCCGAAACCGAAGTGCCCCGGCACGATCTGAATGGCGAGCGGCACCCAACTGGGCGCGAACTCGCCAAACGGCACCAGGTGCCACTTGGAGTAGGTGGCGGCCAGCGCACCATCCGCACCCATTGCGAGCAGGCTGTTCAGCGGAAGGTTGTCTAGATCGCGGGACGGTTCGCCTTTGGTAAACGAGAGCGTGCCGGCGATCACGGCGCGGGCCGGAGCGGCGGCGGCCAGGATGGCAGCGCGCGCGGCTGGGTTGACCGGCAGGACGTAGGGCGTGCTGCTGGTCTCGGGCCAGATCACCACACTGGGCCCGTGCACGCCTGCCATTGCCGCCCGGGTCAGGGCCAGGTACCGGTCAAAAGCGAGGCGCGCCGCGTCCAAATTCCACTTTGACCCTTGCGTGACATTACCCTGGACGAGCACGACCGTGAGCCCGGGCGCGACCGGTTCGTCCCTCGCCAGCCGGCCTATGCCGAGTGCCGCCCAGACGACGATGGCCAGCGCCGCAGCGCCCTGCGCCTGCCGGCTCAGGGTGGGGGCGGCGGCCAGCAGCACGGTCGCGAGCGTAAGGCCCGGGGTACCGACCCACGCCGCTGGCTGGATCATGATGTCACCGACCGGTCCAGGGATGGCCCACACGCTGCCCAAGGGGTTCCAGGGAAAGCCTGTGCCAAGGTATTGCCGCAGCAGGTCGAACAGCGTCCAGAGCCCGGCCAGGGCGGCCGCACGACGCCAGCCGGGTGCTATGCGCCAAACTAGCCCGGCCGGGGCGGCAATGAACAGCGCCAGCAAAGCTGACAGCGCCGGCACCGCAAAGGGCACGAGCCACCAGTACCGGGCGCTTTCCAGCAAGATGGCTTCGGTAATCCAGTACAGGCCGAAAATATGGTGGCCAAGCCCAAATAGGAATCCGCGCCGGGCGGCCATCCAGGACGAGGTTGAACCGGCAATCAAGGCCAGTAGCCCCGGGATGGCAATCAGCAACACCGGGATGACATGCAGCGGCGGCAAGGCGGCGGCCGAAATTACGCCAAGTGCAAACGCCGCCGTCCCGGCACGCCAGCCAACGAGGGTGCTAAGCCAAGTCAAACGACGCACTCGGGCGGAGGTGCGCGGCCCTGAAGCACGGCGGCCACGCACTCGGCGGCCATGACGCCCATAGCGACCAGGCTTGCGGGGGTGACGCCGGCCACGTGCGGGGTGACGATGATTGCGGGGTGGTGGCGAAAGGCGCTGCCGGTCGGTGGCGGTTCCGTCGCGAAGACATCGAGTGCAGCCCCGGCGATGTGGCCGCTGTCCAGCGCGGCGAGCAGCGCGGCCTCGTCCACGATACCGCCGCGGGCCGCGTTGATGACGTATGCGCCCGCCGGCAGGGTCGCTAGTGCGGTGGCGTCGATCAGGCCCACCGTAGCGGGGGTGCGGGGGCAGTGCAGGCTGAGGATATCCGAGCCGGCTAGAAGCGCGGCCAGGCTGGGAGCCGCGGCTGCGCCGTCCACGGTGCTGTGCCGGGCAAAGGTCGTGACGCGCAAGCCAAAGGCGGTCGCCAACGGCACCAGGGCCCGCGCGCTGTCGCCCGCGCCGACCAGTCCAAGCCGCAGGCCGGCCACGTCACCCCCCAGGCTGCCCGGGCCCCGCCAGGCCCCGGCGCCGATTTGTGCGGCATGGGCTGGCAGCCGCTTCACCAGCGCCAGCAGGACGGCCATGGTATATTCTGCCACCGCCCGCGCATTGGCCCCCGGTGCCCGTGTTACGATCACCCCACGCGCGTGGGCGGCTGCCACGTCCACGTCGTCTACTCCCACCCCATGCCGGGCAACGAGGCGCAGGCGTGGCGCGGCCGCCATCACGGCGGCAGTGACGGAGCCCTGGCGTGAGATGATGGCCACCGGGTCGGTCGCGCGGGCGAGTGCAATGATCGCGGCCTCGTCCGGGTAGACGCTGGTATAGACCAACGTGCCACCAGCCGCTTCGATCAGTGCGACCGCGTCCGGCGCCAGGGCCGGTGATGTCATGATCACGGCCATGCCGGCACCGGATGTCATCGGGTCAATCCGTCGTATCTCTGGCTTGGCGCTCGTAATGACGATAATATTTGTCGGTCACCAGGTCCGTTTTCAGGATCATTGCCACATCGGTCGTGTTGAATTGCGGGTCGATGACGGCCCCGTCGCCAATGAAGCCGCCGATGCGCAGGTAGCCTTTGATAAGCGGCGGCAACATTTGATTGACGCGCCGGGGATCGAATGAAGAGACCGGGACGCGCCGCATATCGATATAGCGGTCTGGCTTGGCGCGGGGGCGGAGCGCGGGCGGGGCCAGGTGATGCTCGTACAGATAGCTCAATTCGACGGCGAGCCGCTCGGGGTCGGTCCCCGGCAGGCTGGCGCAGCCGAACATGAGGTCGATCTGGTTGTGGAAGACATAGGCGGCGATGCCGCGCCACAGCAGCTGCATAACGGCCCGGCCGCGATAGGTGATGTCCACGCAACTACGGCCCAGTTCCAGCACGCGGCCGGGGAAGCTGGTGATGGGGCTGATATCGTACTCGTCGGCCGTGTAGAAGCGGCCGATTGCGGCGGCTCCGGCCGGCTGTAGCATGCGGTAGGTGCCGACGACCCCCTCCGGCCCTGGCCCGATTGCGTGATCGACGACCAGCAGATGGTCGGCCACACTGTCGAATTCATCACGGTCGCGCCGGCTCAGGCGCGTTTGCGCATTGGGTGTGGCGCCCATCTCGTCGAAGAATATGCGGTAGCGCAACGCCAGCGCCGCATCGATCTCGCCCGACGTCGTGGCGATGCGGACACCCAAATTACCGGCCCGCAGCTCACCAAAGCCACCTGGTGGTGCATTGGGCAGCGCATCGGGCACCACGGCCACGCTGCTCAAGCCGGGTCCGCCGGTTTGCGCCGGCCAAACAGTTCGAGCCGGTGCGAGACAAGGTCAAAGCCAAGGCGGGCTGAGATTTCGTGCAGCAACGCTTGATGCGCCGGGTCCGAAAACTCAAGCACCTGGCCGGTTTCGATGTCGATCAGGTGGTGATGCGGCCCATGCTCGGTCGGTTCATAGCGGGCCCGCCCGCCGCCGAAATCGCGCCGTTCGAGAATGCCGTGCTCCTCGAACAGCCGGACGGTGCGATAGACGGTCGCAATCGAGATGCGGGCGTCCAGCGTGATGGCGCGACGGTAAAGCGCCTCCACGTCGGGATGGCCCGCGTCGTCGGACAAGACGCGGGCGATCACGCGGCGCTGCCCGGTCATTTTCAGGCCGCGTTCGACGCAAAGCCGCTCGATACGGGAGGAGCTGGACGCGGCAGCGGGCGCAACCGGGGCCGCGCGTTCACGCGGGACGAGACGGGAGGAATGGGCCTGCGGGGCCGCCTGTGGCTTGATCAGCACGGCCCCCGGTTACTCGAGATTGTGCCCGGTTGTCGAATCGTCACAGGCACCCCGGCCGCCTACCGCGCGCGCGGTTTGGTACCCAGGCCGATCTTCTTGGCGAGCGTCGAGCGATGCTTGGCATAGTTCGGCGCAACCATCGGATAGTCGGGCGGCAGGCCCCACTTTTCGCGGTACTGCTCGGGCGACATGTTGTAGCTCGTCTTCAGGTGCCGCTTGAGCATCTTGAGCTTCTTACCGTCTTCGAGGCAGATAATATGGTCTGGGAAGACGGACTTCTTGACCGGCACCGCCGGAAGCTGCTTGTCGGGGACAACCTGCTCCTTTCCAACGTTGGCGAGGGTGCGGTACACTTCCTGGATAAGATTTGCCAAAGCATCGGGTGCTACGGAATTGTTAGCGACGTGCGCCGATACGATCTGCGCTGTCAGGCCAAGCACATCAGGATTGACGGTCTGTTCGGACATTTGTGTTCCCTATTTAGGCGGCTGAGGTACAGCCTTCGAATTCCAGTGATATAGCACGCCAATACTCTCATGCAACATTGCGCAAGGATAGTGTAAAATGGCTGTTCTCGACATCACCGCCGACGTCTGCCCCATGACCTTCGTGCGCGTCCGCCTCGCACTCGACCGGCTGGCCAGCGGCGACATGCTGCACGTGCGGTTACGGGGTGAGGAGCCGGTGACGAATGTGCCGCGCACCTTGGCCGAGCAAGGGCACAGCGTGATCAGTCAAACGTCGGACGCGGACGGGACGGTGGCGCTGGTGGTGCGCAAGGGCTGACGCGCAGGATGAGCGCGTCGTCGCCATCCTGGTAGTACCGCGCCCGGCGTCCCACCGGCTCGAACCCTGCCGCAGCATAGAGCGCCCGCGCGGCTGCGTTACGGACGGCGACTTCCAGCACCAGCGTGGCGGCACCCGCGGCTGCGGCCCGGACGCGTGCGGCATGCAACAGGGCTGCGGCCCGCCCCTGGCGCTGCACGGCCGGGCAGGTCGCTATTGATAAAATCTCCGCCTCATCGGCTGCAACCCGTGCGAGGACGTACGCGCCGGCCGGGTCAAGCAGGCCGAACACGCCCGGTGTGGCAAGCTGCAGGCTGAACACGTCCGCACTCCAGGCGTTGGGCGGATCGCCCGCGGCGTGGATTATGGCCAGCACCGGGGCGTGGGCCGCCGTTACGTTAACCATGAGGGCGTCACACATTGACCCGGGCGGCTGGCGGGTCGCTGTATAAGGGCAGCGCCGGGCCGGACGCGTGGGCGATGCCGGCGGGCAGCGGGCGGCGCTGGGGCAGCAACAGCACGTCATGGGCAGCCAACTGGGCACACACCGCCTCGGCCGCATCGCCTGCTACTGCAATCGGGCCA
>JANONC010000160.1:0-7330 GCA_031420655.1 Rhodospirillales bacterium | reverse complement strand
TCCTACCGCCGCGGTACCACCGGGGCCTTCAGCTCCGCTTCCAACGCGCGGATGCGGTTCACCACGCTCTCGCGCAGCGTCGGCGTCGTGTGGGGCTTCATGCTGGCCAGCGTTTCTTTCAGCTCACGCAGCAGCTTGCGGTTTTCGTCCGGGCTGCGCTTGACCGGGACATTGTCGGATTTCTGGTCGCCATAGGCGCGCATGGGCTGGTCCTTACTTCGATAAATCTGGATTCCGCCACGCGAGCAGCGGGAACCGCCAGGAGCGGATGAAATAGCGCACAAATAGCCGCCGGGGCGAGAGGCTGAAGCGCCACAACCACTCTAAACCTGCACGCTGCATCGGCGCCGGCGCACGCGGGACCAGCCCGGCGCCGACCGCCAGCGCCTCACCAATGCAAAGAGCCACCGGGTTGCCGAGGGCCACACCCTGCTGGTGGACCCAGATTTCGGATTTGGGCGCGCCCACGCCCATCAGCAGCACCGCCGTCCCAAACCGGCGGATGCTCTCGGCCAGCGTAGCCCCGTACGATGCATCGCACTCGAACCCGAAGGGCGGCACCACGGACTGCACCGGGCCGGCACCGGCGGCCAGCAGCGCCGCCTCTGCCCCGGCGGCGGCGGCGGCGTCCGGGGCCACGATAAACACCGGTCCACCGGGCGGACGGGCCAGCAGCGCCTGCCACAGATCGTGCCCGGTCACGCGATGCACGTCTGCCGCGCCCCGCGCCCGCGCCAGCCACACGACGGGCATGCCGTCCAGCGTGCGCAAGGCGGCTCCGGCGTAGGCGGCGCGAAACGGGGCGGTACGGGACAAGTTCAGCACGTGGTCCAGGTTAGCCGTCACGACCAGCCGGGGCCCAGAGCCCGGCGTCGCCAATGCCGCTTCCAGCACCGCAGCCGCCGGCCGCGTGTCGAACGCCATGCCAAACAGCTCAGCCACAATACGCCTGCCGCATTACCTCGATCGCCTCCAGCTTTGCATAAAGCGGACCCCAGTCGTCGCTTTCCGCAATCGGGGCCCACAGCGCCTCCACCTCCTCGCTCAGCAACGTGCAAGGGGCGGCGTGGAAATACGGGTGGTCCGCCCGGGTGCGGTTGGCGCCGTCCAGCGCTGCGCGTGCGCCGTCCCAAGCCGCGCCGGATGGCACAACGCCGCCGTGGCAGGCGTGGAACGCGGCCTCGAACGGGGTCTGGCTTTCGGACAGCCAGGCCCACCACGCCGACCCGTCCAGCCGGTCCACGCCCAGCCGCCAGGCCGTCGCTTTGTCCAGCGCCGTGCGGAACCGGGCGCTATAGGTATCTAGCACTGCCACCAGCGCGTCATGACTGGACAGCGGCAGCAGGCACTCGGCCAGGCGTGACAGGTTCCACAGCATCGTTTCCGGCTGGCGGCCATAGGCGTACAGGCCGCCATGGTCGAAATAGGCGGCGGTGAACGCTGGGTCGTAGGTGGGCAGCCAGCGCCAGGGGCCATAATCGAAGCTCTCGCCGGTGATGTTGATGTTGTCCGTATTCAGCACGCCATGCACGAACCCGGCCGCCATGGTCTGCGCGGCCAAGATCGCGACCCGGCCCACGACCTCGTCCAGGAACGCCACCGGCTCGGCCGCTACGCCAGGCAAGTAGTACCGCACGCAGTGGGCAATCAGTCTTTCCACATTCGCCGTCTCCCGCCGGGCGGCCAGGCGCTGAAAGGTGCCGATGCGGATGTGGCTGTGGCTGAGGCGTACCAGCACGGCGCTTCGGGTGGGGGACGGCTCGTCGCCGCGCTGCAAGGCCTCGCCGGTTTCCACCAGGCTGAAGCTACGGCTGGTGTCCACGCCCTGCGCCTCCAGCAGCGAGCTCGCCAGCACCTCCCGCATGCCGCCCTTCAGCGTCAGCCGCCCGTCGCCGCCGCGCGACCAAGGTGTCGTGCCACTGCCCTTGGTGCCGAAATCCAGCAGGCGGCCGTGGACGTCTTCCACTTGCGCGAACAAAAAGCCGCGCCCGTCGCCCAGATCCGGGTTGTAGTGCTGAAATTGGTGGCCGTGGTAGCGCAAAGCCAGCGGTGCCGGGAAGCTGCCGGGCAGCGGGACGAAGCGGGCAAAGTGGTCGATCCATTGCTCGTCCGACAGCCCGTTCAGCCCCACCTGCACCGCGGCGCCCTGGTTGCGATAACGCAGGATGTGCTGCGGGAAGCGCGCAGGCTCCACCACATCGTAGAAGTCGGGGCCGAGTTCGGCGTGGGTCGTACGGGGCTTCATACCGCGGGTCTATGCCACAGTTTAGCGTTCGTCGCTGATTACCCGGCCGTCATTGGGCAGCGTGCCCGGCGTGACCATCTCGACATCCGCCCGCAGCCCAGTGATGGCTTGGAACCCGTTGGCGAGCGGGGTCGCCAGCGCCGCCTCCCCTTCCGCCCGCAGCAACGCGCGGTCCTGCTCGCCATCACGCGTCAGCACCAGCCGCATCCGCCCCGGGAACTGGCCGGCCAATGTGGCCAGCTGTTCCGGCCGGACGAACATGCCGCGCAACTTGGCGGACTGGTCGGCCCGCCCCAGCCAGCCGCGCAGGCGCCCGCCTTGTTTTGAAGCGCCTGGCAGAATGGCGGACAAGTCACCCAACGCCAGCCGTATCCAGGGTTCGCTGGCGTTAAGCGACGTCACCACAACCTCCCCCACCTCGCCATCCGGTACCGGGTCGCCCGTGCCGGGGCGCACGATCTCGACGATCAGGCCGTCATTGATGTGCAGCCCGTCGCGCGCCTGGGTCTCGTACGCCACGACGCCCAAATCCGCGGTGGCATAGGCCTGGTAGGCATGTACGCCGCGGCTGGTCAGCTCGGCCTGCAACGACGGTGGGAACGCGGCCCCGCTGACCAGCGCCTTGGTAATGGACGTGGCCCCGGCGTCGAGCAGGATTTTGAGGAAGTCCGGCGTGCCCGCGTACCCCACCGGGGCCAGCTGCGAACACAGCGCCACGACCTGGTCGCGGGCACCAGGCCCGGCTGGGATGACCGCGCAGCCATGGGCCCGCGCGCCGCTGTCGAGGATGAACCCGCCGGGTGAGAGGTGATAGGACAGCGTATTGAGTACGAGATCGCCCGGGACGAACCCGGCTGCGGCAAACGCCCGTGCCGCACGCCACGCATCCGGGCCGGGCCCTTCGGTTTCGTAGATCGGCCCCGGCGACGCGAACACCCGTCCGCCGGCCGGCCACCCGGCGCGCAGGCCAGCCAGGGGTGGGGCGGCAGCCTGCATTGCCGGCAGGTCGGACTTGCGCAGCAGCGGCAGGGTGGCCAGCGCCGCACGAGTTGTAATGGCGGCCGGGTCGATGGCACCCAAATGCTGCGCCCAACCCGGCATCGCCAGGGCGGCACGTAGCAGGTGCGGCAAGCGTTCGGTCATGCGTGGGACCCGGGGCGCCGTGTCGGTGTCCGCACACCAGATGCCCCCACGCAATTCGTGCTTGAGCAAGCCGTCATCACGCCAGCCACCGCTTACGCCGCTTGTAGTTTTTAACCTCGCGAAAACTGCGCCGCCCGCCATCCCCCATGCCGAGGTAGAACTGCTTCACGTCGTCATTGGCCAGCAACGCATCCGCCGCGCCATCCATCACCACCCGGCCACTCTCTAGAATGTAACCGTGGCTCGCATAGCGCAGCGCCAATGACGTGTTCTGCTCTGCCAGCAGGAACGACACGCCATCCTCCTGATTGAGCATCCGCACGATCTCGAAGATCTCGTCCATCACCTGCGGGGCCAAACCCATCGAGGGCTCATCCAGCAACACCAGCCGGGGCTTGCTCATCATCGCCCGGCCGATGGCGCACATCTGCTGCTCGCCGCCGCTGGTATAGCCGGCCTGTGATGTGCGGCGCTGTTTTAGGCGCGGGAACAGGCCGTAGATGCGTTCCAAATCCGCCTTAATGGCCGCGCGCCCATCCCGGCGGGTATAGGCGCCCGTCATCAAATTCTCCTCGATTGTAAGGTGGCCGAAGCAGCCCCGGCCCTCCATCACCTGGATGCACCCGGAGCGGACCAGTGCTGCGGGCGAGCGGTTCTGCACCTGCTCGCCCTGGAACGTGATCGCCCCCTTGGTCACCCGCCCCCGCTCGGCCTCCAGCAGATTGCTGACTGCCCGTAACGTCGTGGTTTTACCCGCGCCGTTCGCACCCAGCAGCGCTACGATCCCGCCCCGCGGCACCTCGAGCGAGACGCCCTTCAGCACCAGAATCACGCGCTCATAGACGACCTCGACATTAGTGACCGATAGGATGCTATCCGCGGTCACAGATTTCGGACCGCTTCGGCCAGCCGACGGCCTTGGCCACATAGTCGTTAGCGGCTTCCGTCATCAGGGGCTCCAGCCGCGCGGTCAGCGGCGCGATTGGGTCCGACACGCGGGCCCATTTGTCACCGTCCCATTTCTGCATGAACGCCGGCTGATGGCCGTTATGGTTCGTGCACGTCAGCTGTAGCGGTCCGGCAAAGCCTGGCAGCCCGATCTCCGTCCACCGCGCATCGGTGATGTTCAACTGCTCCAGCCCGCGGCGGGTGTCTTCGCCGTTAACCGCCTTTTTGCCGCTCAGTTGCTGCGCCGTGCGGATCGCCTCGGCAATCAGGACCGAATTGTAGATGCCGCGGTTGTAGATCAGCTCACCTACCTTGGCCTTGTCACCCTGCGCCAGGTTCTTGTCGTACACGTGCTTGATGATATCCTGCATGGCCGGGAATTGATTGCCGACAGCGTGCCAGTTCAGCTCACGGATGCCCACGGCCTGCGGCCCGGCGTTGCGCGCATCATCCTCGCTCGGCCACCAGATGCTGAACACCTTGTTCATGTCATAGCCGACCTTCACGCCCTCCTTGATCGCGGCCGCATTCAGGGCACCCCAGCCGTACAAGATGACGGCATCGGGCCGGTCCCGCCGTACACCGAGCCACTGGCTGCCCTGGTTCTGCATGTCGGCCGCCGCAACCGGGTACAGCTTCACGTCGAACCCCTCAGCCTTTGACAGCTGCTCCAGCAGCGGCAATGGCTCCTTGCCGAACCCTGCGTCGAGGTACAGGTAGCCGATCTTCTTACCCTTCAGTTTTGACAGATCGCCGGGCGCGCCACCCTCCTGCTGCGCCATGTAGCTCATGATCATCGCCATGCCGTCCCAATAGGTGGCGGGCGGGTTGAACACCCATGGGAACAGATCACCCCGGGCGGCGGCGGACAGGCCGTACCCCATCGACAGCACGGGAATCTTATCGACGGCTGCGCGTGGAATCAGTGGCAACGTGATGCCGGTCGACCACGGATTGATCATGACCGGGTTCTTACCCTTCACCGATTCATAGCACTCCAGGCCTTTCTTGGTGTCGTACCCGGTCTCACACTCCTCGATCACCAGTTTCACGCCACCGATGCCGCCGTCGCGCTGGTTCAGCATTTCCAGGTAATCGTGCATCCCATTGGCGATCGGCTGGCCGGAGCCTGCGAACGGGCCCGTGCGGTACGTGAGCAAGGGTACGTAGATCGTCTCTTGCGCCAGTGCCGGTACGGCCGCCACGCAGGCTGCGATTGCCCACTTTAAAACGCGCATCGTCGTTTCCCCGTTATTTTTACGGAAGCTTACACGTCAGTATGGAAATGGCCAGACCCGCAGCTTTTGCTTTGTGATCTGCCACAGCCGGGCCAAACCGTGCGGTTCCAGGATCAAAAACCCGATCAGCATGGCACCGACTACCATGATCGTCAGATGCTCGACCGTCGCGGGCTGCAACGGTAACCCGAGCTTGGCCGATGCGGTGCGCAACGCGATCGGTACCACCTGGATCAGCGCCGCCCCCATGAACGAGCCGATCAGGCTGCCGAGGCCGCCGATAATGACCATGAACAGGATGGTGAAGCCGAGGTCGATCGAGAACACGTCCGCCTCCGCACTACCGTACCAAAAGAACACCATCATCGCGCCGGCCACGCCGCAGAAATAGCTGCTTACGGCAAAGGCCAGCAGCTTCGTCGGCAACAGCCGGATGCCGATCAGCTCGGCCGCCAGGTCCATGTCGCGGATCGCCATCCACTGCCGGCCAATGCGCCCGCGCACAATGTTGGACGCGATCCAGGTTAGGCCCACAACCAAGGTGAGCACGACCAGATACCGCAACTCCGGCCGCGATGTCGGACCGGTGATGGCATAGCCGCCCAGCGTGCGCGTCCCCGCCTCGATCGCACCCGACAGGCTGTCGTTGCGCAGCCAGCCCACCCGCTGGAAGCACCAGCCCAGAAAGAACTGCGCCGCCAGCGTGGCCACGATCAGGTAAAAACCCTTGATCCGCAGGCTCGGCAAGCCGAACAGCGCCCCGGCCGCGCTGGCGAACAAGCCGCTGACCAAGATCCAAACGATGACGTTCACGCCGGGAAAGGCGTTCACGAGCTTGAAGCAGGCATAGGCGCCCACTCCCATGAACGCCCCGGTGCCGAGCGAAATCAGACCCGTGTAGCCGGTCAGCAGGTTCAGCCCGATCGTGGCGAGCGAGAGTACCAGGAAGGGGATCATCACCGCTTCCATCAGGAACGGACTGCCAAACAACGGCACGGCGATGAACGCCACGGCCAATATTACGCCCAGCCCGATCCGGTCCTGCCGGATCGGGAACACGGCCATGTCGGCCGCATATCCGGATTTAAACTGGCCGCTCTCCCGGTAGAACAACCGCTACGCCCGGCGACGCCAGGCCAGCATCGCCAACAGCCCCGCGACCGCCGCACCCGCCGGGGCCGGCACGGGCAGCGTCAGTGCCTGCCCGGCCAAGGCCTGGGCAAAGCCCTGGCCCCACAGATTCTGAACGTAGCCGGTCGGGTGAATGGCATCCCAAAAATAGAGTTGGCCGATATTCTGCGCATTCGGCCCGCACGCCGCAGTCGTGGCCGTCGATAATGGCGTTTGTGTGTAGCAGTAATCAGTCGTGTTGTTGATCGGCAGCTGGCCGGCCAACGCTGCCGCCTGGATAGCATTGGCAAACAGATAGAGGTCAAACGATACGACACTTACGCCCGCAGTCGTCGCTGTGGCCACACCGGCGGCCAGCTGCGTATCGTATTGCTGGCTGTAGGTCGTTGCAGCCGCGGCTTTCGTTGGGTTGAACTTCTGGAACTCCGGAATATTGCCCACGTCCGGTACGTTGACGACCAGGAACTTTTTGGCTCCCGCGATTTCCAGCGTAGTCAACGCATTGACTTCGGCGTTGACACCCGCGGTGACAGCCGACGCACCGGTGCCGGCCAGGGCCGCGTTACGTACGTCGTTACCGCCCGCAAACAGGATATACAGCGCGTTAGGGTCTGCCACGGCGCCC
>JANONC010000159.1:0-11411 GCA_031420655.1 Rhodospirillales bacterium | reverse complement strand
CGCGATTGTAGGTCAGGATGGCATGCGAGATGACCGGCGTCGGCGTGAACCCGTCTTTTTCGTCGATAAACGCGTCTACCCCGTTGGCAGCGAACACCTCCAGCGCGGTGGCCAACGCGGGACGGGACAAGGCATGTGTGTCGATGCCGACGAACAGCGGCCCATCCACGCCGGCCGCACGGCGGTGCTGGCACACGGCCTGGCTGATCGCCAGGATGTGCGACTCGTTGAACGTGCAATCGAACGAGGACCCGCGATGGCCCGACGTGCCGAAGGCCACACGCTGCGCCGGATCCGCTGGGTCGGGCGTTTGGGTGAAATAGGCCGTGACCAGGCGCGGCACGTCCACCAAGGCGGATGGCAGGAGCAGCTTGCCGGCGAGGGGGCTGACGGTCATGGGCGGTCCTTTCCATCGAGCCTCACCTCGACCAGCTGAATGCTGCGGTCGTCGAGTAACGGCACCGGGGTTACCGCTACGTCTACGCCGTCCAGGCGGATCGAGCCTACACCTCGGTACACCTTACCGGTATTCCCGACAACGACGCGGTAGCGGGCGGACCGCCAGACGATAGTGGCCTCGAAGCCTGGCCAGTTCCGCGGGGTGCACGGATCACTGTGGAGGGCGCTCGCGCGGATGCGGAGGATGCCGTCGACACCTGCCCTTTGCGGCCATCCGGCGGACCCCGGGTACCACGACCAGCCGCTGCGGCCGACATGGGGCGGCATCGAGTAGACGTCCGCCACCCTGTCCCCATCGCCTAGCGCGGCCGTGGCCGGCACCGCCCAGGTTGCCGCGTGGGTGTATTGCCCGCCATTCTCCCGCAGGCCGGGCGGGTAGCCCTTAATGCAAACGAGATCGTGCGGCGTGTGATCGAAGGGCGGGGTCAGCACAAGCCCGTCATCTGGGTAAAGGCGCGCAGGAACCACTCCCCCGCCTCACGATGTCTCGAGCGCCGGTTGCAGTGTCGCCGCATGGGTGCCCGACTAGCGAGCTTTGCCGCTTGCCGTCAGGTGTCACGAGTAAGGCTTCCAGTCGTTCCGCCTGGTCGACCGTTATGCCGCCCAGCATCTGCCGCCACAGCCGCTGCGCCGCACTGGCGCGCGCGATGCTGCGCTCCAATGTGGTCACGCCGGGCAGCAGCACTTTATGGGCGATCAGCCAGGCGGTGGCGGGGTCGAATAGGGCGCCGGGCCGGTCCAGCACGGGGCATCGAGCCAGCGGTTGAGCCGGAGCTGAATAAAGGGACCCTGTTGGCCACGACCGCGCTGGAACACGACCTGTATCTTGTAACCCGCAACATCCGAGACCCCCGCCATAGCGGTTCTGCCATGTTCAATCCTTGGGAGGACGAAGTTTCGGCGTTCCCCATCCTGGCCAAGAGACGGCGAAGACGCGCGTCTGGAACCTGATCGCCGGGCGTAGTTTGAACTACGAAGCTGACCAAAGCCACGTCCACCTGACTTCGGTGTCCGCAATGCGGCACGGGGAGATGGAGACGATGCCGAGCATTGCCTGCCTGTTCTTGTATGAATGCACCGGCAGCGAGCTACACCGGTCCGGCCGAAGCCAAATAACCGCCGCGTGTTCTGCTCCGTCGGAACCGTAACTTCCCCTACCGTCCAGGCTGACGGCGGGACGGAGGCGTGCTGCCGTTGACGCCAGCGTAGAAACCACCGTTCGATGCAGGGCTGGCCGTAGTCCAGTAGTTGCGGCGTGGGACGCCGTTTCAAGAAAAAACTGGTGCACCTATTTCTGCCCTGAAAACGCCTCTCCCTTAGGGTCAGGCCGTCCTCGTCTGCAACCATGTGTCGTGAACGGGATGAGCCCGCCCTTTTACCCTTTGGCAGCAACCTCCAGCAGCCCGCGCACGACCCCTTGCATTGACGCAATCGGCGCATCGCAGCTCGCTGGAAGGCTATAGCGCGTCTTCAACGCGGCTGGATCTGCCATCCCGAGCCAGACTTGGCCGCCCTCGTCCTGCCAGGCAAGAGCTTTCAGTGGCAGCTCGATCCCGGTCCGCTGATCGCAGACCATCAAGGGCGTACCGCCTTGCGGCTTTCCGAAGATCGATAGCGCCGTAGGACGCAGCTTCAGGCCCACGCCCTCGGCGGCGCCGGAGTGATCGACCCGCGCCACGATGAAAAAGCCGGCCGCTTTTGCCGCAGCCTCGACGCGGTCCAGCGTCTCCATCACTGGATGAGGGCTTTTGACCATCAGCAACTCATCCGCGTGCGCGGCGTGCGCCGACATCACCGCGAGACAGACAGCTGCGAATAGTTTCATGAGTCGTCTCCTTGCAGGTTGATGGTCCTCGTCACGCCATCGAAGCCGGTCGGCTTGAAATGGACGCGAATGGTGACGCGCGCCGCGCCCGCGATCGTGACGCCGGTGATGTCGCGCGTGAACGGCTGCTCGTCGTCATGCGGGTGGTCCAGCACCCGCGTGGCCAGCACCGTCCCGTCGGGCCCAACAACTTCGAGCCGGTCTGCATAGCGGTCCCAGCCGGTGTCGCGGCTCCGCACGGTGACCGCAATGTCGAAGTGGCCGGCGCCATGCCGGGTCGCTTTGACGCCAACGACATCCGCGTCCCCAGCCCATGCAGGGCCGGCGATGATCAGAAGAGCTGCAGCGACGGCGACGCCGCCCGTAAAGACGGAGGGGTTGGACATGGCTGGTCGTGGCTCCACGGACGGATGGTCATCGGCGTAACCGATCCGGAGGTTTCGCCGACTACAACATAATCACCACGGCCCCCGACGACCAATCTGAACAATCGATCGAACAAAGCAACACAATGCATTGGATTGATCGAACAGGGGCCGTCATACCTGCCGCCAACACGACCGGGGAAATTCGAATGGCAGATCCAGCTAAGATGACCACGCAAGGGCCGGAGGCTAAGCGCTGCGCCGTTCAGCATGGCGCCCTCACGCACGACGTGCCCGCGTTCCAATGACACGGATCCAACAAATGCGGGATCGTGCGGTGGCGGCGCTTATGGCCGGCGCGATCGCCATAACGATCAACACGGCCCTGCTGGCCGCCGCGGACTGGATCCCTTTGGTCACGGCACGCGGGGGCCTGCTGAAACTTCTGACGGTCTACTTCGGGCAACCGTTGGCCCGGCTTGGCTTTGGCTCTCTCTGGACTGGTCTTGGCTTGCCGACGCCCACCGGCCCGGTCTTCCAACTCGGCTTCCACGTAGCCGTCGGGCTGGGGATGGCGCTGCTGTATGGCATGGCGATCGAGCCCGCGCTCCCCGGCTCAGCGTGGCGCAAGGGTCTGATTTACGCCGTGGCAGTATGGGTCGCAAACGCCGTCGTCATCTTGCCATGGCTGGGCGAAGGCTTCGCAGGCAGCCGGAACCTCGGCCTACCCGGCATGACCTACTTCGCGGCGGCGCACATCGTCTTCTTCGTGCTGCTCGCGGTCCTGTTTGCGAGCTTTCGGCCTACCCCTACTCGCCTGTCCTGAATCACAAGGAAATAATCATGTACCGATTTGCAGCAGCCGCCTTGACCGCCGCTCTCGCCTTATCCGCTACCATCTGACACCCGCCGCCAAGACGATTTACGGCTACGGTCCGGGCGGCCGACGCGCTGCTGGCGATCATCGCCGCAGGTTGACCGATCGCAGTGCGCGATCGGTTTCAGCGAGAAACTGTGTTGGTCGGATGGAATGAATGCAGCGATCATCCGTTCACACTGGGACGGAGGATGCGCGAAATTGAAAAATCAAGACTGAGCCGCCGCCAGATACTCGGCAGCGCCATGGCCCTTGGCGGGTTTGCAGCCACGCCGCCGGCATGGGCGGAGACGGTCACGCTGGGACTGAATGGCGGCCCGGTGCAGCGTTCGCTGACGTCGGCCTTCCCTCAGAAGGGATCGATGATACTGCAGCGCACCCATCCGCCGTTGCTGGAGACGCCGTTCGAGGTGTTCGACCAGGGTGTATTCACCCCGAACGACCGCTTCTTCGTCCGCTGGCATTGGGCTGTGATCCCCGAAACCGTCGATGTCGCAACCTTCCGTTGTGCCGTCCGCGGTCATGTGAATGAGCCGCAGTCGCTGTCGATGGCCGACATCCTCGCCCTGCCCCGGGTCGAGCTGGCCGCGATCAACCAGTGTTCCGGCAACTCCCGCGGGCTGTTCGCGCCGCGCATCGCCGGGGGGCAGTGGCAGAACGGGGCCATGGGCAACGCGAAATGGGTGGGCGTGCGGCTGCGCGACGTGCTGGACCGCGCCGGAGTGAAGTCAGGGGCGGTCGCGGTGCGGTTCAACGGGCTCGACCAGCCGGTCGTGGACGGCGCGCCCGACTTTATGAAGTCGCTGTCGATCGACCATGCGCGGGACGGCGAGGTAATGCTCGCCTATCAGATGAACGGCGAGCAATTGCCGTTGCTGAACGGCTTCCCCATCCGCCTGGTCGTGCCCGGCTGGTATTCGACCTACTGGGTCAAGATGGTCAGCGACATCGAGGTGCTGGACGCGCCGGACGACAGTTTCTGGATGAAGAGCGCCTACCTGATACCGGCGACGCCGCACGCGGACGTGAAGCCCGGCCAGACCGGCTTCCCCACCAAGCCGATCAACCGGATGGTACCGCGCTCCTTCTTCACCAACGTGACGGCGGCAACCAAGGTCAAGCCCGGCGCGCCCGTGCCGCTGCGGGGCATCGCTATGGGCGGGGATTGCGGCGTGGCGGCGGTGGATGTCAGCACCGATGGCGGTGGCACCTGGACCGCGGCCACGCTGGGCCGCGACGAAGGTGCCTACAGCTTCCGTCAATGGACCGCGCAAGCGACGGCCCCCGCCGCGGGCCAGCTGGCGGTCATGGTCCGCTGCACCAACACGAAACAGCTGGCGCAGCCGATGGAGGCTAACTGGAACGGTGGCGGCTTCATGCGGAACGTGGTCGAGACCGTCCAGCTTTCCGTCGCCTGATGACCTCGCAACAAGGAACAAGCTCATGAGCATCATGCAGATCGGCGGCGCGGTCGCCATCGTCGTCGTGGCCGTTGCCGTCGCCGGCAATAGTGGACGGCGGGAGGCGCCGGCGCGTCCGGCTTACGAAATCCCGGCCTACTCCAAGGCCCTGAACGCCCAGATCGCTGCGTACGAGGCCGCGGTGGGGCCACAAGCACCGAAGACCTCGGCCGAGGCCGGCGGCGTACGGCTCCGCTCCGTCGGGTTCGAGCTGCCCACCAGCGACCGCACTTTCCCGCCAGGGCCCGGCGCCGAGCTGATCGCGAACAACTGCCAGTCCTGCCACTCGCCCGGCATGATCCTGAACCAGCCGCCGCTGACCCGGGCCGAGTGGACCGGGGAGGTGGCCAAAATGATGCACACCTACAAGGCTCCCGTGTCCGATGAGGATGCGGTACAGATTGTCACCTATTTGGCGAGCCTGAAAGTCGCGCCGTAGGACGGTCCCGAGGGAATAAACCGGGCTGTCCAACGTTCGTGTTTCTCCAATGGCCCGTCTGGAAAGGATGACCCCATGATTCCCAGCCGCCTGCGGCGCGGCCTTCCCGGGTGTGCCCTGCTGCTTGGCCTTGTGGCCGGCGCGGGCATGGCTCAGAGCCAGGTCGCCGATACCTTCGCATCCATGATGGCGTCGGCCATGGCGCGGATGGATCGGGACATGATGCAGCCTGCCAGCGGCGACCCTGACCGCGACTTCGCCGCCATGAGGATCCCGCACCACCTGGGTGCGGTGGAAATGGCCGAGGCGGAGCTAAGATTCGGCCACGACCCGGTCCTGCGCCGCCTCGCACAGGGTATCATCGTCGAGCAACGGCAGGAGATCGCCGTGATGAGCCAGGCGCTCGCGGCCCTACCCACCATCACGCCGGGCATGCCGAACATGCCCATGCACAAGGACCACTGACATGAAGATCTCGCTCGCGACCCTCCTGCTGCTCGGCACCACACTGGCGGCCCAAGCTGGGCAGGCGCCGTTCGCGGCGTCGGCACCGGATATCCCGATTAGCGGAAGAGACCGGTTCTATACGTCCGACCAGTTCTCCAACACCGTCTCCGTCATCGACCCGGCCGAGGGCAAGCTGCTGGGCGTCATTCGCCTCGGCGACCCGACGCCGGGGAACCTCAGCCCGCTCTACAAGGGCCAGTTGCTCGTGCACGGCATGGGCTTCTCGCCCGACCGCAAGACGCTGGCGGTGATCTCGATCGGCTCCAACTCCGTAAGCTTCATCGACACCGCGACTAACGCCGTGAAGCACATCACCTATGTCGGGCGATCCCCGCACGAGGCGTTCTTCACGCCCAACGGCCGCGAGGTCTGGGTCAGCGTGCGCGGCGAGGATTACATCGCCGTGTTGGACGGCAAGACATTCATGGAGAAGAGCCGGATCAAGGTGCCGAACGGGCCGGGCATGGTCATCTTCTCGCCCGACGGCAAGCTCGGCTACGTCGTCTCGAGCTTCACACCCGAGACGGTCGTCATCGGGACCGTCGACCACAAGATCGTCGGGCGGGTGAAGCAGGAGAGCCCGTTCTCGCCCGACGTCGCCGCGACGCCGGACGGCAGGCAGGTCTGGCTGACGCTGAAGGATGTGGGCCGTACGATGGTATTCAACGCCGTCGCACCGTTCAATGTGCTGAAGGTGCTGGACACCGGCCCGATCACCAACCACGTCAACATCGTCCGCAACGCGCATGGGCAGTTCGCCTATGTGACGGTGGGCGGGCTGAACCAGGTGAAGGTGTTCCGCACCGACGACTATGAACAGGTCGCGACCATCGACGTGGGCGCGCTGCCGCATGGCATCTGGCCCTCCGGCGACGGCACGCGTGTCTATGTGGGCCTGGAAAACGCGGACGGCGCGGCGGTCATCGACACGCTGGAGAACAAGCTGGTCGCGACCATCCCGCTGGGTCAGGGGCCGCAGGGCGTAGCCTATGTACCGGGCGCGGTGCCGGAGGGGCCGGGCACGCAGAACCTGGCGCCGCTGGGCGTGGCGGCGAACTCTGCCCAGCTCAGCCTCGGTGCTCCGGGTGCCAAGCCTACCACGCAGGTGACGCTGTTCGACCAGGGTCTGGTACAGGTGCTGCAGGCCGGAGCGACTGGGTTGGAGCCGCGTAAACCCTACATCCTCGCGCTGTCGACCGAAGCCGGCGGCGGCGGCACTCTGCAACCCCTCGCGGCCTTCATGACCAACCCGGCCGGCGCCGCGGTCGTCAACGCGATCGGCCCGATCCGGCAGCTTGTCCAGGCCGATGCGGGGACCGCCCGGCGCTGGCTTGTCATTGCGTCCGGCACCGCTGCAGCACCCGGAGCCGCCGTGCAGATCCAGCTATAAAGATGATGGCGGGTGCGGAATAAACCGGGCTCGCCATCGTCCTTGCCGTATGATCCTTGAGCGCGGAGGACATCCCATGATGCAACGGTCGACACTTGCAGCTCTCGCTTTCACCGCAATCGCCCTACCCGCCCTGGCGGAGACACCCGCCAACCTGGCGCACCAGCATCTCGACGCGGTTGCGGCCGGCGACGTTGCCAAGATCACCGCGCAATATAACGCGGCCACTACGCTGCACTGGGTTGGTGGCCCGCTCAATGGCACCTTCATCGGGCCGCAGCAGTTGGCCGAGGTGTGGGGCAAGTTTGCCAGGGCGCAGGCCCCGCTGAAGCCCGCCATCAAGGACATGAAGGAGAGCGGCAACCCGGCCGGCACGACCGTTACCGCCGACGTCGTGTTCACCGGCAAGAACACCCTCAAGTTCCGCTACGTCATGCTGTATCGTGGCGACACGTTGGTCGACGAGGTGTTCCAGATCGACCCCAAGATGGCCGAGTAGGACCTCGATGGACGGCCGGGTCGGCCGCCCATTGCCCGCATGAGCAGGATCGCCGCCCTCCTCGAACCGCAGATCCCGTCGCTGCGCCGCTATGCCTTTGCGCTGACCCGCGATCATACGGCCGCCGACGACCTGGTTCAGGACACGCTGGAGCGCGCCATCAGCCGCTGGATGCTGCGCGCCGGCGACGCCGAACTGCGCCCTTGGTTGTTCGCCATCCTCCACAACCTCTTTATCGACTGGATGCGCGTCCATCTCCGCCGGCCTCTGCATGACACGCTGGACGACGAAGCGGACCAGGCCGCGACACCCGCCACCCAGGAAACCACGTTGATCGGCCGGGACATGCTGGCGCAGTTCGGCGCATTATCGCAGGAGCACCAGGCTGTTCTGCTCCTGGTCGGCGTCGAGGGCCTGGCCTACGCCACGGTCGCACGGGCGCTGGGCATCCCGCTCGGCACAGTCATGTCGCGCCTAAGCCGGGCGCGGGAACAGTTCCGGCGCTTGCTGGATGCCGAACGATCTGCCCGGCCCGACTTAAGGAGGGTGAAGTGACCGACCCCGTGCCGCCCGGCACACCAATCGGCGAGGACGACCTGCAATCCTGGACCGACCGCCGCCTGCCGCAGGACCGGATCGCCGCCGTGGAGGGATACCTTGCGGCCCACCCCGACATGGCCGGACACCTTGAGCGCTATCGCCAGCAGGATGCGGGGCTGGCGGTAACTCTCCAGGCCAAGTACGACGAACCCATTCCGGCCCGCCTGCGCGTCGAAACCCTCCTCGCCCGCCGCCGCAGCCGCACCGCCACTAGCCTGGCCCGCGCCGCCTCCGTCGTTCTGGTGGCCTGCCTGGGCGCCCTCGTTGGCTGGTTCGGCCACGAGTGGACCGGAACCAGCCGGCTCGCCACCGCCACCGCCAACGCCGTTGCCGCCTACCGGACCTTCACGGTCGAAGTTCGCCATCCCGTAGAGGTCCGCGCCGAGGAGGGGACGCATCTGGTGCAATGGCTGTCCAACAGGCTCGAGCGTCCGCTGACCCCGCCCGATCTGGCACCGCTCGGATGGCGCCTGATGGGCGGCCGGGTACTGCCCACGGCCAACAGCCCGGCCGCCCAGATAATGTACGAAGACGATCATGGCACTCGCCTCACCGTCTATGTCCAGCCTATGGGTATCGATGGCGAGGAGTTCCGCTACACCATGCAGGGCGATATCCGCACTATCGTCTGGGCGGAACAGCGCCTCGCCCTCGCGGTTACCGGACGTGTGCCGCAACCGGTTCTTCTCGCCGTCGCCTGGCGCGTGCGGGACGCGTTGCAACAGGCCGATGCCCCCTGACCCTGCCGGTCGCCATTCTTTCGGACATGCTGGAAATGGTTGGTCGCGGGAGGGAATAAACGCGGGGCTGGATCGTCTACGTGCCAGTACCATCACAGATAAGGAATCAGTCGCATGCTTCGGGCAGCCACCTTTGCCTTCGCCCTCGTCGCGGCCACGGGCTCCGCCAGGGCCAACGTCATCACTGACCCGGTCGGCGATTTCCTGCCGAGCTTCACGGGCGCGCGCACGCCCGACCGCGATGTCGTGGCCGCCTCCGCCGACTACGTCAACGGCCGCTTCATTTTCGGCGGATCTTTTGCGGGCGCCGTGGGTTCAACCGCAGGAACGGTGTACGTGTTCGGAGTAAACCGTGGCCAGGGAACTGCGCGGTTCGGCGCCATTGCGACCAACGTGCTGTTCGACAGCGTCGTCATCGTCACGCCGAACGTGTCTTCGAGTGTGCGCGACCTCTTAACCAACGTGTCGACCAGCCTCTCGCCTGACGCGACCAGCCTCACCGGCAACACCCTGAGCGTTGTCGTGCCTGACACCCTGCTACCGTCGACCGGGTTTGGCTTTGGCCAATATACTGTCAACCTCTGGCCCCGCTCCGGCCTTGGCAACAACAACCAGATTGCCGATTTCGCACCCGACAACTCCAACTTCGGCGTGTCGGTGCCGGAACCGGTAAGCCTTGCGTTGCTAGGAGTTGGCTTGCTTGGAATTGCCGCCCTCAGGCGCCGTGCCGCGTAGCAGGGGTCACCTCACCGTTTGCTTAAAACTGCACGCTAAACACCGGGACGGCCGAGGAAAGCACGGAACAATGACGACACGGGTGCGCCGCCGATAACCAGGTCGTCCAGAGGCTCGGCCTCATTCCTAAAAACAGGGAGACGCGCTGTGTGCTCGAGACCTACCCCCGCGTCTGCCGTAGCGTTCGCTTTGCATAATCAGGCTGATTAGCCGCATCCAAAGTCCCTGAGCGGCCAGACTGCAAGACATCAAGTTGGCATCGGTCAGGTGGTCGGCTGTATAGAACTTGATCAACGGCATGCGCTTTCTTGAGGTCGTGTCCCCGGGCGCGGTGTAGGACCGGCATTACTGAGCAGGGTTATGCTCGTTCAGGCTGCCAGGGTTAGCATGCTGATTGGAGTGCGCCCCTGGCGGTGGACAGAATTAAGCGGCTGTTTTGACCGTCTGCCGGGCGTATTGGTCTTCGAACTGCGCGGGGCTGAGATAGCCCAACGCCGAATTTAGGCGCTTGTTGTTATAGACCTCGTCGATAAAACGAGGAAGATCGGCGGTGACATCCTCGAACGTCTCGTAGGCAGCGAGGTACACCGCCTCGACCTTGAGCGTTTTCATGAAGCTCTCCGCCTTGGCATTATCGTATGGGTTGCCGCGGCGGCTCATCGACCCGACGATGCCATGGGCGGTCAGCAGCGCCCGATAGATCTCGGACGCGTATTGCGAACCCCTGTCGGAGTGGTGAATGCATTCCTTTGGTGGATTGCGGGATTTGATCGCGGCTTTGAGCGCCGCCACGGCAATGCGGGCGTCCATCGAGCGACTGATCGCGTAACCAACCACCCTGCGCGACCAGGCGTCGAGGATGGCAGCCAGATAAACGAAGCCGCCAGGTATCGCGACGTAGGTGAGGTCGGCTACCCACAGTTGATTGGGGCGATCGGGAACGACAGCCTTGGCCAGGTCCGGGAAGATCGGCCCGGCATGGTCGCTGTTTGTCGTTACCACATAGCGCCGCCGCCGCTTGGGTTGGAGGCCATGCTCGCGCATCAGGCGGCGCAGCTTCTTGCCGTTCACCACGACGCCTCGGTGGCGCAGCGCGGCGCCCACGCGTCGATAGCCATAGCATTCGAACTCATCGCAGATCGCGCCGATCCGGGCGAGGACTTCCCCGGAATCCAGCACTACTGCCGCCGCGTCATAAAACGTGGATCGCGAGAGGCCCATCAGCTCGCAGCCTTTGCTGACGGAGACCCCGCGGGGCCGGCGACGACGGAGGTGCTCGCGCTTCTCGGCCGGGGAGCATTCTTCAAAGCCCCCTTTAGCAGCTCGATCTCCAGCGACTGCCAACCAACCATGCGCTCGAGCGCTGCGATCTTGGCCTCATACTCCTGCAGCAGATCGGCCGCCTGTACGTCTTCATCCAGCGCGCCGGCCTCGAACTTGCCGACCCAGATGCGGATCAGCTGCCGGGAGATGTCGTGCCGCTGCGACAACCCGTGCAGCGTCTCCCCCGCGATG
>JANONC010000158.1:0-4310 GCA_031420655.1 Rhodospirillales bacterium | reverse complement strand
TTCGGGCGTCACGAAAATAAGTGTGTTGTCCGGCGTGCGGAGCGCCTCGGTAAATCCACCCAAAATCCAGCCCTCGGCCCGGAAGAGATCGTCATGGGTCATATACACGGGACGCTTGCGCGGGCCGATGCCGAGCATGGCAGTCCATTCGCCCAACGGCTCCGGGCTGTAGACGACCTGGTGATCCTCCCGCTCCCGTAACTCGGCGATGAAGCCGTTATTGACGGCGCTGGAGTAAAAGCCGGTCGGGCTGAACTTGTTCAAAAATACGTCGCCCGGCGACAAGGTCAGCAGCCGGCGCTTCCAGGCGTCACTGATCGGGCTTTCGGTCGTGAGTAGCGGGCGGGTTCCGAATTGGAAGGCGATCGGGCCTAGCTCGGGGTTATCGATCCAGTGCTCCCACTCCTCCAGCCACCACACGCCGCCGGCCATGATGATGGGAGTCTGGTCGAGGCCAAAGGTGCGCATCAGCTGGCGCAGCGCCAGGACGCGGGGGAACGGGTCTTCCGGCTTGGCCGGGTCCTCACCATTGGTCAGGCCGTTATGGCCACCCGCGAGCCACGGGTCTTCGTAGACGACGCCACCCAGGAACTGCGCCGCTTTCGAATAAGCGCGCTTCCACAAAGCGTTGAAGGCACGGGATGACGAGACGATCGGGTAGTAGTGCACGCCGAACTTGGCTGCGATTTCCGACAGGCGGTACGGCATACCGGCCCCGCAGGTGATGCCGTGGATGAGGCCGCGGGCACCTTCAAGCACGCCAGTCAGCACCCGCTCCGCGCCACCCATTTCCCATAGTAGATTGGCGTGGATACGGCCCTGCCCGCCGGAGATGTCATAGGCGCGCTGTGCCTGCGCAATGCCGCCGCTGATGCCGTACTGGATCAGCTCTTCATGCCGCTCGCGCCGGGTACGACCATGATAGACCTGGTCGATCGGGTTACCGACGGCGTCGTAATAATCGGCGTTGACGGCGCTGAATGTCCCTACACCGCCCGCATTGGCCCACCAGCCAGACGAGACGCCGGTCGATACGCCAATGCCCTTGCCGCCCTCAACTAGCGGTAGGACATCTACCCCGCCCATCCGTATCGCGTTTACGCTCTTCATGGGCCGCCCTAACACTTCACGGGTAGATATTGCGCGCCGGGTCAGCTTTCGCTAGCCCGGCGCTCAACATTTGATACCGAGTGTTACTCGGCTGCGTCAAACTCCGGACGGTCGCGCCGCGGACGGTCCTCACGGCCGCCACCACCGCCGGCCTTGGCGCCAACCTGCTCGGTGATGTCCGCACCCGTGGCCTGATCGACCACGCGCATCGACAGCTTGACCTTGCCGCGGTCGTCGAAGCCGATAACCTTGACCTTCACCGCGTCACCTTGCGCGACAACGTCCGTCGTCTTTTGCACCCGGCCCTGTTGCAGTTCGCTGATGTGCACCAAACCGTCCTTAGCGCCCAGGAAATTGACGAACGCGCCGAACTCGGCCGTCTTTACGACTTTGCCATTGTAGATACGGCCGATTTCCGCCTCTGCAACGATGCCATTAATCATGGCGATCGCTTTTTGGCTCGCTTCCTCGGTCGTGGCCGCAATCTTGATCGTACCATCGTCCTCGATGTCGATCTTGGCGCCACTCTCGGCCACGATCTCCCGGATCACCTTGCCGCCCGTGCCGATCACGTCGCGGATCTTCTCTTTGGGAACCGAGATTACGGTGATGCGGGGCGCGGTCGCCGCTACGTCGCTGCGGGCACCCTGCAACGCGAGCGCCATCTCACCCAGGATGTGCAGCCGGCCGTCGCGGGCCTGGGCAAGTGCGATCTCCATGATGGCCGGCGTGATGGACGTGATCTTGATGTCCATCTGCAGGCTGGTGATGCCCTTCTCGGACCCGGCCACCTTGAAGTCCATGTCGCCCAGGTGATCCTCGTCACCCAGGATGTCGGACAGCACGGCGAAGCCACGGTCTTCCTTGATCAGGCCCATGGCGATGCCCGCCACCGGACGCACGAGCGGCACGCCCGCGTCCATCAATGACAGGCTGGCGCCGCACACGGTCGCCATGCTGGAGCTACCGTTACTCTCGGTAATCTCGCTCACCACCCGCATCGTGTACGGGAACACGTCCTTGGCCGGCAGCACGGGGCGGATGGCCCGGTAGGCGAGCTTGCCGTGACCGATCTCACGGCGACCGGGGCTGCCCATACGGCCGGCTTCGCCGACGCTGTAGGGAGGGAAGTTATAATGGAGCATGAAGTGTTCCCGCCGCTCGCCTTCCAGCGCGTCGATGATCTGCTCGTCCTGCCCGGTGCCGAGAGTCGCCACGCACAGCGCCTGGGTCTCCCCCCGGGTGAACAGGCTGCTACCATGAGCGCGCGGCAGGATACCGACTTCGGCAACGATCTGACGGACCGTCTTGGTGTCCCGCCCGTCGATGCGCAGCCCGGTGTCGAGGATTGCGTTGCGGACGACGTCGGCTTCCAAGCTCTTGAACAGGCCCTTCGCCATCTCGGCGTTGGCGCCCTCTTCCACCAGCGTCGCCATCGCCGCTTTCTTTGCGGCGCCGACCTTCTCCTGGCGGACCTGCTTCAGCCGCTCCTGATAGGCTTCGGTCAGCCCGGCGCGGGCCAGGCTGTCGATCCGCTGCGTGAGCGCTGCCATCTCTGGCGCCGGCTCCGGCAGGCTCCACGGCTCCTTAGCGGCGTGTTCGGCCAGTTCGATGATGGCCTGGATGACGGGCTGGAAGTGCGTGTGCCCGAAGGTGACGGCGCCGAGCATGACCTCCTCGGACAGCTCCTGCGCCTCGCTCTCGACCATCAGCACGCCCTCGGTCGTGCCGGCCAGCACCAGGTCCAATTCACTGGTCGCAAGCTGTTCGGTGGTCGGGTTTAGAATGTACTCGCCGTGGGCGTAGCCGACCCGGGCGCAGGCGACGGGGCCGAAAAACGGGATGCCCGAAAGCGTTAGCGCGGCGGAGCAGCCGATCATGGCGACCACGTCCGGATCGTTCTCCATGTCATGGCTCAGCACGGTGGCGACCACCTGCACCTCGTTACGAAAACCCTTTGGGAACAACGGGCGGATCGGACGGTCGATCAGGCGGCTGGTGAGCACTTCCTTCTCGGACGGGCGGCCTTCACGCTTGAAAAAGCCGCCGGGTATCTTGCCGGCCGCAAAAGCCTTTTCCTGGTAGTTGACGGTCAGCGGGAAGAAATCCTGGCCCGGCTTGGCATTGCGCACGCCCACTGCGGTGCAGAGCACGATCGTGTCGCCATAACGGGCCAGCACGGCGCCGTCGGCCTGCCGGGCGATCTTACCGGTTTCGAGGATCAGCGTACGGCCGCCCCACTCGATTTCCTTGCGGAAGTAATTGAACATGTATTGGTCCTTCGTGGGCCACGATGGTCCGGTAGGCGGCGTCTCGGACAACACGACGCGCGCGTCGTGTCATCAGAGAGGTCGCACCCCGTGCCCGTGGCCGTGGTGTCCGGCCGCCGTGATTAGCGGCCGGTTCTCGTTTAGCGGCGCAGACCCAAACGAGCGATCAGCGCCTGATAGCGCTCGGCATCCTTGCGCTTCAAATAGTCCAGCAGTCGGCGTCGGCGGCCGACCAGCATCAGCAGGCCGCGGCGGCTGTGGAAATCCTTGGCGTGGATTTTCAGATGCTCGGTCAGCATCGAGACGCGGGCGGAGATAAGCGCCACCTGCACTTCCGGGCTGCCGGTATCGTTGGCCGAGGTGGCATGGATCTTGATGAGGGCCGTGCGGCTCTCAGCGGTGATCGTCGACATCGGGATACTCCTGAATGGGGTTGATGTGACGCGCGAGGCCCCTGGGGTTCAAGCCCTATAAGAGCCGTTCGGGTTTCAGCCAGCCATCTTGCAGCCGGCATAGCCCGAGCACGCGACTCCCCGCCATGGCGCGGGCCACACCCCCGTTGGGGTCGGCCGCCTGTGGAATGCGGCCCATCAGATCAACCAGGCTGATCGCCTGGCCATGTGACAGGCCGAAGGCTTCCGCTTCAGTCAGGGCCAGCGCCGGGATGTCGGCCAGCGCGGTCACGACCGGAAGCAGGAAGTCCGGAGAAGTCGGCGGGGTATCCTCCGCCCGGACCAGTTTGTCCAGCGGAATCGCTTGCGTTTCCGTAAAGGGTCCCACGCGCAGGCGGCGCAGCGCTGCGATATGTCCCAACGTGCCGCAGGCCAAGGCGAGGTCACGCGCCAGGCTGCGCATGTAGACGCCCTTGCCCGACTGCACCTCGAAGATGCTGTGGTCGGCATCGACATGCTCGATCAGCTCGAAGCGATC
>JANONC010000157.1:0-3307 GCA_031420655.1 Rhodospirillales bacterium | reverse complement strand
CCGAGACATTCAGAAGGCTGTGTCCGGGCTCACCACAAACGACATCCAAGAGGCGTTAGCTGCGCTTGCCGCCGTTTTGGCACCCGGTAAGGTGCATTACGGCTGGCGGCCGCAGTTACCTGACCCGGGAGACGAACTGGTGCTCGATGCCGCCGTCAATGGACGTGCGCACGCCATCATCACGCTTAACAGGAGGCACTTTGCCGCAGCAGCACTCTTGTTCGACGTTCAAGTTTGGTCGCCCGCACGCCTACCTAGGAGTCTAATCCCGTGAGCAAGAGGACGTACCCGCTCAAATTACCGCACTCCATAAAAACCGCGGCGGCTGCGCTGGCAAAAGAGGATGGGGTATCGCTCAACTAGTGGATCGCATCGGCAGTCGCCCAAAAAATTGGTGCAGTGGAGACTGCCGCCGAATTCCTCAGGAAAACGGCCGGGACTGCCCAAGCGAATCACTTGCTCGACGTGCTGAGCCGGGTGCCACGCCGGGAGCCGGATCCGGGTGACGAGCTCATGGCGGAGTAGGTGGTTAGCCCTCCTCATCCAAAAAGAACTGGTCCGCCTCCTCGTCATACGAATAGAGCTCTGCATACCGGCCCCAGGCGATGACGGACTTAAGCGTGTCGTTGGCATAGTCGGGGGACATGAAATCTTCCAGCTCGTCGCGGAACCGCACGGCGGCGGCGCGATGGTTGGGGCGGTCTTCCAGCACGTGGCGAATTTGCGCACTCAGCGGCACGTTGGCCCGCAGCGCCTCGCTGAAGATACGCTTGCGGTCATCCGTATCGGCCTCCACGAAGTCGTGGCCGCGGTCGGTCAGGCGTAGGTCGCCCTCCTCCAGCACTCCAAGTTGGAACAGCTGCAGCGCCTCACCCATCGGCAGCAGATCGTCTAGTTCCAGCTGCAACGACCCGGCCAGCGCCGGCAGGTCGGCCCGGCCATTATACGGCGGCGCGGCCAGCGTCTCCATCAGGCCGGCCATCAGGTTGGTGCTGACGGGGTGCAGCTGCATCGACAATGTCGCCACCGGGGCCGCGGCGCGGACGGGCGCACGCCGGGTCATGAGGGCGTAGATATTGTCCACCATTTGCCGGAATGCCGGATCCAACCGGTTGCGTGGGTGCGGGAACTGCACACGCAACTCACTCGCGACCCGGCCGGGGTTGCTGCTGAACACCAGGATGCGGTCGCACATCAGCACCGCTTCCTCGATGTTATGGGTCACCATCAGCACAGATTTGATGGGTAACTTACCCTCGCTCCACAGGTCGATCAGGTCCGTGCGCAGCGTCTCGGCGGTCAACACGTCGAGCGCGCTGAACGGCTCATCCATCAGCAGCAAATCCGGATGCACCACCAGCGCCCGCGCCAGCCCGACCCGTTGGCGCATTCCGCCGGATAATTCTTTCGGATACGCACTTTCGTAGCCGCCCAGGCCGATCAGGTCGATCGCCGTCTCGGCCCGGCTCTCCCGCTCGGCCCGCGCGACACCCTGCGCCTCCAGCCCAAGCTCTACGTTTTCTTGCACCGTCAGCCACGGGAACAGGGCAAAACTCTGGAACACCATCGCCACACCCTCGGCCGGGCCCGTCAGGCGGCGGCCCTGCCATTCGACCGATCCGGCCGTGGGCGTCAGCAGCCCGGCGATGATGCGCAGCAGCGTGGATTTGCCCGAGCCCGAGCGCCCGAGCAGGCCCACGATCTCGCCAGCCCTGAGGTCCAGCTCAACATTGTCGAGTACGACAAGGTCGGCGTTGCTCTCCTTATGGTAGGATTGGCGTACGCCGGTGACGTGCAACAGCGTCTCGGCGGTCACGGTCTGGTCCATCGGGATCGATCCTATCCGAGGGTCATACGGCGGGCGGCGAAGCTGTAGAGCGGCCGCCACAGCATACGATTAAAAGCAATCACGAAGGCAGACATGACCACGACGCCGAGCACGACACGTTCCGTCGCGCCATCCGCCGACGCCTGCGCGATGTAGGCACCCAGGCCATGCGCCTGCAGCTTCGTCGTGCCCCAGGTTGCGACCTCACTCACGATTGCGGCGTTCCAGGAGCCGCCCGAGGCTGTGATGGCGCCGGTGATGTAGTACGGGAACACGCCGGGCAAGATGACGCGTCGCCACCACAGCCAGCCGCCGACGCGGAAATTGGCCGCCGCCTCCTGCAGGTCACCCGGAAACGCGCTGGCCCCGGCGATCACGTTGAACAGGATGTACCATTGCGTGCCCAGGATCATGAGCGGGGTGAGCCAGATATCGGGATTGCCTTTGAACGCGACGATCGACACCACGAACACCGGAAAGAACAGGTTGGCCGGAAACGCTGCCATGAACTGCGCCACCGGCTGAATGCGCCGCCCCCATTTCGGCCGCAGCCCCAGCCAGACGCCGATTGGCACCCACACCAGCGTTGCAAGGGTCATCAGCACCACGACGCGCACGAGGGTAATAAGCCCCAGCAGCACGGCCTCGCTCAGATCGGACCAGGACAGGACGGCCGAGACATAGGTAACGATCGTGTAGGCTGCCGCGGCGACGGCCACAGCCAAGAAGCCGATGAACACGGCGTCACCAACCTTGGATGGCGGGCGGGCTACGGCGCGCCGGCGCATGAGACGGAGCGGTAGGCGGGCCCCGCCGATCGCGTCGAACAACCGGCCGAGCCCGCCCGATAACGTCCGCAAGGCCCGCGTGCGCCGCAGCAGCTTGAGCATCCACGGATCCTCGACATCCTCGGCAGCCGTCAGCTCGAACTTGAACTTGGACGACCACGCGACCAGCGGGCGGAACAGCAGCTGATCATAGGCCAGGATCACAATCGCCATGGCCAGGATTGCATAGCCGACGGCGGCAATGTCACGTTCTTCAAGCGCCAGCGCCACGTAGCTGCCAATGCCGGGCAGTTTCCAGGTCGCGTCGCCCACGCTGATGGCCTCGCTCGCCACCACGAAGAACCAGCCGCCCGACATGGACATCATGGTGTTCCATACGAGGCCCGGCATCGCCCACGGCACCTCGAGCCGCCAAAACCGCTGCCAGGCGGTCAAGCGATAGCTGCGTGTGGCCTCGTCGAGGTCGGCCGGGACGGTTTTCAGGCTCTGGTACAGGCTGAACGCCATGTTCCAGGCCTGGCTGGTAAAGATAGCGAAGATGGCCGCCAGTTCCGCCCCCAGCACGCGTCCGGGAAACAGGCTCATGAAGAATACGACCGTAAAACTCAGGAAGCCCAGGATCGGCACCGATTGCAGCACGTCCAGTACCGGGATCAGGATCAGCCCGGCCCGGCGGCTCTTGGCGGCCCAG
>JANONC010000156.1:0-3251 GCA_031420655.1 Rhodospirillales bacterium | reverse complement strand
GTGGAGGTGGGCGACGCAGAAGCAGTGTTCGAGCGTCCGCAGGCCCGCTATACCCAAATCTTGCTGGCCGCCGCCGCACCCGTTGCACAACAGGCGAATACGGCCAGGTCTGATCCGTAGAACGGAGAGTGCACCATGGGTATGACGCGCCGGCTGACATTAGGAGTGGCCACCGCGCTGCTCAGCTCCCGCGCCTGGGCACAAACCCCCGCGCCGCCCGCAGCGACGGAGGGACCGTTCCTGCTACCGCCGCTGCCCTACGCGACGGAAGCGAACGAGCCGCATATCGATGCACGCACCATGATGCTGCACCATGACCGCCACCATGCCGCCTATGTCAGCAACCTCAACGCCGCCGCATCAAGCACGCCGGCCCTGGGTGACATGCCGGTGCAGGATTTGCTGGCCAACCTCGACAAGCTGCCGGCGGGCGTTCGCAACACTGTGCGCAACAACGGGGGCGGGCACGCCAACCACACGATGTTTTGGACAATCATGGGCGGCCATGGCGGTAACCCAACCGGCCCGGTGCTGGCGGCAATTGACCGCGACCTGGGCGGCATGGCCGCGGCCCGCGCCGAGTTCAACCGCCTTGGCCTGACGCAGTTCGGCTCGGGCTGGGTGTTCATCACCGTCGACCGCGCCGGCAAACTGGCGCTGACCAGCCGGCCGAACCAGGACACGCCACTGATGGAGGGCGGGCGCGTGCTGATGGGCAACGATGTGTGGGAGCATGCGTACTACCTGAAATACCAGAACCGCCGCGCCGATTACCTGGCCGCCTGGTGGAATGTCGTGAACTGGGACGTCGTCGCCGAGCGCTATGCCGCCGCCCTGGCCGGAACGCTTACCGTCTAGCCATGCTGCCGCAGCGCTGGCAACTGCTGGCGCTGTACGCCTGCGTTCTGACCGCCCTCGCCTGGCCCGTGCTGTGGGTGGACATCCCCGTGGGCGTCGACACGCTCAACCACTTCGCCCGTATTCATGTGCGTGCGCACATCGATACCGACCCAGACCTCGCCCGGCTATTCGAGGTGCGCGACACGCTCGTGCCTTACCTGGGGATGGACTGGCTGCTGACGCCGCTGGTCCGGGTGCTGGATACGCTGGCTGTCGCGCGATTGCTGACCGTCGCCCTCGTGTGGGGCACCGTGGGAGCCGTCGCCGCCGTCCAGTTGGCGTTCACGGGACGTATCGGGGCTGGGGCGGCCGTGGCCGGGCTGGTGGCCTGGAATGGGCTGATGGCTTGGGGCTTCCTCAATTATGTTCTGGGCCTGATCCCAGCGCTGCTGGGGTTCGCACTGTGGCACGCCTGGCGCGATCGCCCGGCGCTGTGGCGGCTGGCCGTATTTGGGGCGCTGTGCCTGGCGCTCTAATTTACGCATCTGTTGGCCTTGTTGGTCTATGCCGGGCTCGTGGGCCTGCATGCGCTGGTTTATCGCGACCGGCGTTAGCCGGTCCTAGTCGCGCAATTCGTGCCGCCAGCGTTACTTTGGCTGCTAGCCACCCCGTCCAGCCCGCTTGGAAAGCTGGGCTTGCTCTATAACTTGCCGGCGTCTGTCGTTGCCCTTGCCTCGCCGTTTCTGTTCCGCGGCGGGCTGGGCGTTGCCGATGTGGGCTACCTAGCCTTGGCCGGGCTCCTGACCCGGCTCGGCATGCTGCGCTGGCATCGCCCGCTGCTTGCGATGGCGCTGGCGATTGCTTTCGTAAGCCCCGCCATGCCGGTCGCGGCGGCCGCTATCTCTTGGATCAATATGCGGCTGCCGCTGGTGTGGCCGCCTGCCTCGCCATCGCGGCGCTCCGCTACACCGGGCCGCCGGTTTGGGGTGCGGTGGTTGCTGCGCTCATCCTCATACGCGTCGCCAGCGTGACCGCTACCATGCAGGACTGCGCGCCTCACTATGCCGAGCTGCGGCAGGCAATGGCTGCCCTGCCGCGCGGTGTCGTGCTCGTTCCGGTGCTTGAGCGCGCCGACACGCCGCTCGCCTGCAGCAGCCTGCCGGTCTATGAGCACATCGGTAATCTCGCGACGCTCGAGCGCTCGGGCCTCAGCACCGACTTCTTCGCTCAAACCACCTCCGTCCGCAGCCGGGGGGCCATCACGGATCGCAAAGCCGTCGAGATGGAAGCTGTCACGCCCGGCGATTTGGGCCCGCACGTGCTGTGGATGCATCTGGGCCATGCCGCACCAAAACCAGCCGGTGCCCGCGTGCTGGTAGCCGGCAGCTTCTTCGACCTGCTGGCATTCACTCCGGCAGATTGATCCACAGCCGCTGCGCCACCCGCTCCACCCGCGGGAAGCCCGGCGCATCGCCGCGCTACCAGCGCGCACCCGGTTATCCCCATCAAAAGCAGGCCCACACCGAGCCATTCGATTGTGTAATCGACGCTGCTACGGTCGCGTCCAATGGACCGCCG
This sequence comes from Rhodospirillales bacterium, assembly GCA_031420655.1. GTDB lineage: Bacteria > Pseudomonadota > Alphaproteobacteria > Acetobacterales > Acetobacteraceae > JANPPS01. The sequence goes on along the minus strand of JANONC010000156.1, from coordinate 833 downwards.
GCCTCCTTCTGGTCTTCCTGCCGCCCTACACTCCCGAGCTGCAACCGGCCGAGACGTTGTGGACGATAGTCGACGAGCCCATTGTCGACAGACACATCGAAACCCTCGGCGAATTAGAGACGATCATCGCTCAGCGCTGCGTCGCCCTGACCGGCGACCTCGACCGGATCAAATCGCAAGCCAAGTTTCACTGGTGGCCCGACGCACCTGCACCGAACCGATCAAACGAAATTCGTATAATACCTGAACGTACTGAGCTGCGGCTGCCGGGCACGCAGCCGCTCGACCGTGCGGGTCCTGTTCACGATGTCCGCATGCGGCGCATAGGCGATCAACTTGTCGAGGTCATACGCACGAAACGTACAATCGCCTTCACACAGCACCACCAACGCCTGCCCGCGGCTTCGTTTGCCGCCGTGGCCCCCCACCGCCAGCGTTCCGTCCTGGCTGTTGTTACTGACTACGATGACCTCGTCTACGAAGGTATGCGCGCGGAAGTCGGCCACTGCAGCAGCAATGCTAAGCTCGTCATTATACACCGTCAGCGCGACCACGACCCGGGGTGACACCGGGTCATACCGCACCCCCGGCAACGGCGACCGCTTGATGCTGAGCAAGATAAAAAGGTCCGCCGCCGAGAGCAGCAAGCCGGCCATCAGTGGCATACCGCTGTACCAGACGATCCATTCGTGGAACGGCAGCAGCGCGCTTGCCCCCAGCAGTGCGCGTGGCACGGCGATCACGACGCCGAACAAATACATGCTCAGCCCCAGCGTGCAGAGTAGCACGCCCAGCAGCAGCGGCCGGATGCCGAGACGGCTGAGGCGGGTCAG
>JANONC010000155.1:0-4170 GCA_031420655.1 Rhodospirillales bacterium | reverse complement strand
CCGCGCTGCACAGCTTCCGCCGGAATCGTCAGCGCGTCTTTGCGCATGTCGAGCTGAACGCGCACGTTCACAAACTGACCGGGCCATAGCTTATCGTCATCGTTGGCGAACTGGGCCTTGACCCGGATTGTTCCAGTGGCGGCGTCGATCGCATTATCAGCGGTCAGCACCTCACCCTCGCTCAGGCGGGTTTTATCGTCCGAGCTGTTGGCGACCACGGCCGGCTTGCCCCGGCGGAGCGCCGTCTGCAACGCGGGAAGCCGATCTTGCGGCACGGTGAACAGGACGGCGATCGGATGGATTTGTGTGATGGACACCAGCGGCGGCGCGTTCGGGTCGGCGGCGCGGACGTAATTACCGGCGTCGATCCCGCGTAAGCCCACCCGGCCGCCGATCGGGGCCGTGATGCGGGTAAATTCCAAATTGAGCAGCGCCGCCGCAATCGTCGCATCGCTCGCGCGCACCCCGGCTTCGGCTTGGGACTGCGCCATGCGTTGCGAATCGAGCTTTTGGCGTGACGCCGCCTGTGTCTGCGCCAGCTCGCTGTAGCGCAGCAGGTCGCTGCGGGCGTTGGCAAGCGTGGCTGCATCGGACGCCCGTTTGGCAACGGCTTGTTCTAGGATGGCGCGATACGGACGGGGGTCGAGCTCGGCCAGCACGTCGCCTGCCTTGACGGTTTGGCCTTCGGTGAACAGAACCTTATCGAGAGTGCCGTCGACGCGGGCACGGACGTTGACGGACTGGAATGCCTGGACGGTGCCGATCGTGCGCAGCATGACCGGCACGTCCTGCCGCCGGGGCTGCACAATGGTCACGGGCACCGGACCGCCTTGGGCATACGAAACCCACGGGGCAAGTACCAATGCCAGCATGGGCAAACAAACTTCCCTAGCCCGGCTCATGTGACCTCGATGGTAACGAGCCCGCTATAGGACTTCAGGTCCAGTTAGCAGCAAACCGCGCGTCATCAAAGCATCAACTGCGTGAGGTCAACCTATGACCGGATACGCACCGGAGTGCTGATGAAGCGCGCCGCGAAGCGGACGGGCGCGGCCCGGTAGGCGTCCAGGCCGCGGCCGACGGTACCGGTGCCGGCCAGGACGATCGTGGTGCTGGCCGCAGACGGCTCGGTCTGACGAATGATGCGGGCCGCCGGGCTGCCCAGACCCATGCCGTTGCCCGCACTGACAGGCAGCAGGCCGCGGCCCATGGTGGCAGCGACGGCGACGGGTGCGGTCTGATCGGTTGGCAGGCCGCGCCAGATGGACATCACCTTGCGGGCGTACGGCTCACCCAGCTCGGGCGTGAGCGAATGGTAGCCCGCCGTGGCTGCGGGCCATGACCCGGTTTGGCCCAGCAGACGTTGCAGGAACGACCCGGCGTAGCGGGCGTTGGCCGCCGGGTCGAACGCGTCATTCAGCGATGCGAATGCGAGGCTGTGGTGCATGAGGTTGACCTGCATGCATCCCACGTCGATCGAGCGGACCCCTTGCGCCTGCAACGCCAGCACGGCGGCGATTGCCTCGCCCTTGCTGGCGAAATAGGAGCCCACGCCTTCGGCATTGATTGTCCACGGCCACGCGACCATGCGCCCAGCCGGGTCCCGCCGGCCGCTCTCCATCGCGCCGATCGCGTGCATCAGACCTTCCGGCGCAGCCGACGCACGCTCCGCCCCGGCGATGGCGGTGGTGCAGAGCTGGCTGGTGGCCAGGTCGGCCGGGGGGAGGGCCACGGCCAGGCTGGGCCAGGAGGCTGCACCGATTATCAAAAGCCGGAGTATCTGCATCGCTCCGGGTTACAGCCAAGGCTTTTATAATCCGTTAAAGGGCCGCCAGTGCCGTCGCGGATGCACCCAAGCTGGCGATCAGCGCGGTCAAGTCCGACTGCACGCCGGCAAATCGCGGCAGGCGGGTGTAGGCCGCTTCGTCCATATAAAGGTCGCGCGCGATTTCGATCTGCAGCGCATGGCATTGCTCCCGCGGGCGGCCGTAATGACGGGTGACATAACCCCCCGCATACGGGTCGTTGCGCCGTACGCCGTACCCGCGGGAGAGGAGCACACTTTCGGTATGCTCCATCACCGGGGCGGCACAGCTGGTGCCAAACGCATCGCCCAGCACGAAGTCCGGCGCCGGGCGGGTGCCATCCGGTTTGGCGGCGGCCGGGCCGGAGGACGGCATGGAGTGGCAGTCGATCAGCACGCACAGGCCAAAGCGCTGCCGCGTTTCCTCGATCAACCCGGCCAGTGCAGCGTGATAGGGCATCCAGCAGGTGTGAATACGCTCTTCCACGTCGGCAAAGCTCAGCTTGTCGCGATAGATCGGCTCCCCGCTCGCGACAATGCGGGCAATGGTGCCTAGTCCGGCATTGACCCGGGCGCTGGTGGTATTCACCCAGCCCGGCAGCGGCCCGTCGAACATAGCCGGGTCCAGCTCCCACGCTTCGCGGTTCGGGTCGACATAGGCGCGGGGGAAGTGGGCTGTCAGCATGGGGGCGCCAAGGCCAGGTGCGGCCCCGAACAGCTCGTCCACAAAGCTGTCCTCGCTCCGGCGCAGCGCTTGTGGGCTGAGCCGCGCGGCGGCGAGGAAGCCGGGGCTATACGCCACGCCGGAATGGGCGGACGCGAACACCAGCGGCACCGTCTGCACGGCCGGCCGGTGCACGGCATATTGCGGTTCGCTACAGATCAGTGCGGGCGAAGGCGTGAGGTCCATGCCGTATAAAAGCGCGCGGCACCCCAATTGTCACCCCGGCTTGCACCGCACGCATGGATTAGCCTATGGGGTAGCAGCGAATGGGCGCGTAGCTCAGCGGTAGAGCATCGCCTTGACATGGCGAGGGCCACAGGTTCGATCCCTGTCGCGCCCACCATTCGTCTACCACTCGTCTTCTGGCGGCGGCCGATGCTGTAATAGTAGTGTCATAAAACTGAAACAGTCCCGACGTCGTCGCTTGCTAAGTAAATCTTGCGGCCCGGGCCGTTACGACACCGAGGGATATACGCATGAAGATGAAACAACTGGCTCTATATCTGAGCGTCAGCGCCCTAGTACTAGGCGCGCTGCTCGCCGCCGGCCCTGCGGCCGCGCAGCAGATCACGGGTGCCGGGGCCACGTTTCCCGCCCCTGTCTATGGCAAGTGGGGTGAGGCCGCGAAGGCCGCGATTGGCATCGAACTGAACTACCAGGGCGTGGGCTCGGGCGGCGGTCAAAACCAGATCACCAATCGCACGGTCGATTTCGGGGCGTCCGACGCGCCGATGCCTGCCGGGAAGCTCGCGAGCGCGAACCTGCTGCAGTTTCCGATGGTGATGGGTGCCGTAGTGCCGATCGTGAACCTGCCGGGTGTTGCCTCCAACCAGATAAAGCTGACGGGTGAGCTACTGGCCGGCATCTACGCCGGCAAGATTACCAAGTGGAACGACCCAAAGCTCGTTGAGCTCAACAGCGGCGTTACCTTGCCAAACCTGGATATCGCGCCGGTGTACCGGGCCGATGGGTCCGGCACGTCGTTCGTCTTCACAAGCTATCTGTCGGCTGTCAGCCCCGATTGGCAGAAGAGCGTGGGTGCGGGCACCAGCGTAAAGTGGCCGGCCGGCGCGGGTGCGCGGGGCAATGACGGCGTGGCCGGCACGGTTCGCAACACGCGCGGCGGCATCGGCTATGTAGAAAACGCATATGCGACGCAGAACAACCTGACCACGACGCAGTTGCAAAACAAGGCAGGCCAGTTCGTCAGTCCGACCGCGGCGTCGTTTCAGGCGGCGGCGAATGTGGGCGATTGGGGTGGCGCGCAGAACTTTGCCGTGAGCCTGATCGACCTGAACGGTGCCACCACCTGGCCGATCGTGTCCGCCACGTTCCTCCTGGTGCCAAAAGACCCGAAGGACCCGGCGCGTGCCGCCAACGTCCTGAAATGGGTCGACTGGGCCTATAACAATGGCGGCCCGATCGCGACGCAATTGGAGTACATCCCGCTCCCGAAGGCCGTGCAGGACAACGTTCGCGCGGCGTGGCGTACGTCGATCGTGGCGGGCGGCGAGCCGGTCTACAAGTAAAAGCTCCACAAGTAACCGCAAGTTCGGACCGGTCGCGCGGCCTGTCCGGACTTTGCGATCGGAGGGTGTCTGTCAGCAACAATGTCTACACCACGACGTAAGCCGGGCGGCGC
>JANONC010000154.1:0-7127 GCA_031420655.1 Rhodospirillales bacterium | reverse complement strand
ACCACCGGGCCAGTTCGCGAAACCAGCCGTAGACCGTCCGCCAATGCCCGAAATGGATGGGTCATATACGCCAGCCGCCGCCCGAGCTTGGGCATCACCGGCGCGATGACGTCCCATTCTTCGTCCGCCAGATCAGACGGGGAACGCTTGGTCTTCCTGGTGATGTCGGCCATCCGGCCACGGCTCTGTTCGGTTCACATCCCAAGCGTGAGTCACATACCGGCGTCCAGGGAAATCTTTTTCCAATCAGCGTCTAATAAGAACGGTATTCTTCACAGTGCGTGGCAGACGCTCTCTCCGCCACGTACTGCCCCCGTCTCCTACTCAGCCGCCTGCGCCACGCTCAGGCCATCCAGGGCCTGTTGCTGGTCGGCCAGGATGTCATCGATATGCTCGATCCCGACCGACAGGCGGACGTAGCCGGGGCTTACACCGGACGCCATTTGCTCGGCCGCCCCGAGTTGCGAGTGGGTGGTGCTCGCCGGGTGGATCGCCAGCGTGCGCGCATCGCCGATGTTGGCCACGTGCAACACGAGCTTCAGGCGGTCGATGAAGGCGCGTCCGGCTGCCGCCCCGCCCGCCAGCTCCATACCCACCAGCCCGCCATAGCCGCCCCGCATGACCCGGTCCGCGCGCGCCCGCTCGTCGCCTGTTTGCAGGCCCGGGTAGATCACCCGCGTGACGGCCGGCTGCTGGCTCAGGAACGTTGCCACCGCTTGCGCATTGCGGCAGTGCCGTTCCATGCGCAAGGCCACGGTTTCGATCCCTTGCAGGATGAGGAAGGCGTTGAACGGGCTGATGGCCGGGCCCAGGTCGCGCAACAGGCACACGCGCGCCCGCAAGATATAGGCAATCGGGCCAAGGGGCTTGGCGGCCTCCACCCACACCGCGCCATGATAGCTAGGGTCTGGCGTATGGAGCGTTGGCTGCCGGTCCGGGTGGGCGGCCCAATCGAACGTTCCGCCATCGACGATCATGCCGCCGATGGATGTTCCGTGCCCGCCCAGGTACTTCGTGGTGGAGTAGACAACGATGGCCGCTCCATGATCGAGCGGCCGCACCAGTAACGGGCAGGCGGTATTGTCCATGATCAGTGGGATGCCAAGCGGCCGGCCGATCGCAGCGACCGCGCTGATGGGGAATACATCGAGCTTCGGATTCGGCAGCGTTTCGGCATAGTAGGCGCGGGTCCTGGCGTCGGTCGCGCGGGCAAAACCGGTGGGGTCGGCCGGGTCCACGAAGCGCACCTCGATCCCCATGTCGCGAAACGTATTGGCGAACAGGTTGTAAGTGCCGCCATACAAATTGGTGCTGCTGACGATATTATCGCCCACCCGCGCCAAGTTTTGCACGGCCAGCGCCGAAGCGGCCTGCCCGCTCGCGACTGCGAGGCCGGCCACGCCCCCCTCCAACGCCGTCACGCGCTTTTCCAGCACGTCGACCGTAGGGTTCATGATGCGGCTATAGATATTGCCCAGTTCTTTGAGCGCAAACAGGCTGGCAGCGTGTTCGGCGCTCTCGAACTGGAAGCTTGTCGTTTGATAAATCGGCACGGCGACGGCGCCGGTCGCCGGGTCATTGCGCCAGCCGGCATGAAGCGCCTGGGTTTCCGGGTGCATGGGTCTCTCCTGTCTTCGCTCTAAGCTAGGACCCGGCATGGCGCGCGCAAAGCAAAACTGCGCAAGGAGACCCCGTTTCTCCGGCTGGCCGGGCCGGTAGGAACATACCGCTAAAAGCTGCGCCCGGCGTAGCACAACACCGCCTCTACGCCGGAGGGTTGCGCTTACGGGCCAGCCAATAGGGGCGGCATCCGCTCCAATACCTCCGCCGAAACTTGCTCATACGCATAGGCCAGTTGCAGCACCCCGAAATCGTCGCCGCCCCGCCCGATCAGTTGCAAGCCGGACGGCAGACCCTCCGCGCCAAACCCGGCTGGCACGGCCGCCACGGGCAGCCCTGCGAGGGTCGGCCCGGCCACGATCTCCATCCAGCGGTGATAGCTGTCCATCGTCACTCCTGCGATCTCGTCCGGCCAATGGCGGGCCTTGTCGAACGGGAAGACCTGCGCGCTCGGCAGTGCCAGGAAATCGTACTGCGCAAGGCTCGCCCGGAACGCCTGCGACACGGCCGAGCGCTGCACCGACGCATTGTAGAAATCGAGGGCCGAGAGCCGCAGCCCGCCTTCAACCTCCCACACCGCCTCGGGCTTCATTAGCGCCCGCCGGGCCGGATCGGCATAGAGCGGCATGAGCTTGCCCGCGATCAGCCCATGCCGCAGCGTCGTGAAGCAATGCCAGATCGCATCCCGACCGATCCCTAGGCTGGCGGGCTCGATCACGGCGCCTACACTGGTTAAGCGCGTTAGCCCATGCAGGCACAGTTCGATCATGCCCGGCGCGGTCGGGATGCCACCCAAATCGCCGAGCCAGCCGATCCGGACGCCCGTGAAATCCCGCCCGAGCGGACGCGCAAACCGCGCCGGGTCGCCGCCCAGGGATGCCGGTGCCCGCGCATCGTACCCGGCCATGACCGCAAGCAGTGCCGCCAAATCGGTGACATGCCGCGCCATCGGCCCCTCGACGCCCAGGGATGACAGATACAGCTCGGTCGCAGGCCCGTACGGCACCACCCCGGCGGTTGGCCGGAAGCCGAACACGTTGTTCCAGCCTGCTGGGTTGCGGAGTGACCCGGCGAAATCGCTGCCATCCGCCACCGGCACCATGCGCAGCGCCAGCGCCGCTGCGGCACCCCCGCTGCTGCCGCCCGCGGTCCGGTCCGGGTCGTAGGCGTTGCCGGTGGGCCCAAACACGGAATTGTAGGTCTGCGAACCGAGGCCGAACTCTGGCACGTTGGTCTTGCCGATCAGGATGGCACCAGCCGCACGCAGCCGCTCGACGAAAATGGCATCGGGTGGACGTGCCGTCGCAAAAAGGGGCGAGCCCTGCGTGCTCGGCATGTCATGCGTCGCCGCCAGATCCTTTACCGCGTGGGGTAGCCCGTGCATCCAGCCCCGGTTTTGGCCTTGTGCCAACGCCGCATCCGCCGCTGCCGCCTTGGCCAGCAGCACGTCGCGCGGCTGCAACGACACGATGGCGTTCACGGCCGGGTTCAACCGGCCGATCTGGTCTAAATACGCGGCCATCACTTCGTGGCACGACACCGCCCGTCGCTGCACTAGCGCCGAAAGTGCCAGCGCTGGCAAATGGGTGAGGTTCATCGAACTGGCTCTCCGCCGAACGCCTGTCCGGTCTCTGCTATGGCTTGATGGGCTGCGGCGCGCTGGGGCGGGCAGCCGGCAATGGTTCCAGCGTTAACCAGTTCGCATTTGCTTGCGCCAACCGTGTGTCGAATTCCGATGTCCATTTATCGAAGGCCGATTTAGAGCAAAGCAAGTACAGCCGCCCCCCGGCGATGTGCCAGATCTCTGGAAGGCCAGCGCTTTTGCGGCCTTCAGACACGGCGTAGGCGCAATGGCCATCATAGGCGGGCGCATAGCGCGCAGGGTCCGCACGAAACTGCGCCAGATGCGCCGGGGTCGCAAAGTGCCAGGTAGCGCCGTTCCAATCGGTGGTAATCGCCGGCGCGCCGCGAACCGCCACGCCTTCGTCGTAGTAGGCCACGGCGTCGAAGCCCGACAGTGCCGAACCGTCCACGAATTGCGGTCCGGCGAAACTTGGCGATGCCAGCAGGACCATTCCCACAAGCTGAGCGACGAGCCGATGAGATTGCTGCATTCGCGTCACTCCCTGCTGATTCTTAAAGCTTAGACTAAGTATGGGTAGCTCCGGAAGCGGAACAATACCGTTTCGCCAGCGGCCAGGCCGGGGATGTACCGGGCGGCGCTTGGCGGCTATGGCGCAATCAGGGCAGAGAGGCCCGTCACGGCACCACCGATCGAGGCCTGCGGTAACGAGGGCCGGGACTGCATGCGCCGCTCCCGCTGGCCCACGCAGGCGCGCACGTCACGCGCCACGTCCGCCCAGCGGGGGGCGGGCAGGTGCGCAAGTAGGCAATCGTCGAAGTCGGTCAAGACGTTCGTGTCCCCACAGCCGAACGACACGCGGTCGGCGCGCGACGCGGTCAGCACGACACGGTTGGCCCGGTTGACCGGTGGTTGGGCGAAGCTGCCGGAGAAGCATCCGGACGCGATCAGCACTGTCGGCGCATTGCCGCAACCGGCGGCCAGCGCACGGTCGATTGCGTCCGGATCGATTGCAGAATTATCCTGAACCAGCAGTAAGCCCCGGTCCGGATGGCCATGCGAGGTGATGAACACGAAACATCCCTCGCCCGGTGCCGGCTGCATAGCCGTGATCGCGCGAAGCACGCTATCCCGTGCCGACCGGTGCCCACCGGTAGCGAACATAACAGCAGGGTTGGAGCTGAATCGCACAATATCTGCCGGTGCCGTACCTGCCTGTTGCAGGACGTTGCTCATCCGCCCAACCGCATTGTCGAAGGCATTGATCCGGCCGTCACCCGCAACCAGCACGGCCTTCATGCGGGCCGTGCGGGATTGTGCCGGGGTGTGGTCCGGCACTGGTGGCAGTGCCGCCGACGCGGCAAAACCAGCCAGCAGCAGGAGTGTCAAAACAACCCGCATCATCCCGGCAGGAATTCAGGCACCGAGAAGTAGCGCTCACCCGTGTCGTAGTTGAAGCCCAACACCCGTGCGCCGGACGACAGCTCTGGCAGCTTCTTGGCGATGGCGGCGAGTGTGGCGCCCGACGAGATGCCGACCAACACGCCCTCGACACTGGCGGAGCGGCGACCGTATTCGCGCGCTTCCTCGGCGCCGACTTGGATAACGCCGTCGATCGCGGCCATGTGCAGGTTCACGGGTACGAACCCGGCGCCGATGCCCTGGATGGGGTGGGGCGCCGGGCTGCCGCCGCTGATGACAGGCGATTGCGATGGCTCCACCGCGAAGCACTTCAACTGCGGCCAATGCGGCTTCAATACCTCCGCGCAGGCCGTGAGGTGACCGCCGGTGCCGACGCCGGTGATGATCGCGTCTAGCCCCTCCGGAAAGTCAGCCAGGATTTCCAGCGCCGTCGTGCGGGCGTGCACGGCCGGGTTGGCGGGGTTCTCGAATTGCTGCGGCATCCACGCCGTGCCGATTTCGGCCACCAGTGCCTGTGCCCGGGCGATCGCCGCCTTCATGCCGCCCTCGCGCGGGGTCAGCTCGAACGTGGCGCCGTAGGCCTGCATTAGCCGCCGCCGCTCGATCGACATCGACTCTGGCATGACCAGCACCAGCTTGTAGCCCTTCACGGCCGCCACCATCGCGAGGCCGACGCCGGTGTTGCCCGACGTTGGTTCGACGATGGTGTAGCCGGGCTTGAGGTGCCCATCCGCCTCGGCTGCTTCCACCATCGCCACAGCAATGCGGTCCTTGATGGAGCCGCCGGGGTTGCCACGCTCGGACTTGACCCAGACCTCGGCATTCGGGAACATACGTGCGAAGCGGATGTGCGGTGTGCCGCCGATGGTGTCCAGGACGCTGGCTGCCTTCATGGTCGTATCTCCAAATTCTGGGATGCACCCTGTCCACAATCGCCCATACATTCAACACCGCATCGGCCCACCTCGCGCCACGGCCTGTGTTTTGAGAACGGCCTTCTACTTTAGCCCCGGCCGGCCAAGTTTTTTATCAGCCCGACGCGGGAGATACCGAGCAGCCGGGCAGCCCCGCTCTGATGACCGCCAGCACCGGCTCGCGCATCACTCGTGTTTCCAACTTCAGCAAGGCGATATCCAGCACGCTCTCCAAGCAGGTTGCAGGTCGTCAGCTAAAGCACCGTCCGATCAGGCTGCTTTACCTGGGCGGAAGTAGTGTGCTCGCCATACCTCAAAACCTAGAGTTCACGTCGACCCGCTTTGGGGGGATTGGGTTCTAGGCGCACGATGTGCTTCCGTTGCCCGCTTACCGCCTGGCGCGGGGTGAACGCGCCGGGTCTGGGCCATTGCTGGCGTGAGTATGAAGGCGGCTAGAGCCGCCCTAGCCATTGCCCGCCACACAACGGTTTCGCTTACAAATTAAACAGAACGAAAGCGAAACCGTTGCGCCGGCGTCAATGCGCGGATCAGGAGCTGCCGGGCAGGCGTTGCTACGCCATCGCCTCTGTCATCCCGGCCCCACTTGGCAACGTGGCGTCTGCGCCACGGCCCTGGCCTCGGCCGATGCCGCGATAGTCGAACCCCGCCGCGTGCATCGCCGCCGGGTCGAACACGTTGCGGAGGTCCATCATGAGCCGCCCGCGCATAAGTTCGGCCAGGCGGGCCGGGGCAAGGGCGCGAAACTCATTCCATTCTGTGATTAGCACCAGGATGTCGGCACCGGTCACGGCCTCGTACGCATCGGCGCAAAAGGTGATGCCGGCAGGCAGCAAGGGCCGGGCCAGATCGTTGCCGACCGGGTCATAGGCGCGAATGGTGGCTCCCTCTTCCGCAAGCCGGCTTACGATTGGCAGGCTGGGCGCATCGCGCATGTCATCTGTCTCGGGCTTGAACGTGAGGCCCAGCACGGCGATGGTCTTGCCGTGGACCGAGCCGCCGGCGGCGTGGATGACGCGGGCGGCCATGCTGCTTTTGCGCGCATCGTTGACCGCGACCGTCGCTTCCACCAGGCGGGACGGCGCGCCCCAATCCTGTGCGATCCGCATCAGCGCCAGCGTGTCCTTTGGGAAGCAACTGCCGCCAAATCCTGGTCCGGCGTGCAAGAACTTCCGCCCGATCCGGCCATCGAGGCCGATGCCGCGCGCCACATCATGCACGTCGGCCCCCACCTTCTCACACAGATCGGCCATTTCGTTGATGAACGTCACCTTCATCGCCAAGAATGAGTTGGCGGCATATTTCGTGAGCTCCGCCGTTTCCAGCGACGTGAACAGGATGGGCGCTTCGATCAAATAAAGCGGGCGGTACAACCGCTTCATGACCTCCCGCGCCCGCTCGCTATCGGTGCCGATCACAACCCGGTCGGGGCGCATGAAGTCGCCGATGGCGCTGCCTTCGCGCAGGAACTCTGGGTTGCTGGCAACGTCGAACGCGCCGTCCGGCCGGGCTCGGCGCATGATCTCCTCGATCCGGCGGCCAGTGCCGACGGGAACGGTGGATTTGGTGAT
>JANONC010000153.1:0-15438 GCA_031420655.1 Rhodospirillales bacterium | reverse complement strand
CGGCGCGGCCAGGCCGGCCAGCACCGGCGCCGCCACCGGCCATCCCTCCAGCCCAGGCCCCCATCCCGACATGCCCAAAATCGATACGCCCAAAACCGGCACGCCCAAAATAGGCACGTCCGGCGCCGGACGCCTCATCCGAACACAAGGCTGCAGTTGGTCCCGCCAAATCCGAACGCGTTGCTCAGCACATGCCGCACCGGCCGCGCCTCATGCTGCACCAACACGCGCGTGGCAAAAGCCGGGTCCGGTGCATCGATGCCCAGGCACCCGGCGGCGTAGCCTTCGCGCAGGCAGCACAGCGCCAGCACCGCCTCCAGCACGCCGCATGCGCCCAGGGTGTGGCCGGTCCAGCCCTTCGTACTGCTCACCGGTACGCCCACGCCGTCCAGCACAGCGGCGACGGCCTTATCCTCCGCCGCGTCGTTCGCGCGGGTGCCGGTACCGTGCAGGTTCACCCAGTCGATAGCGCCCGGCTCCAGCCCCGCCCGGCCGAGTGCTCCGTTCATGGCCGCAATGGCGCCGGCCCCCTCCGGATGCGGGGTGCTCATGTGGTACCCGTCGCTGGACACGCCCCAGCCCAGCAGGCGCAGCGCGTCCGCCGGGCCGTCCCGTTCCAGCAATGCGAAGCCAGCCGCCTCGCCGATCGATATGCCTGCCCGGTCCGCGCTGCAGGGGCGGGTGGCGAAGGGTGAAATCAGCTCCAGCGAGGCGAAGCCATGCAGCGTCATGCGGCACAGCGTGTCGGCCCCGCCCACGACCGCCGCGTCGCACAGCCCGGCCTGGATCAGCCGCGCCGCGTCCACCATGCTGCGGGCGCTGCTGGCACAGGCCGTACTCACCACCATCACGGGCCCGGCCAGGCCGAGGGCGCGCTGCACGTACGCACCGATGGAGGCAATGTCCTGCGTGCCGCGAAAGTCGAAGCTGGCGGGCAGCGCGCCGCTGTCGTCCCGCCCGCGATAGGCGATTTCCGCCGCCTCCACGCCCGACGTGCTGGTGCCGAGCACCACGGCGATACGCCCAGCTCCGTAGCGGGCCACGGCGGTGGCGACGGTGGCCAGGAAGCCGTCGGTGCGCAGCGCCATGTCCGCCAGGCGGTTGTTGCGGCAATCGTACGCCTGCAAGTCGGGGGGCAGCCGATGCGACTCGATCCCCGGTACACGACCAATCCAGCCGCCTGTCGCGCCCTCGTAATCGTTGGCGCGCAGCCCGCTACGCCGGGTGCGGAGCGCGTCCGCATGCGCCGCCACACCTGCGCCCAGCGCGGAAACCGCCGTCAGCCCGGTGAGTGAAAAGCTCATCGCCGCATCTCCGGAACCGGGCCTGCAAACAAAAATGCCGCCGCCATGGCGAGGGCCGCGCCGACCGCGACCGTTAGCCCGATATCGTGCAGAAACGGGGTCCGGCAACAGGCGAGCGCGCCGAAGGTCAGCAGCGTCATGGCGTTGCACGTCACCAGCGTACGGAGGGTCCGCGCCCGCTCCTCGTCATCCAGCTGCGGGCGGCTGAAAAACACGGCGTAGTCGAACCCCACCCCGGCCACGAGCTGCAGCGCCACGACATGCACCAACGACAGCCGGGCACCGCCCACGGCCAGCGCTGCGCCAGCCAGCACCACGGCCGCTAGCACCGGCCCCAGCACGCGCGGCAACCGTCGCCACTCGGCCCGCGTGCCCCACGCCAGCACCGCCGTTGCCAACGCCGCGCAGATCGCCAGCCACCGCCATGCGCCCGAGGTGTAGCTGGTCAGGATCGTTCCAAGTTCGGCCCGCACGTCGACCGCCGTCGCCAGCGCGGGGTCCACGTCGCGCGGGATCGCGGCCGGGTTACGGAACCGTATGGGTCCCAGCCATTCCGCGCCGGACTGGGTCAGCAATGGCGCCAGCCGGGCACCCAGGGCCGTGCCATCCAGGTCGGACGGGCGCAACGCGGTAACCGTGGCAGTGGCGGCGACGCCGTCCAGGAAGGGCTGGAACGCGCCGGTTTGGAACGGCAGGCCTGCACTGGCCTCGTCCACCCGGGCCGCCAGCACAACCGGCGCAGGCAGCGCCGCCCGCCGCCGTTCTTGCAATGCCACGCTTGGTATGAGCTGCGCGGCGTACTCCGCATCACGCAGGCCCAGCGACTCCTGCCGTTGCAGCACCTCTTCGGCCGAAGCCCCCCGCACCACCAGGAACTGCCCTGCCTCCGCCGCGCCCAGTGCGGTGCGGAGCTGCTGGTCCAGCACCCGGGCAGCGTCCGGCACGGGGCTGAGCGCGGCCAGGTCGTTCTCCCACCGCGGCCCGCCCTGCCACGCCAGCACGGCCAGCAGCGCGCCCGCCGGCACCAGCGCCCACACCCGGCCGCGCCGCGCCTGCTCGACCCGCGGCAGCCAACGCACATCGCCCGCCGCAACCGGGGCCAGATCCGCTGCCACGACCAGGCGCGGCAGCACCCACCAGGTTGCCGCCGCCGTCGCCGCCAGCGCGGTCGCTGCAAACACGCCCAGCTGCTGCAGGCCCGGCAGGCCGGAGAACACCATGCCGCCCAACCCGAGCACCGCCGTGCCCACCGCCAGCCGGTACGCCGGCCCGATCCGCGCCCGCGTCGCCCCCGCGGCCTCGCCCGTCCGGCGGTGCCCAATCAGCAGCACGGGATAATCCACGGCGATGCCCGCCATGGCTGCGCCCAGCCCGAGCGCCGCGCCGTTCACCACGCCGAACACCGCCGCCGTCACCAGCACCGCCGCCGCCAACCCGAGTAGCAACGGCACCCCGATGGCGGCCAGCACCAGCAGCGACCGGAACCGCCATGCCAGCAGCCCGGCAACCAGCAGGGTGGAAGCAACCGACACCAACTCCACATCCCGCTGGATGGACGCTGCCGCCTCCGCCGCAAATACGGCCGGGCCGCTGACCCGCAGCACTGCGCCTGTGCCCGCGGCGGCACCGGCAAATCCACTCCGTATCGCCGCAACGGCCGCCGCCTGTGCCGGACCATCGACGGCACCTGCGCGCGTGGCCGCAATCAGCAGCGCCCGGTCTCGCGCCGGGTCGAACCACGCGCCGTCCACCACGCGCACGGGCGTGGCCCCACCCCAGCGGCGCAGCAGCCCGGCAAACGACCCAGCCGGGTCCGCCAGCCCGTATGGCAGCGCGACCGCGCCGGCGGACGAACGCAACGTTCGCAGCAGGCCGGTCATGCCCGTACGCAGCGCCGCCACGTCCATCGGCGCGTCTGCCAGCAAATAGCGGCGCGCGAACACTTGCTCCCGCTCAGCGTCGGACGGCAACGCGCCCTGCCCAGCGGCAACGATGCGGAACAGGCCGGTCTGCTGCAATCGCTTCGCCATGTTCGTCGTAATCCGGGCCAGCACCGGTACCGCCGCACCTTCGACCCCCACCAGCAACACACCCCCAGCCGCGCCGTCGCGCAGCTCTTGCAGCATGAGGCGCGCGCCCGGGGTCCGGCCTTCGGGCAGGAACGACGCAATGTCCGCCCGGACCGGCACCGCCCGCAGCGCGGCAGCGAACACCAGCCCGGACAGCGCCAAGGCACCCACGACCAACACCCAACGCCGCATGGCTAGGGCCGCGTGACGATGGTCAGGTGCTGCACATCGCCGTTGGTTTGCGTGACCGTCACGTCGCGCACTGCCGTTCCCTCCCCGGCCACCTGCACGGCGCGCAGCAGCTTAGCGACGGCCGGGTCGGAGGGCGCCAGGTCCAGCCGCCACGCCGCCATCGATCCGCTGCCCTGCACGCGAAACGACCGGCTCAGCGCCACGAGGTCCCCGGCCAGGGGCGCGCGGAACGCATCGATTGCGGCGCGCAGCCCGGGGTCCACACTCAGCGGCACGACCCGCGGTGCATCGTCGCCCACCGTCAGCACGATGCGGTCACCGTCGACCACCAAACTCTCTGGCTCCGGCCAGTCCGTGAGTTTCTCCAGATGGCCCGGCCGGCGGTACGACAGCGTGCCGCTGCTGAGCAACGGCGCGGTGAGGGCGCCGATCCGCTTCTCCTCCCGGAACGTCGCCCGCCGCTCCGGCACCGCGGCCAGCTGTGCCATCAGCGCCGGCACGTCGAGCGTCTCAGCCCGGGCGAGGGCGGGAAGCAGCGCCAGGAGCAGGGCTCGTCGGGCCGGCATCAGCGTGTTGCTCCCAAAAAGGGTAGAAGTTGAACCATTGGAACGGATAGGCCCGGCACGCCCGCTCCAGCGCAGCGGCATAGCGCCCGACATAGACTTGCAGGTCCGCGGCGCGATTGGCCCCACGGCGCAGGACGATGCGGCTGGCGAATGGCTCGAACTGCACAAGCCACTGTCCGCCGGACATCCGCACGGCGCGAAACAGCAACACCGGCGCTTCCAGCGCATGGGCCAGCGCGAACGGCCCGGCCGGAAACGGCGCATCGGCTCCCAGTAACGGCGCCGTAACCCACCGTCGCTCCCCCGCCGGTGCGCCACCGCGATCGGCCAGCATACCGACGATCTCGCCCCGCCCCACCGCCTCTCGCGCATCCAGCATGGCGCACGGGCTGCCCAGTTCGATCACGTCGGCCAGCAACCCGGGCGCGAGCCGGTCCATGAGCGCCGTAAGCGCCCCGGCGTTCTGCCGGTACATCATCGGACGCACCCGCGCCGGAGCCTGCAGGCCCACCGCACGCAGCGCTTCAAAACCCCCCAGATGCGCGCCGAGCAGGAGACAGCCGCGTCCTTCGGCCAGCGCCGCTGCTATATGGCTGATCCCTTCGATCCGCATGGCCTGCGCATCCGTCCGGCCCAGCAACAGCAGTCCGCGGTCAAGAATGGATTGGGCGAACGCATAGAAATGCCGGCTCACATCCCACAGCCCGGCAGGGCGGCCCAGGACACGGCCCAAATAGTCACGCGATGCCGCCCTGGCCCGCGGAGACGTCAGCAGGAACCACACAACGATCGGCAGCAGCAACAGCCGGCCGACAGGCGCGCCCAGCGCAGACACTGCCCAGCGCATGGCCGTAAGCCACGCCGCGGACCCCCGCTCCCGTTCTGCCGACCAGCTTTTCGTGGTGGCACTCATGCGTAGCGCAGCGTGCCGCGCAGCGCGTCCTCACCAGCGACGGTGCAGGCGAACGTTAAGCGCCCGGCCTCGGGCACTCCGGCCCGGACCGAAACAGCCTCACCGGGCAACACCGGGCGCGTAAATTTTACCACGTCGATTGCTGTCAGCCGCGCATGGGGCGGCAGTACGCACAGGGCCACGTGGTCCAGCAGCACGACGCCCGGTACGACGGGCTGGCCCGGGAAGTGGCCGGGCAGCGACGGATGGGCATGGGGCACCGTGAACACGACGGCCTCCGTCATGCCGGGCCGGCGCTCATGGCCGCCAGCAAGGCTAGCAGCGCCTGCCGCTGCACCTTTCCGACCTCGTTGCGCGGTAGCCGCTCCACCTGCAGCACCCGGCGCGGCAGGAACGCCGGGTCGATCTGGTGGCGCAACTCAGTCAGCAACTCGTCCGCACAACGGGAAGGCGCGACGGCAAAGGCGATCAACCGCCCGCCCCGCTCCAGCTCGTCAGGCACCAGGAAAGCCGCGTCCTCCACACCCGGTAGCGCGGCAAGCATGCGGGTGAGTGCGGCGAGGGACGCGCGCTTGCCTGCGACTTTGACCAGGTCCGCCTGCCGCCCTAGCAGCCTGAACTGGCCTGTGCCGGCTGGCTCAATCACGTCAGCCAGCGCAGTGGCCGGGGCGTGCGGCGCCGTCACGACCGTGGTGGTCCCAGCCTCGATCGTTACAGCCTCGATCGTCACACCGGGGTAGGCCAGCCAGGTATCGCCCTCGATCGTGCGGCGGCTGGCGATCGAGCCCACTTCGGTTGCACCGAATATCTCCAGGACCGGCGCGCCCCACAGCGCCTCCGCCTGGGCGGCGAGCGCCGGGTCCAGCGGGGCGGAGGCGGAAATCACCAGGCGTAACCCCGGGCCGGTCGCGCCACCTTCGACCAGTGCGCGCAGATGAAGCGGCGCCGTCACCAGCACGGTCGGCGCGGGTAGTGCCGTCATCGCCGCGCGAACGTCGGCCGGCAGCAGGGTCGGGCCACTCCAGCTGGCGACCGCAGCGTGGAGCGGCAGCAAGACCGACGTCTCGAAGCCATACATGTGGTGGCCAGGTACGGTAGCGAGCACGGACCATGGCGCGCGGTCGTCATGCCAGCCGAACCGCGCGCCGGCGGCGAGACTACGCTCCACCAGCGCGCCCCAAAGCTTCCGGTGCGCCACCGGCCGCCCGGTCGTGCCGGAAGTAAGGACGATAGCCGCAAGCTGGCCCGCCGCAATCAGCGGATTGGCTGGCAGGGGCCCCACCCGGTCCGAAGGCAGCACGGTCAGGGCCAGGTCGGCATCGGCCAGCTCCGCCGCATCGGGGTATTGCGCACGCAAACCGGCCAGCCCGGCACCGGAGCGGTCAGGCCCCATCACGCT
The DNA here is from genome assembly GCA_031420655.1 of Rhodospirillales bacterium. Lineage (GTDB taxonomy): Bacteria > Pseudomonadota > Alphaproteobacteria > Acetobacterales > Acetobacteraceae > JANPPS01. The sequence continues at coordinate 8,995 of JANONC010000153.1, read as the reverse complement.
GGGGCGTCCCGACAGCAGCGCGGCCAGAATGCCAACCGTGAAGCCCAGCCGGTTGGTACACAGGTTCAGCACCGGTCCGCTTCCGGGTAGCGACTCGGCAAACCGGGCGGCGGCGCGTAACAGGGCCGCGCCATCGACCGCACCCCCGGCCGTGTAAAAAAGCGGCGCAGAGAGCGGTCGGCCAATCAGCCGATACGCCTCCGGCACCGGCTACTGGGTCCGGTTGGCGGCGATGTGTTCGGCCAGGCTATCGAGTGTCGAGAAAATGCTCTTGTTCCGCTCGTCGTCAGACCGCAGCTCGAACCCGTAGTGTTTGGAAATTGCCAGCGCAATCTCAAGCGCATCAATGCTGTCGAGGCCCAGGCCTTCACCAAACAACGGCGTGGCCGGGTCGATAGTACCAGGTTCGATGTCAAGCGATAGGGTCGATACGATCAGGTCTGCCAGATCGCGCCGGGTCGCCTCACTTGTGTTCTGGTCCAGGGGGTGCTCGGTCAAGTCGGCCAACAGTGGTCCTGCTTTCATAGCGGTTGCGGCCAGAGCGCCGTACTTACATACACGGTACGACCAAGAAAGTAATTGCTCGTATGCGCTCCATTCACCAGTGTGCGGTCGTAGGCGAATGAGCGGGCGTTGGCGGACCCTGTGGCGCGGGGCTGTGACGGCCGCAGCCATCGCGTCGCCCTTTGCCACGCACATTCTGGTCGCAACCGGAACCGGCCTACCGCTTGCCCTGGCCCTGGCGGCAGCGCAGTGGTCGCTTGGCCTAGGTATCCTGAGCCGGACCTGGACTGGCCGCAGCATCGGTGTGGCGGGCGCTGCCGTCCTGGCCGGGCTGGCGCTGGCCGCGGGGCTGGTCACCTATCGCGCCAGCCTGCGCATCCCGGCCGAAATCGGGCTGCTCGTTGTATCCGGGCTGTCGCACACGGCCATTAACGCCATGCTGTTCCTCGTATTCGCCAGCACGTTGCGCCCGGGACGCGTGCCTCTCGTGGTGCAGATGGGCCGCATCCTGGATCCAAACTTTTATCCGGCGATCGAGCGGTATGCCGTGATGGTGACCAAGGCGTGGTGCGTGTTTTTCGTCGCGCAAATCGGGGGTTCGGCCCTGTTGCTTACCCTGGCACCGGTTGCCGTCTGGTCATTCTTTGTCAACGTCCTTGACCTGCCACTCGTGGCGGCGATGTTCGTGGCCGAGGACCTGGCCCGGCGCATGATGTTTCCAAGACACCCGCATGTCGGCCTTGCCGCGGTGGCCCGGCACATGCGCCAGGGTGGGTGGGCGACAATGCGGGATGCGTTCATGAGCCGCGCGTGACCTGGACGCCCACGCCGCTCGCACGCGCGTCGCTCTGGCTCCACAAGGCGGCCATTCCAATGCTGGCGCTGGTGCCGGACGCCTGGCCCTACGTACTGGGCGGCCTGGCCGCCAATCATGCGGTGCTGGCTGTTGGCATGCACCCGCGCAGCCAAATCGCCGGGCCGTCGCTGGTGCGGCTGCCAGGGCCGGGCGTCGCGCTCACGTTCGACGACGGGCCTGACCCGGCGCTCACGCCACATGTGCTGGACGTGCTGGACGCGCACGACGCACAGGCAAGTTTTTTCTGCATCGGCAATCGCGCCGCCGCCCACCCGGCGCTGGTGCGGGAGATCGTACGCCGCGGCCACCGGGTCGAGAACCACACCTGGTCTCACCCCTACGGCTTTGCGGCCTACACTCCCGGCCCCATGCGGCGCGAAGTTCTGCGCGCCCAAGTAGTGCTGAGCGACATTGCTGGGGTTCCTCCTGTCTGGTTCCGTGCGCCGATGGGCCTGCGCAGTCCGGCGCTCGACCCCATTCTGGCAGGTGGCGGGCTGCGCCATGCCGCCTGGACCCGTCGCGCGTATGATTGGTCCTGCCGGGACCCGGCCGTGGTGGCGCGCCGGCTGACGGCCGGGCTGGCCCCGGGTGACGTGCTGCTATTGCATGACGGCAACTCGGCCCGCGATGACCGGGGCCTCCCGGTCGTTCTCAACGCCCTGCCCGCGATCCTTGCGGCGATTACGGCGCTGGGTGAGGGCGCGGTCGCCTTGCCGGCCGCCGCCAGACCAGCACCGGCAAACGCAGCAGCATGCCAACCATCAGCCGCACGTGCATCCACGTGAGCAGCGCGTTATCCCGCCCGTACTGAAAATGCGACACACCGCCTTCGTTCGTTGCCACGTACAGCACGGGGGCTGGCAGGTTCAGCGGCGGCACACCCATCCACACCAGCCGCACTGCCGCCTCTGGATCGAAGTCGAATCCGCGCATGCCCGACGACCGGGCCATGGCGGCGCATAGCGGGGCGACCGGATAGACGCGAAAGCCGAACAGGCTGTCCTGGATGCCGGTCCATAGCGTCTCCAGATTGGCCCACCAATTGGAGATCCGCCGCCCCTTAACCCGCAACGCCGGCGCATCCGGCCCGAATTGCGGCACGCCCAGGACAAGCGCCTGGGGCGCAGCGGCCGACGCGGCCATGAAGCGCTGGATGTGACCGGTAGGGTGCTGCCCATCGGCGTCCATCGTCAGCGCGTGCGTAAACCCTTGCGCGAGCGCCTCGGTCAGCGCCGACCGGATGGCCGCCCCTTTGCCGCCGTTGCGCAACCGCCGCACCACGCGCACGGGCAGGTCGTCCAACGCGTCGGCGGACCCGTCGGTGCTGCCATCGATCACGACCCAGACCGGCGACCACACCGCGACCGCCTCCGCCACCGTCTGGCGCAACAGGGTGGCTCCTGTGTTGTAGCTCGGAATCACGACGACGTGCGTGGCCGAGGGCGTCATCCGGCCAGCACCAAGGCCAGCTCCGCCTCAAAGTACTGCTCAAGCCTGGCCACAAACGGGGCGGCAAGCTGGCCATCGACCGTGAAGCGTTCGCCCAGGCGCGCCCGATAGACCAATGGTAGCGGCGGCTGGCGCAGCAATGGCCAGCCCTTCCGTAGGTAGGGCGTTTGCGCGTCCAGAAAGACGGTCTGCACCGGGGCTCGGCCTGCCTTGGCCATGAGCGCGAAACCCGGCATGAACCGGCCAATGCTTGACCCGGCCGGGGTGCGCGTACCCTCGGGAAAAATAAGCAAGTTGGAGCCGCGGCGCAGCTCTGCCGCTGCCTTACGAACCAACGGCAACGCAGCGTCGTTGCGGATGAACCCGGCCAGCCGGACCATGCCGCCCAGCAGCGGATTGTTCCATAAACTTGATTTGGTTACGCACACGACGTTGGGCACCCGGCTGACAATCAGCACCACGTCGAACAAGGTCGGGTGGTTGGGCGCAATCACCAGCCCCCTTGCGTTATGCAGCGCGTCCAGCTCCGAAAGATCGAACTGACAGAAGCCGGTGAACTGCATCAGACCGATGCAAAACTGAAACCCGCGCCGCATGATGCTCCGCCCGCAGGACGCCCGCAGGCGGGGTGGCAGCACGACGCTCAAAATCATCCCAGCAACGCTAGCGCTTAAAAAGCTGATGCCCAGCACTAGCATCACCGATACAAACGCAACCCGCCCAGGCACGGCAGCGCAAACGGCGTGCAATCCGGTGCGGGCGGCGGCTGGTTGCATGGCGGCGCGTCCCTCCCGCAGCGCAGTCATGACGTCGCGCCGTTCTTGTGTTCGTTACCGTAACTGGGACGTTTCGCACAGTGGACCAGCCTGCCATGACCTGTATAACGCTGGTAGTCCGCATTACAGTCCAGGAGTGCCATCGATGAGTGCCGATCAGATGGATGGTCCCATCCGCCCGCACCCGACGCTTGCCGGGCGCTATGCCGACGATGCCGTACGTCCGCAATATGTGCGCAAGCTGTTTGACGAAACGGCCGTCGAATATGATGGCACGGCCGCCTTGCTCGCATTCGGCTCCGGCCCCTGGTACCGCCGCCACACGCTCACGCTGGCCGGGCTGGAACCGGGCATGACGATCGTAGACGTTGCCGCCGGTACGGGCCAGGTCACGCGTGCGGCGGCCGACATAGTGGGCGAGGCAGGTACGGTTTACGCGGTCGAACCCAGCACCGGCATGTTGGCGCAGGCACGGCAGGTGCTGCCCGGCCGCGTCATGCTGGTGCAGGGTGAAGCCGAGGCGCTGCCGTTGCCGGACAACACGGCCGACTTCGTCTCCATGGGTTACGCCGTCCGCCACGTGTCGGACCTGGTTGCCGCATTCAGCGAATATCGCCGCGTGCTGAAGCCCGGCGGTAAGGCGATGATCATGGAGATCGGCCCGGCACAGAATAGGCTGGCGCGGGCGGCGCTCGGCTTTTGGATCAGCAAGGCCGTGCCTGCTATGCACGCCGTGTTCGGCCGCGGGGCTGGGCGCTATGCACGGGCCGTGACGCTCATGGGTTACTATCGCGACACGCTCGATGGCTGCGTTGCACCCACCGTGATCGAGGATGCACTGCGCCGCGCGGGCTTTACCGACGTAAAATGCACCGTAAGCCTCGGCCTGTTTCGGGAGTACACGGGCCGCAAGCCCGTCTTGTAACCGTCGCAGTTGCCCGACGGTCCTGGCAAGCTAGACTGATGCTGATGAGCAGCGCCCCCTCCTCCGCCGACGCGGTCCCGTATTTCGCGGTAGACCTCGGCGCGCCAGACCTTGGCCCCTGGCGGGCGGGAAATACCGGGGTGCCGGGTTTTTGGTCTTTTGCATCCACGGCACCCGGCCCGCATGTCATGCTGGTCGCAATAATCCATGGCAACGAGGTTGCGGGCGCGCATGTGCTGCTGCGCCTGCTGCAGGATCGCATACGCCCGGTGTGTGGGCGACTGACGCTCGGTTTTGCCAATCTGGACGCGTTCGACCGGTTCGACCCGGCGCATCCGACGGCCTCACGGTTTGTGGACGAAGATCTCAACCGGTTATGGGACCCGGCCGTGCTCGACAGCACGCGGCAGAGCACCGAACTCGGGCGCGCGCGGGCCATGCGCCCGCTGATCGACACGGCGGACGTACTGCTCGACCTGCACTCCATGCTGTGGCCGTCCGACCCGCTCATGTTGTGCGGACCGTCCGCCAAGGGGCGCGCGCTGGCCTTGTCACTCGGCATACCCGCCCTTGTGGTGGCCGATGCGGGGCATGTGAGCGGGCCCCGCCTAATCGATTACGGGCGGTTCGTGCGTCCGGATGGCGATGCGGTCGCGTGCCTGCTGGAGGCCGGGCAGCACTGGGTTCGCCAAACGGTGGAAGTGGCTGCGTCGTGCGTGGCGGCGCTACTCCGTCATACCGGGCTACGAACCGTTGGGCTGCGGACGGGCGCGCCACCGCCGGGCCAGGTGCAAAGCTGGGCAGAGGTGACAGAGGCCGTGACGGCCGCGACGGCCGGGTTCACCTTCACGCACCCGTTTCGTGGCGGCGATATCGTACCCCGGCGCGGCACGCTGATTGCCAACGATGGCCCGGCCGAAATCCGCACCCCCTACGACGACTGCCTGCTGGTGATGCCGAGCCTGCGGCCCAGCCGGGGCCATACCGCCGTCCGGCTCGCCCGGTTTATTTGAACAGGAACGTCATGCCCCTTTCCCCCCCTGTTGTGCGCGAGCACCTGCATACCCGGGCCATAACCTTGAACGGTTACGAGCGTGGCGATGGGCTGTTCGACATCGAAGCGCAGCTGACCGACACCAAAACATACGACTTTGCCAACCATGACCGCGGCGAGGTGCGCGCCGGCACGCCGGTCCATGGCATGTTGGCCCGGATGACGGTGGACCGGATGATGACGATCGTGCGCTTCGAAGCCGTGACCGAGTACGGCCCGTTCAACATCTGCCCCGATGCGGCTCCGCTGTTTGCACGTCTGGCCGGGTTGCAGATCGGGCGCGGATTTATGAAGGCCGCCAATGAGCGTGTCGGTGGCGTTCACGGCTGCACGCATCTACGGGAGTTGCTGGGTCAAATGGGTACCGTCGCGTTCCAGACCATATTTGCCATGCGGCGCAAGCCTCTAGAGGAGCCAAACGCCACCGAAACCGCCGCGGCACCGATGGCGAAGAAGCCTCTATTGATCGGCACCTGCCTGGCCTATGCGCCGAGCAGCCCGGTCGTGCAGCGGACCTATCCGGAATATTACGAGCCGGCCACGGTGCTGGACCAGGGCTAGATCGTGGCGTACTCACGCAAGGTCGTATTCGCGTAAGCACTGCGCGAGCGCTGCCGGGCTGCGGTACCGCACCGCATGCAGGCCCGCTGCCGTAGCGCCCGCCACGTTCTCATACAGATCATCCACAAACAGCACCTCGGTCGGTTTCGCACCTAAAGCGGCCAGGCAGCGGCGGTAGCATTGTGGAGACGGCTTGACCGCGCGAAATCCGGCCGATGTATAAACGTGAGGGCCAAATAGAGGCGGCAGTTCCGGGAATAATTCATCAATATGATCCGAAACGAGCGCCGGATTATTGGTGAGCACTGCTACCCGAGCCCGCCCGCTTACCTGGCGAACGATTTCTAGGACCTCTGGGCGAGGCACCATGGCAGCCCGGCGCGCATCCAGCCATTCCTGTTGGGTGAGGGAGTAGCCGATACGTTCACCAAAGCCCCGGAGGTAGGCGGCCGTATCGAGGAAACCGGCATCGCTCAAGGCTTCAAAACCCGAACCGAAGACCGCCTGCATAACAGCCTCGGTGGTCGTGTTGGCCAGCCGGGCAAGATAGGCCGCGCGAATGGGCCGTCTATAGGTACAAAGGACGTCGTCCATATCGAACAACACGACCGCGGGCGGTCTCATGCGTGAGGTCTAACAAACCGGCCCACCCTGCTCCGCCGGCGTACGCAACGTAAGCGACAGCGCGTGCAGCCCGCCTTCGAACTCTGCGGCCAGCGCGCCGGTGACCAGGCGATGGCGGTCGACGCGGGAGAGGCCATCGAAGCGGTCCGACACCACCAGCACGCTGTAATGCGTCTGCCCGCCCGCCGCAGCCCCGGCATGCCCGGCGTGTTTGGCGCTGTCATCAACCACTTCCAGCCGGGCCGGGGCGAGGTGCTGGGTGAGGATGGCGTGCAGGCGGCCGGCGCGGCTTTCGATCATCTCGGTTGGGTAGCCTGGCAGGAGCGGTTCGTCCATCGCCCGCTTGATCAGACCGTTCTGATCAGTCCGTTTCGAGCCCTAACCCGTCATAGATTTCGGACATCGGCACTGCGATGTTCAGTTCGGGCATCTCGACCGGATCGGTCGGCCCGCCCGCCCGGAACGGCTCGCCAGTCGCATCGCGCACGTACACAGTCAGCGCCATCGCGGTCGCTTCGACGATGACGTACCGACGGATCGACGGGACAGCTTGGTACTCCAGGAGCTTTGTGACGCGGTCGGTTCTGATCGAGGTAGGGCTTATGACTTCGAACACCACCACCGGTTCTGCCACCAGCCGGTCTTCCAGCCGGAAGGTCGAACAGGTCACCACGGCGTCAGTATATCGCACGCTATCGCCCACGGTCCCTATGCCAGCGTCAGGGCCCAAGGCCCGGCAGCCAGTTCCGGCCAGCCGGCTACCGAGGGCGCGCAGCAGATTACCCGTGATCAGGCTGTGCCCAACTGTCCCGCCCACCATGGCAATCGGCTGTAAACCGTCGAACTCGTACCGGCCTTCTTGCCGGTCCGCCCACGCGAAAAACGCGTCGCGCGACATCGGCGTACGAAGGGCGTCCGGCATGGAAGACAGCTACCACGCCGTGGCCACCGCCCCAAACATCAATCCTCGGCAAAAGCCCACTTGCCCCCCGCGGCCCGTACCGCACATAAAGCGGGATGACCCAGCGCACTCCGCGAACCAGGGCCTTTGCGCCCGATCCGGCGGCGCCAGGCCGCTGTTGTGACATGCCGTCCTGTACCGCCGCGGGCGGGTACCGGGCGCCGAAATCGCGTACGTCGCTCAACGAATACCATTGGTTCTGCCTGGAACACGTCCGCGCCTACAACGCGTCGTGGGATTTTTACAAAGGCATGACGCCAAGCCAGATCGAGGCGCAGACCCGGTCCGATACGGGTTGGCAGCGCCCGACCTGGCCGCTCGGCTCACTCGGCAAGCAGCAGGCAATGGACGAGGCAATGGCGCGCGACCCGTTCAACATCCTGCATGCCGGTAAGCCCAACGGGGCGCATCCGGCCCAACGCTCGGTCCCGTCCGACCTGCGGGAGCCGATGCATACGCTGGGCTTGGATTGGCCGGTGTCGCTGGACACCGTAAAGGCTCGGTACAAGGAGCTCGCTAAACGTCACCATCCCGATGCGAATGGCGGCGACCGGGCGTCAGAGGAAATGCTGAAGACGATAAACATCGCTTACGCCGCCGTCCGGCACTATCTAACGGCACAACCCCGTATGGCCGCCACGGGTTAGAGTACCGCTTATCAAGACGGCTTGCCCGCCGTAGGGTAAGCCCCCGCACAGGACCCATCGCCTATGAACGAACTCTCGCCCGTTGCCTCCCCCGCCCTGGGCCGCTCCAGCGACAGCACCAGTACGCCGGACACCACCGTGTCGGTGCGGGAAATGTTCGGCCTGGATACGGACATGACGGTGCCCGCATTCAGCACGCCAGACGAACATGTGCCGGACATCGACGACACGTACCGGTTCGACCGCGAGACGACGCTGGCAATCCTGGCCGGGTTCGCGTTCAACCGCCGGGTGCTGATCCAGGGCTATCACGGCACGGGTAAGTCGACGCATATCGAGCAGGTGGCCGCACGCCTCAACTGGCCCTGCATTCGCGTAAACCTCGACAGCCACATCAGCCGCATCGACTTGATCGGCAAGGACGCGATTGTGCTGAAAGACGGCAAGCAGATTACGGAGTTCCGGGAGGGTATCCTGCCCTGGGCATTGCAACACCCGTGCGCCCTGGTGTTTGACGAATATGACGCCGGCCGTCCCGATGTCATGTTTGTCATCCAGCGCGTGCTGGAGGTGGAAGGCCGGCTGACGTTGCTCGACCAGAACCGCGTCATCCGCCCGCATCCGAGCTTTCGCCTGTT
>JANONC010000152.1:0-4830 GCA_031420655.1 Rhodospirillales bacterium | reverse complement strand
AGCACCCGGTCCAGCATCGCGCCGGATGGGCCGGAGAAGGCCAGGCCGGCGCGGTCGTCGTCGGCCGATGGCGCGTCACCCAGCATCAGCACGTGCCGCGCCCCCTCGCCGGACGGGCGCACGGTGGTCGTGGCGGTCGCGCGCAAACCGCAGCCGCCGAACTGAGCCCAAGCGTCGTACAGGGCGCCGATGGTTGGTATGGCGGCAAGCTCGGGCTGGGCATCCGCAGCCGTTGAAGGCAGTGGTAGAGCGGAAGGGCGCGCCCGTGCGGCGGGCGTGTCGACGGCAGCCTCCAACCGCCAGCGAACGACGGGGCTGGCGGCCAGCGCCTCATCCACACCCCAGTCCAGCTGGAGCGAAAGCGCCTGTAAATCGTCCATCGGAGCCATACTGCGAAAATGTGCGCAGGGCGGGTTTTGCGCAACCGCACATCCATCCTACGTATAGGAAAAGAATGGGGTGCGAGATGAGTGAGCAGGGCGCGGTGCGGGAGCGGATGGAGTTTGGCGTCCTGATCGTGGGTGCCGGGCCGGCAGGTCTTGCTGCAGCAATCCGGCTGAAACAGCTTTCACCCGAAACGTCTGTTTGTGTGGTGGAAAAAGGGGCCGAGGTCGGCGCACATATCCTGTCCGGCGCCGTGATCGAGCCACGGTCGCTGACGGAGTTGTTGCCGGATTGGCAGGCGCAGGGTGCGCCATTGCTGCAAAAGGTGACGGAGGACCGGTTTGTGTTCCTCACTCAGTCCCGCGCGATCCGTTTGCCGACGCCGCCGCAAATGCACAACGATGGCAACTACATCGTAAGCCTGGGCGACGTGTGCCGCTGGCTCGGTACGCAGGCAGAGGCGCTGGGGGTCGAAATTTACCCAGGGTTCGCCGCGGCCGAGGTCCTGGTGGAAGACGGCCAGGTTCGCGGCGTCGCCACCGGCGACATGGGCATCACCAAGTCCGGCGAGCATAGCGACGCGTACCAGCCGGGAATGGAGCTACGGGCGGATTACACCCTGTTCGCCGAGGGCTGCCGCGGGTCGCTGACCAAGCAAGTCCAGAAGCTTTTCAACCTGCGCGACGGGCGCGACTCTCAAACCTATGCGCTGGGCATCAAGGAGCTGTGGGAAGTGCCGGCCGCCCAGCACAAGCCGGGCCTGGTGGAGCACACGGTGGGCTGGCCGCTCGATCGCAAGACCTATGGGGGATCGTGGCTGTATCATTTCGGGCCGAATCTCGTGTCGTACGGGTTCGTGGTCGGGCTCGATTACAGCAATCCCTGGCTATCGCCGTTCGATGAGATGCAACGCTTCAAGACCCATCCGTCCATGCGCCATCACTTCGAGGGTGGGCGGCGCATCAGCTATGGCGCGCGGGCGCTGAGCGAAGGCGGCATCCAGTCCATCCCGAAGCTGACCTTCCCCGGCGGCGCGCTGATCGGCGATACGGCCGGCTTCCTGAACGTGCCCAAGATCAAGGGCACACACGCGGCAATGAAGTCCGGTATTATGGCCGCCGAAGCCGTGGCCGATGCATTGGCGCATGGCAAGCCGGCCGAACCCGCGTCGTACACTGCGCGGTTCGAGGCGAGCTGGCTGCATCCGGAGCTGCACGGTGCCCGCAACATCCGCCCGGCGTTTGCGAAGTGGGGCCTGTTTGGCGGCATTGCCTACTCGGCACTCGACACCTTTGTGCTGCGCGGCCGGGCGCCGTGGACGATGCACCACGCGCATGCGGATCATGAGGGGCTGAAGCGCGCCGCCGATGCGCCCCGCATCGCCTATCCCAAGCCCGACGGCGCGCTCACGTTCGACCGGCTGAGCAGTGTGTTCATCAGCAATACGAACCATGCGGAAAACCAGCCGGCACACCTGGTTCTGAAGCAGCCGGAACGGTGGAAGGGCGTGAATTGGGAGGAGTATGCGAGCCCAGAAAGCCGCTACTGCCCGGCCGGCGTGTACGAGGCCGTGGGGGTCGAACAGGGTGAGCCCCGGCTGCAAATCAACGCGCAAAACTGCGTGCACTGCAAGACGTGCGACATCAAGGATCCGACGCAGAACATCGACTGGCGTACGCCCGAGGGCGGCGGCGGCCCGGCCTATCCGGGCGGCATGTAGCGGTTTGAGCCAATTCCGCACCACGCTACTGGTCCTGTCGCTGCTTACAGGGTGCGCGGCCAACGACTTTGGTGCCGACGACGCGGTCGGCTCGTCCAAGTACCAGCCGGACGGGGCGTTCGGCGCCTATCTGTCGGGCCGGTTTGCGGCCCAGCGCATGGATGAGAACGCGGCGGCAGACCGGCTGGAGGAGGCGGCGGCGCAGGACAAGCAGGTTCCGGCGGTTGCCAACCAGGCCTTTGTCGCGGCGGCGCTGGCCGGGCGGGCGTCGGCGTCCAGACTTGCGGCGGCGCTGCCGGATAACCCGGCGGCCCAGCTCGTGATCGCCAACCAGGATGTGCTAGCCGGGCGCTGGGCGCAGGCCGAGGCACGGTTCGGTGCCTTGGCACCCTCGTCGCTTACGCAAATCCTCAAACCGCTGCTGGTCGCGTGGGCGCAGCAGGGTGCCGGGCGGACGCAGGCGGCATTACTGACGCTTGAACCAAGCGTCGAGAACTCGGCGTTGCGTGGATTGATGGCGCTGCACGGGGCGATGATCGCCGACATGGGCGGACAACAACAGACGGCGGCGCGCCTGTTCGCGCTGGCGCGCAGCACGTATGGCGCAACTAATTTGCGGTTCGGCCAGGTGCTGGCCAATTGGCAATACCGGCAGGGCCAGGCCACTGAGGCGCGCGATTCGATGCGCGAGGTTGCGGGCTTATCTGGTGATCTGGCCATTTCCCGCCCGGCGCTGGAGGCGTCGATCGCGCAACCGGCGCTGACGAGCGCGGCGGACGGGATTGCAGAGGCTTACCTGGCGATGGCGGCCGCGCTGCAGCAACAAGGGTCGGCCGAGCCAGCCTTGCTGCTGCTGCGACTAGCCCTCGATCTGCGGCCCGGGTTCACCGCCGCGCGGCTGGTGCTGTCCGAAACGCAGGAGCGGGCCGGGCAATTGCAGCAGGCGCAACGTACGCTGGAGGTGGTGCCGGCGTCGGACCCGGTGAGTGCGACGGTGCGGATCCGGCTGGCCGCGCTGCTGGGCAAGTCAAAACAGCCCGAACAGGCGGCGCAGATCCTGGAACAGCTCGCCGTTGCCTATCCGGACCGGCCGGAGCCGCTGGCCATGCTGGGTGACCTGTACCGGGTCGACCAGCGCTATCCGGACGCGGTGGCGGCGCTGGACCGGGCGATTGCGCGCGTGGGCACGCCGAACCGGGCGTCCTGGCCGCTGTACTACCAGCGCGCCGTGGTGCTGGACCGCGCCGGGCAGTGGCCCCGGGCGGAGTCGGATCTGAAATTCGCGCTGGAGCTGGCGCCAGAGCAGCCGAGCGTGCTGAACTATCTTGGCTACGCCTGGGCCGATCAGGGTAGGAACCTGCCCGAGGCACGCGCCATGATCGAGCGGGCTGTGGCGCAGCGGCCGCAGGATGGCTCGATTGTCGATAGCCTGGGCTGGGTCATGCTGTTGCAGGGTGACGTGAAGCCGGCGCTGACCCAGCTTGAGCACGCGGTGGAACTAGAGCCTGAGGACCCGGTCGTGAACGGGCATTTGGGCGATGCGCTGGCCGCATCTGGCCGTTTGCGAGAGGCGGAATTTCAGTGGCGGCGGGCGCTGAACCTGAACCCGGACCCGCCCGACAAGGAACGGATCGAGCTGCGCCTACGCGCCGTAGCTCCGTGATTGCCGGGGCAGCGCCGGCCAAGGTCAACCTGTACCTGCACGTAACCGGACGGCGGCCGGACGGGTACCATGTGCTGGACAGCCTGGCAGTGTTTCCCGGTGCGGGTGACGTTGTGCGGGCCGGGCCAGCCAGCGACCTGACACTGACGGTGCAGGGCCCGATGGCGGCCGGGCTGCCGACGGGTGCAGACAATCTTGTGTTGCGGGCGGCGCGGGCCTTGGCTGCGTTCGCGGGCGTGGTGCCGCGGGCTGCGCTGGTGCTGGACAAGCGGTTGCCGGTGGCAAGTGGCATCGGCGGCGGTTCGGCCGACGCGGCGGCGGCGTTGCGGTTGCTGAACCGGGCCTGGGGCTTGGGCCTGGATGGGGCAGCGCTGGCAGGGGTGGCGGCCGGGCTGGGGGCCGATGTGCCGGTGTGCGTGTATGGCCGTCCGGCGGTCATGCGTGGCGTGGGTGACGTGCTGCTGCCGGCGCCCGCGTTACCGGCGTGCGGGATCCTGCTGGTCAACCCGGGTGTGGCGGTCGCGACCCCGGCCGTGTTCGCGGCGCGGACCGGGCCGTTCTCGGACGCGGCTGTGCTGCCCGCCGCGTGGCCGGATGCGGCAGCGATGGCGCTAGATCTGGCGGCGTTGCGTAACGATCTGGAAAGGCCGGCGCTGGCCTTGTGCCCGGCGATCGGCGATGTACTCGCGTGGTTGCGGTCGCAGCCCGGGTGCTTGCTGGCGCGCATGAGTGGGTCCGGCGCCACATGCTACGGCCTGTTTGCCACCGGTGCGGCGGCGCAGGCGGGTCCAGTACCTGGCGGCTGGTGGGGTTGGGCGGGTTTGTGCTCGACCGAGGGCTTTACGGACAGCCCTACCCTCGCCTAATCAGTCCTGGCACCGGCGCAGTGTGATGGGGCGTCGCCAAGCGGTAAGGCAGCGGACTTTGAATCCGCCATCCGAAGGTTCGAATCCTTCCGCCCCAACCAGCTCTTGTGCCGTTAAAGGATTGCGCCCTGCTTGCGCCAGAACGTTTCGGCGGCCGGGTGCCAGGGAATGCCGACGGCACTGGTCTTCTGTCCGGC
>JANONC010000151.1:0-11048 GCA_031420655.1 Rhodospirillales bacterium | reverse complement strand
CATCCGGGATCAATTTCAGATTTGGCAGAGCTTTCGCAGCATCATTCTGATTGATACCCAGCGGAGGAAGGCGAGCGCGTTGCGGTTCATTCGCTCCCAATCCTTGGCCAAACGGCGGCATCGGTTGAGCCAGCCAATGGTGCGCTCGGCAAACACGTGCAGGCCTAACCGTCTCGCGCTGCGGTCGCCAGCACGTCGGCCCGCTCATTCATTATGTCACCCGCGTGCCCCTTGACCCATCGCCAGTCGATCTCGTGCGGGCGTGAAGCGTCCAGGATGCGGCGCCACAAATCCATGTTCGCCACCGGGTCTCCGGCCGCGTTGCGCCAGTTGCGGCGGACCCAGCCGGTGTGCCAACGGGTGATGCCGTCCTTTAAGTAAGCGCTGTCCGTATGCAGCACGACGCGGCAGGGGCGGGTCAGCGCCTCCAGCGCGGCGGCGGCGGCGGTTAGTTCCATGCGGTTGTTGGTGGTCGCGGCCTCCCGCCCCGTCAGCTCCTTCTCGACGGTGCCTTTGCGCAGGATGGCGGCCCAGCCACCGGGACCCGGGTTGGGCTTGCAGCCGCCATCGGTCCAGATTTCGACAATAGTCTGAACCGGCCCGCGATCAGAGTCCGTAGGCATGGGCGTCCGGGGCCGACAGGTGGAAACGGAGGCGGCGTAGGTAGTCGACCGGATCCTTACGCACCACCAGCGCGCCCGGCGGCGTGTGCAGCCAGTCGTACAGCCGGGTGAGCAGGAAGCGCAGCGCCGCCCCTTGGCACAGCACCGGCAGCGCCGCCTGCTCCGCTTCGGTCAGCGGACGTGCAGCCATATAGGCGCGCAGCAGGGCGCGGGACTTAGTGACGTTGAACGAAAAGTCGCTCTCGAAGCACCACGCGTTGATGCACACGGCCAAGTCGTAGGCCAGCACGTCGGTCGCCGCGAAATAGAAATCGATCAGGCCCGAAAGCCGTCCGTCGAGGAAAAACACGTTGTCGGGGAACAAGTCGCCATGGACGTGCCCCACCGGAAGTCCGGCGGGCCAAGCCGTTAGGATACGCACCAGCGCGCGCCCCAGCTCTACCCGCAGACCGGGCTGCACCGTGTCCGCGTCCGGGCTGCGCGCCAGCAGCGGGCCCCAGCTGGCGGGGCCGAGTGCGTTGGCGCGCGTTGCCGCATAGCCCCGCCCGGCGTCATGCAGCGCGGCCAGCGCCGTGCCAAGCGGCCCGCAATGCTCGACGCGCACGCGCCGCGGCCAGACGCCGGGCAGAAACGACGTCACGCACGCCGGGCGCCCGGCCAAATGGCGCAGGCTGACCCCGTCGCGGCCCCGCACCGGCTGCGGGCAGGTGATGCCCTGCGTCGCCAAATGCTCCATCAATCCTAGGAACCACGGCAACTCCGCCGCGTCGACGCGCTTTTCGTACAGCGTCAGAATATAGTCGCCGCCCGTGGTGCGCAGTTGGTAGTTGCTGTTCTCGACCCCTTCCGCGATGCCGCGAAACGCGACCGCAGTGCCCAGATCGTACTCCATCAGGAACGCCGCCAGCGCCTCGTCCGTAACCTCGGTATAAACAGCCACTAGCCGAGCGGGGCCGGCAGCTTGAACACCACGTCCTCGGTCGTCACGCGCCGCTCTTCGATCGTAAGCGTAAACCGCTCGGCCAGCCGCACCAGCAACTCCTGCAGCAGGCTTTCTGGTGCCGAAGCCCCGGCGCTCAGGCCAAGCGTACTCACGCCGTCCAGCACGGACCAGTCGAGCCCGGCCGCCTTGGGCAACAGGATCGCGCGCCCGGCGCCAGCCCGCTCCGCCACTTCGCGCAGGCGTTGCGAGTTGCTGCTGTTCGGGCTGCCGATCACGAGTACCAGGTCGCAATCCGGTGCCACCGCCTTCACCGCCGCCTGCCGGTTAGTGGTGGCGTAGCAAATGTCTTCCCGCTTCGGCCCCTCGATCAGCGGAAACCGCTCCCGCAGGACGGCCACGATGTCGGCCGTGTCATCGACCGACAGCGTCGTTTGCGTAATAAACGCCAGTTGCTCCGGCAGCGTCGGCTCGACACTGCGGGCCTCCTCTACGCTCTGGACCAGCGTCACCGAACCGGGCGGCAACTGGCCCATCGTGCCCACCACCTCCGGATGGCCGGCATGCCCGATCATGAGGATGTGGCGGGTGCCCGGACCGCCATCGGCGAAATGCCGCTCTGCCTCGCGATGCACCTTGCTGACCAGCGGGCAGGTGGCGTCGAGCGAAAAGAGCTGGCGGCGGTCGGCTTCCGCCGGTACCGATTTTGGGACGCCGTGGGCGCTGAACACGACATGCGCATGCTCAGGCACCTCATCCAGCTCGGCCACGAACACCGCGCCCTGCGCCTCCAGCGCCTCGACCACAGTGCGGTTGTGCACAATCTCGTGCCGGACATAGACCGGTGCGCCATAACGACGGAGCGCCTCTTCCACCACGCGGATGGCCCGGTCGACACCGGCGCAAAAACCGCGTGGTCCGGCCAGTATCACGCGCAACGGGCGGCGCATGGCCTGGTCTGCCGGAAGAGTGGTCGTGACAATGGGTTGCAGCACGTCTAGCTCGGTCATGGCTCTCATCCGGGAAGGGCGCACTATGCGGCCGCGCCGTTGCCGCTACAACTGGGGTCCCACCCGCAGTACCGCCATACCCGGAGAGCCTTCGATGCGTGCCATCTCATTGCTGACCGCCTGCCTGACCCTGGCCGCCTGTGGCGACGGTACGGTGGGCGAGCGCTTTCCCCCGCCCTGCCCTACCTCCGGCATTGTGCGCGACACCGCCGACATCACCCGCTACCGCGGCACCGGGCGCGACATTACGGACCAGGTGCTGGTGGCGCGGCTGACCGGGCTCGCCGGATCGTGCCGCCGCGACGGGTCGGACACAGTGGTCACCACCATACGCGCCGGCATCGACCTCACCCGCGGCCCGGCCGCCCCGGGACGCACGGCGGAGATTGCCTATTTCGTCGCCGTGCTCGAGGGCGAGCGGATCCTGGACAAGCAGGTCTTCACCCTTACCGCCGAGTTCCCCAGCAACACGGACCGGCTGCGCCTGCAAGGTGACGAGGTGGAGTTGCGCTTGCCGGTAACGCGTCAAAAAAGTGCAGCAGTCTACCGGATCCAGGTCGGCTTTCAGCTGACGGCGGCGGAGCTGCAGCTGAACCGGGCGAAGCGCTAAAGCGCGGCCAGCACGCTTTCGGCCCGGCTCACGTCAAAGCCGCCCGGTGCTTCGACGGCCAGATGCACTACCCGGCCGTCGCGCACGATCATCGCATAGCGCTGGCTGCGCACGCCTAGGCCGCGTGCGGTCAAATCCAACTCCAGCCCCAGCGCCTTCGTAAAGGCCGATGCGCCATCGGCGATCATGACGATACGCCCGTCCACGCCCTGATCCTTCGCCCAGGCCGACATCACGAACACGTCGTTGACGGCCACACAGGCAACGGTGTCCACACCCTTGGCGGCCAGCGCCTCCAGGTTCTCGACATAGCCGGGCATGTGTCGCGCGCTGCAGGTGGGGGTGAAGGCGCCTGGCACGGCAAACAGCACGACCGTCTTGCCGGGCGCGAACAAATCGCCGGTCGCGATCTCCTTTGGCCCCTCGACACCAGCGGTCGTGAGTTTAAAGGCGGGAATGGTGTCGCCGACCTTGATCATTATCGCGTCCTACGCAGTTCGAAGCAGGAGTAGCCGGTGCCTTAGCCAGAGTCACCTGTAACCGGGACGGGGTGGCTTGCCCTTTTCGCGCAACGATCCAAACTGCATACAATGCCCATCGCGCCCGACGCCAACCTTACCGGCCAGTTTCTAATTGCGATGCCCGCGGTGGACGATCCGCATTTCGACCGCAGCGTCATCTTGGTCTGCGCCCACACCGAAGACGGGGCAATGGGTATCGTGCTCAACCAGCCACTGGCCAAACCGAGTTTCGACAGCCTGCTGGCGCAGCTTGACGTCTCGCCAGTGCCGCCCGCACGCCAGATCCAGCTCTGCCGCGGTGGCCCGGTCGATGGTGGGCGAGGCTTCGTGCTGCACACGGCCGACTGGACCAGCGACGCGAGCCTGCGCGTCGATGACCGGCTGGCACTGACGGCAAGCCTGGATGTGCTGCAGGTCATCGCCCAAGGCGGGGGCCCGCGGGAGGGGTTGCTGGCGCTCGGCTATGCGCATTGGGGGCCGGGTCAGCTGGATCGCGAAATGCAGGAGAACGTGTGGTTGTCTGCGCCCAGTGACCTGCCGCTGCTGTTCGATGCGGAGCACGACACCAAGTGGCGGCGCGCCATGGCTATCCTGCATGTCGATCCGGTGCTGCTTTCTGGCAAAGCCGGGCACGCATAACGCTTGCCTTCCGAGCTGCCCACATTCAATCTGCGCCCCATGCGTCGCACCGCCCGCGTCAACCTTCTGATCGGCACTGGCCACTTTCTGAGCCATTTCTACATGCTGATCTTGCCGCCCTTGTTCCTGGCCTGGAAGGCCGAGTTCGGTGTCAGTTATGGCGAACTCGGCATGGCGGCCGCCCTCATGAGCGGTGTGACGGCCGTGCTTCAAACGCCGGTCGGGTTTTTGGTCGACAAGCACGGCGCGCGGCCCTTCCTCGTGGGCGGGACGCTGCTGATGGCGAGCTGCATCCTCATGATGGGGTTCGCGACCGAGTTCTGGATGATCCTTGCGCTGGCCGCGCTGTCCGGTGTGGGCAACTCCGTCATTCATCCGGCCGATTATTCGATCCTGTCCGGCTCGGTCGATCGGGACAAGATGGGCCGGGCGTTCGCGCTGCATACGTTCAGCGGCAACCTCGGTTTTGCCGCTGGACCGCCGGTGATCGCGGCGCTGATGGTGGTGATGGGCTGGCGGGAGGCCGTAATGCTAGTGGGCGCGATCGGCTTGCCGGTCGTGGGTGCCATTTTGCTGCAAAGCCGTATCCTGACCGATCAGGTGAAAACCGCCGATACCGGCCCGGTCATGTCCGGGCGTGAGCTGCTCATGACCCGGCCGATGCTGATGTTCTTCGGCTTCTACCTGTTGGGAGCAATGGCGGGCGGTGGCGTGCAGGCCTGGGCGGTGACGGTGCTGCACGATGTGCGCGGGCTGGACATCGCGATGGCGAGTTCGGCCTTGACCGGCTACATGATCGGCAACACCGCGGGTGTGCTGGTGGGCGGCTGGTTCGCCGATAGCGCCAAGCGGCTCGTGCCCATCACCGTCGTGCTCACCGTCATCTCGGCCGCACTCACCCTGGCTGGCGGCGTGCTGCCGCTGGGGGGTGTGCTGACGGTGGGGTGCCTGTTCCTGTCGGGTGTGGCGCTCGGGGCCAGCCGCACGCCGCGGGACATCATGGTGAAGGACGCCGCACCGCCGGGCCAGATCGGTAAGGTGTTCGGGTTCGTCAGCGCGGGCCTACCGCTCGGCTCGGCACTGACGCCTGCGCCGTTCGGTTTCCTGATCGACCATGGCCACCCGGAGTTGGTGTTTGTGCTGGTCAGCGCGCTGTTGCTCGGCAGCCTGCTATGCATGGGCACGGCCCGCACCGCGAGCCGTGCGGAGCGGCCGATGGTGGCAGCGGAGTAACGCCTAGCCCGCACTCTGCCGCCGGGCAGGCACTCACCGGCCAGGCAAAGCTGCCCGGTCGGAGAGCGCACTAGCCGATCCGCACAGCACCGCAGTTAGCAAACGTCACGACGGCCGACTGCCCGCGCCGCACCAAATCCTTGCCGGTCCATGACCCAGTTTTCACCACCTGCCCGGCGCGTAGCCCGCCATCCCACCGTGCGCCAGTATCGGCCAGCCATTGCAGCAAGCGGAGTATCGGCCCGCCCGGGTTGCCCTGGCCGCGCTTGACCACGATTCCGTCCACCCGCACCTCTAGGGTCTCGGCAGCCAGATCCAGCGTTGTCCAGCCGGCCACGGCCGGGCCCAGCACGAGCCCCGCATGGCCGCCACTGTCGGCCAAGCCAGACCATGCATCCGGCTCGGGCCCAAATCGGCTGTGCAACACCTCGATCGCCGGATGCACACTGGCGATGGCGGCCAGGACCTCCGCTTCGGTATAGGGCGCGTCGCGCGCTGGCAGGTCGTGGCCCAGCACTACGGCGATCTCACCTTCGATATAGCCATGGCGGGGGCAGCCATCCCCGACGCCAGAGGCCGGCAGCGGCGAGCAGTTGGGTGGCTGATCGGGCCCCGGCGCACCGACCTTCCAGCCGCCGACCGTCTGCCCCAACCCCGCCAGCACCGCCTGCTGGATCGCGACCGCTTCGGCCATCGAAGTGGGGGCGCCGGGTAGTTGGTCTAGCCGCACGCCATTGCGCCGGGCCGCAAGCAGCGCCGCGGCCGGGTCTTTTGACTGTTCCATCACTTGACGTTCGCACCGCCGCCCTGCCTTGTCCAACCCGCCACAAGGGGACCAACGCATGGACGGCATCGCCTTTGAAGACCTGCATATCGGCCAGTCTGCCAGCCTGGGTAAAACCATTACCGAAGCCGACATCCTACTTTATGGAGCGGTCAGCCTCGATACGAACCCGGTGCACTTCAATAATGACGTCGCGGCACAGACCCCGTTTAAAAGCCGCATCGCGCACGGTATGCTCTCCGCCGGGTTGATCAGCGCCGTCATGGGCACGAAGCTGCCGGGTGCCGGATCGATCTACCTGGCACAGACGCTCAGTTTCCGCCGCCCGGTCCACATCGGCGATACCGTGACTGCCACCGTAACCATCACAGCGCTCGACCCCGCAACACGCCAGGCGACACTCAGCACTGTGTGCACCGTGGCAGGCAAAAAGGTCATCACCGGAGAGGCGACGGTGTTGCCGCCGGCCCGCGCCTAATGCAAGTCGTCCGTAGCTGGCGTGACCTGCCGGACGGGTTGCGGGGCACCACCGTCGCACTCGGCAACTTCGACGGCGTCCACCTCGGTCACGCTCACGTGCTGCGCGCAGCCCATGCCGCCCGGCCCGGCGCGCCGCTTGCCGTCCTGACGTTTGAGCCGCATCCGCGTGAGCTGTTCCGGCCCGACGACCCGCCGTTCCGCCTGACCCTGCCGGACGAGCGTGCGGCGGCGCTGGCGGCGCTGGGCGTTACGATCCTGTACGAAATCCCGTTTAACCCGGGCTTCTCGACACTGACCGCTCAGCAGTTCGTTCATGACGTCTTGGCTGCAGGCGTGGGGGCCGCGCATCTGACCTGCGGCGCGGACTTCGCATTTGGCTACCGGCGCGGCGGCGATGCAGCCTATTTGGCCGCGCAGGCAGAGCAGTTGGGCATCGGCCTCACGATCGTGCCAAAGCTGGTCGACGCGCAGGGGCCTATCAGCTCTACCCGCATCCGCCGCTTGCTGCAGGACGGCTATCCGGACCGCGCCGCCGCTGACCTCGGCCGGCCCTGGGCGGTGCGCGGGATGGTAGCGCATGGCGACAAGCGGGGGCGCACGATCGGGTTTCCCACCGCCAACGTCCCGCTCGGCCGGCATTTGGAGCCCGCACGCGGCGTCTATGCCGTGCGCGTCCGCCTGCCAGATGGGACCATGGTGCCCGGCGTCGCCAACATCGGCCGCCGCCCCACCGTCAGCGACACCATGGAAAGCCGGATGGAGGCGCACCTGTTCGACTGGTCCGGCGACCTGTATGGCCAGGATGTGGCGGTCGCGCTGCTTGCGTTCCTGCGCGCCGAGCGCAAGTTCACGGGGCTCGACGAACTAAAAGCGCAAATAGCCCAGGATGGGCGGCGCGCACGGGAGATGCTGGCATGATGCGCGTTTTGATCCTCGTCCTGCTGCTGCTCGCCGCGCCTGCTTATGCCGCAGAAGTCCTGCGCGAGACCTTGCCGAACGGCTTGCGGGTCGTGATCGTGCCCAACCGGCTCGCGCCCGTCGTGGCGACGCAGCTCACCTACCTGGCTGGCTCCAACGACGCGCCGGAGGGTTTTCCGGGCACCGCGCACGCGGTGGAGCACATGATGTTCCGTGGCTCCGAGGGCCTCGACCGGGACCAGGCGGCCGAGCTCGGCCAGTTACTGGGCGGCGTCTACAACGCCAACACGACCGAAACTGCGACGAATTACACTTTCCTCGCCCGCAATACCGACCTGCCGCTGGTGCTGAAAAGCGAAGCGCTGCGGATGGCGGGTGCCAACATCACCCAGGCCGATTGGGAGCAGGAGCGGGGCGCGATCAACCAGGAGGTGAGCCGCGATTTGTCGAGCCCGGTATTCCTGTTGTTCAGCCAGGTGCAGGCCGCGCTCTACGCTGGCTCTCCTTACGAAAACGACGCACTCGGCACCCGGCCGTCGTTCGACAAGACGGACGCGGCACTGCTGCGCCGGTTTTACGAGAGTTGGTACGCGCCTAACAATGCCGTGCTGGTGATCGCGGGCGATGTGGACCCGGCGGCGGCGATGGCGCAGGTGCGTGACGCGTTCGGGGCGATTCCCAGCCGCCTGGTTCCCCCGCATGCCAGCGTCGCTGCCCCGGCGGCGGTCGCCAAGGCACTCAGCCTGCCGACCGACTCGGCAGTCGGGTTTGCCGCGGTCGCGTTTCGTTTTCCCGGCATGCAGGACCAGGATTTTGCTGCCGCGGACGTGTTGGGCGATGTGCTCAGCAGCCAGCGCGGGCCGCTCTACGCGCTCGTGCCAGGCGGCAAGGCGCTGTCGGCACAGTTCAGTTATCAGGCGTTGAAGGGTGCTGGCATCGGCATGGCGCTGGCGTCGTTCCCGCGCGCGGCGGACCCGGCCCCCACGCTCGCCGCAGTCCGCGACGTGCTGGTCACCCTCGCGCGGGACGGAGCGGACCCGGCCCTGGTGGAAGCGTCCAAGCAGCAGGAACTAGCGCAACTGGCGTTTGCCACCGACAGCGTGAGCGGCCTGGCGCGCGCGTGGGGCACGGCGCTGACCGTGCGCGGCGCGGCGTCCCCGGACGAGATGGCGCAGGCCTACGCCGCCGTGACGCCCGCCGACGTGAACCGGGTCGCGCAGCAGATGCTGGCGCTGGATTATGCCGTGACCGCCGTCCTGACGCCGCAGGGCAGCGGGCGGCCCACCAGCAATGCCCAGTTCGGTCAGCCGGAGAGCCTTGGTTCGCCCCCCGACCATCCGGTCGAGTTACCAGAGTGGGCCCGTGCGGCGCTGACCAACCTTACGCCGCCCGAAACGCCGGTACCGGCCGTGGCGACCACGCTCAATAACGGCCTGAAGCTGATCGTGCTGCAGACCAGCGTGAGCCCGACTGTCACGGTCTTAGGCCAAGTGCGTAGCCAGGATGCGCTGCAGGAACCGCCGGGTCAGGAGGGTGTGGCGGGGCTCGTCAACGACCTGTTCGAATACGGCACCACGCAGCGGGACCGCCTGGCGCTGCGCAAGGCTGTCGATGACCTGGCCGCAACCGAAAGCGCCGGGCGCAGCTTTTCATTGAAGGTGCTGGCGCCGGCGTTCGAAGCCGGCATGGCGCTGCTGGCTGAAAATGAGCTGCAGCCCGCCTTTCCGGAAGACGCGGTTGTGACGGTGCGTACGCAGACGGCGCAGTCGTTGGCTGGCCGCAGCCAGTCGCCGCGCTACCTCACCGGCCGTGCCATCGCCAAGGGCCTGGTGCCGCCCACCGACCCGAGCCTGCGGGAGCCGACCGAGCAGAGCGTCGCTGCTTTGACCGGCGAGCAGGTGCGGGCGTTCTACCGAGCCGCCTATCGCCCCGACCTCACGACCATCGTTGTGGTCGGCGCCGTAACGCCGGAGCGGGCACAGCAGGTTGTTCAGGCCAATTTCGGCGGCTGGGTACCGGACGGGCCTACCCCGGCGCTGGATCTCGCACCCCTGCCGGCCAACCCGGGTTCCATCGCACGCGTGCCAAACACCAACAGCCTGCAGGACCAAGTCACGCTCGCGCAAACGATCGGCCTGCCCGTCACCAGCCCGGACCGGTACACGCTGGAGTTGGGCAATGCTATTCTCGGCAGCGGCTTCTCGTCCCGCCTGTACCGCGATCTGCGTGTGCGGACGGGGTACGTGTACTCGGTCAGCAGCGGGTTCGACTGGGACCGCACGCGGGCGGCATATCTCATCAGCTACGGGGCTGACCCGGCCACAGCGGAGGCCGCGCGCACGCTAGCCTTGCGCGAGCTGAAAGACATGCAGACCGTGCCGGTTAGTGACGCAGAACTGTTGCGCGCCAAGGTCCAAATCCTACGCCGCCTGGCGTTGGGACGGTCGAGCGTCGGCTCCATCGCCGGACAGTATTTGCGCCAGGTCAGTCTGGGCCTACCGCTGGAGCCGCTACCGATCGCGTCCAAGCGCTATCTGGAGATCACGGCCGCCGATATCCAAGCCGCCTTTGCGCAATGGCTGCGGCCGGACAGCCTTACGATGGTGACCCAGGGCCCGCCGGCACCGTAATCCCGGTCAACTCCATCAGAATCGCAACCGCGTGGCGCAGCGCCAGTGAATAATGTCCCTCGTCCTCCAGAACCTGTAGGCGCAGTCCAGGTATGGTTTCGTAGGGGGCCAGCGCGGCGCGGGGGATCAGATTATCCTTGGCGCCGTACCACAGCGTCGCAGGCACGCGGATGGATGCCAGGTTGAAGCCCCAGGGTTGTGCGTACAACACAGCATCCGTCAACGCCCCCTGTACGCTGTGGCCAAGGCCCTCACGCCACGATAGGCCCAGCGCCGACATGGTACGACTGGTCAACACGTCCCGGTCCGCTCGCGGCAGGGATGAGCTGACCAGGGTGCCCGGTGTCAGGATCCGGCGGCGCAACAGCGGCCGGATTATGCTGATCAGCCGATGCGCCAGGCGCGGATGGCGACCGAGCCAGTAGAGGTGCCCGACGCCGAAGCCCCGCACCGGTGCGGCCGGTGGAACGGGGCAGACGAGCGCCAGCCCCAGTACCCGCTCCGGTAGCGCATAGGCACAGGCCGCCGCAAACGGCCCGCCCCCGGATAAGCCAACGACGTGGAATTGCTGTAAACCCAGCTGGTCCGCAACACACGCCACATCCGCCGCCCAGCCGAGCAAGGAGCGCCCCGGGCACGGCGACGACTTGCCATAGCCGG
>JANONC010000150.1:0-3822 GCA_031420655.1 Rhodospirillales bacterium | reverse complement strand
TATCGCCAGGACGGCTTTACCTTCGACGGTGGGCCCACGATCGTTACCGCGCCCTTCCTGCTCGACGAATTATGGGCGCTCTGCGGACGGACCTTGGCGCAAGACGTGGACTTGGTTCCCATAACCCCATTTTACCGCATCCGCTTCGACGATGGGTCGGTGTTCGACTACACCGGGGACGCGGAAGCGATGCGGGCCGAGATCGCTCGTTTCTGCCCCGGCGATGTGCCCGGCTACGACCGGTTCATGGCGGCCAGCGAAGCCATTTACCGCGTCGGGTTCGAGCAGCTCGGCGCCGTCCCATTCAGCCATTGGACAGACATGGCGCGCGTGGCCCCGGCGCTGGTGAAGCTCGAAGGCTACCGCAGCGTGCACGGCCTGGTCGCCAAGCACATCACCGATCCGCGGCTGCGGCAGGCGCTGAGCTTTCACCCGCTGCTGGTCGGCGGCAACCCGTTTGCGGCCAGCGCCATCTACGCCTTGATCGCGTTCCTGGAGCGGCGGTATGGCGTGCATTACGTCATGGGCGGCACCGGCGCGCTGGTGACCGCGATGGTCCAGCTGATCAGGGGGCAGGGCGGGCAAGTGCTGTGCAACCAGCGCGTGGCGGAAATTATGGTGGAGGCGGGTGCCGCGACCGGCGTGCGCCTGGAAGACGGCACCGCGCTGCCGGCCGGCATCGTAGTCAGCAACGCCGATAGCGCCACAACGTACCGGCAGCTGATCGCCCCGCAGCACCGCCGGGTCTGGACCGATCGCCGGGTTGAGCGGGCGCGGTACAGCATGAGCCTGTTCGTCTGGTATTTCGGCACCAGCCGCAAGTACACGGACGTGGCGCATCACACGATCCTGCTGGGCCCGCGGTACAAGGGCTTGCTCGACGATATTTTCCGTAACCACACCGTCGCGGACGATTTCAGCTTGTACTTACATCGCCCCACCGCGACCGATCCGGCCATGGCCCCGCCGGGGCAGGATTGTTTCTACGTCCTCAGCCCTGTGCCGCATCTGGCCAGCGGCACCGACTGGACTAGTTTTGCCGAAACCTATCGCCAGCGCATTGCTGCGGCGCTGGAAGCAACAATCCTGCCCGGCCTGGATGCCTCACTTGTTACATCCCGCGTGCTGACGCCGCAGGACTTCCAGGATACGCTATCGAGCTATCACGGAGCCGCCTTTGGTATGGAGCCGATCCTGACGCAGTCCGCCTGGTTCCGCCCGCATAACGTCAGCGAGGATGTGCGGGGCCTGTACCTGGTCGGTGCCGGCACGCATCCGGGTGCCGGGCTGCCGGGTGTGCTGTGTTCGGCCAAGGTGCTCGACACAGTGGTGCCGGCCCATGTCTGATCCGCACCGGCCTGATCCACGCGGTGACCTTGCGGCGTGCCGGGCGTTGCTGCGCGGGGGCTCCCGCTCGTTCGATGCCGCCTCACGCCTGTTGCCTGCACGCGTGCATGAGCCAGCGAGCGCGCTGTACGCCTTTTGCCGCGTGGCGGACGACGCCATCGACGCTCCTGCAACGAAGGGCGGTGGCGGCCTGGCCGCGTTGCCCGGCCTGCGTGCCCGGGTCAGTGCCATTTACGCCACCACTCCACCCCCCGGCCCGTATTATGCGCCCGATCGCGCCCTGGCCTGGGTCGTGCGGGGATACGGCCTGCCGCGCCCGTTGCTGGACGCGTTGCTGGAGGGGTTCGAGTGGGACCTGGCCGGACGCCGGTACGACACGCTAGCCGCATTGCATGACTATGCGGCCCGGGTTGCGGGAACCGTCGGCGCGATGATGGCTGTCATTATGGGCGCCACCGGGTCCGAGGCCGTGGCGCGCGCCTGTGACCTGGGTGTGGCGATGCAGCTGAGCAACATCGCCCGCGATGTGGGTGAGGATGCGCGCGCCGGACGCATCTATTTACCCGGGGCCTGGATGGCCGACGCTGGCATTGACGTCAACGCGTGGCTACGCGACCCGGTGCACAGCCCTGCCTTGGCCGGCGTAGTGGCGCAGCTGCTGAGCGCGGCAGAAGCGCTGTACGCCCGCGCTATGCCCGGGATCGGCCTGCTACCGCTCGATTGCCGCCCGGGCGTTGGTGCCGCGGCCCGCCTGTATCGCGAAATCGGCCGCACCGTCGCCCGCAATGGGTTTGACAGCGTGACGCAACGCGCCGTCGTGCCGCGCCGGGTGAAGCTGGCCGTCGTCGCCCGCGGGGCCGTGCGCGCCGTCTGGCCCGTCGTGGCTCCACCCCGCCCGGCGCTGGCGGCGACCCAGGGTTTGGTTTCTGCCGTACAGGCCGTCCCCCGCTGCGGTGACGGACCCGGCGGTGCGGCCGGGCGCGTCGTGTGGCTGTCCAAGCTGTTTTCCCGCATCGACAACAGCGCTCTCCATCGCACACGGAGCCGCGCATAAGCATCGGTCGATATGAGTGGGAAATCCTGTTTGCGGCCCCGCTGTGGGAGCTTCGCAGCATCCGCCGGGCGACCCGGTAGGACAAGAAACGCCGGAAACCATAACCCGACCGGCGCGGATTGCGGAAGGGCAGCATGGCCTGCACCAACGGCGCGGCGAAGCGCCGGAGTGACAGCGCCTCCTGCACCGC
This sequence comes from Rhodospirillales bacterium, assembly GCA_031420655.1. GTDB lineage: Bacteria > Pseudomonadota > Alphaproteobacteria > Acetobacterales > Acetobacteraceae > JANPPS01. The sequence continues at coordinate 1,231 of JANONC010000150.1, read as the reverse complement.
AGTCGCCCGCGTCCCGCAACGCTGCGTATCCAGCACGGAGCGCGCATAGAACGGCGTATCTTCCGGCCGGGCCAGCACAGCCGGGTTCACGCCCGTAGCGGTCAGCATGGCTTCTGCCCCAGCACCGGTCCGCTGCGCGCCCACACCCTAAGCGAGATCAGCCGCCCTGTGCCGCCCGAGTTGGCGGTGCGGGCCACTTAGATTAGTGGCCTGGAATTGAAGTTCGCCGCTTCTGCGAACTTCAGCACCGGCACTCTAGCCAATCAGTAAGCGCGCCAGCGCAAGGATCGATCCGCCGGGCTGACGCAGGGCGTCGATGACCGTGAAGTGGTCTGCCCCCGGTACCGGCAACAGAACGCCGGGCAAGTGGGCAGCGGCGCGGCGGGCGTGCAAGTCCCGGCTGTTGGCCACCAGGGCGGGCAGCTCGGCCGAGCCATAAGCGATGGTCATCGGTTTGGCGGGCATCGGCAGGCGCTGCGGCGAGAGGGTTGCGACCTCCGTATCGGTCAGGTGCAGTTTCTCGTTGAGGTAGGTGTCGCGGATCGGGCCCAGTTCGAACAGGCCGGAGATGGGCAACGCCGCGTGCACGGCCGGATGGGCCAACGACAGGGCGGCCAGGTGCCCGCCCGCGGACCAGCCGCAGACGACGATGGGGCCACCCACGCCATGGGCGGGCCCGTTAGCAGCAAGCCAGGTGAGTGCCGCATCGATCTGGGACGCGATTTGCGTGAGCGTTGCGTCCGGGCCCAGCGTGTAGCCGGGCAGGGCCGCGGACCAGCCGGTGGTGAGCGCACCCTGCATGATGGCGGCCGCACCCTCGCGGTCATTGCGCTGCCAGTAGCCGCCATGGATGAACACCAGCGTGGGCGCGCCAGCCGGGCCGGGGAACAAATCCCATGCCTCCCGCTGGGTGGGGCCGTAGGCAAGATCTAGATGCTGTGGCCGGCTGGTACGCAGCGCTAGTGAGTCCTCGCGCAGCCGGGCCACATAGGCTGGGCCGTCAGGGCAGGCGACGGTGTTGTTGTAAGCGGCGTCCCGCTCGTCCTGGCTGAGTGTACCCCAGTTCATCATGGTCTCTCCCTATCGCGTCGTAGTGCCCGGTGCCGTCAGGGGCCTCTGTGCATTGCAGAATGCACTCACCCCTGCCGGGTGTTTTGCGATGCATTCATTGGCAGGGTTGACGACATCCTGCAAAAGCGCGCCCGGCGGCAGGAGTCGATCGCAGTGCCGC
>JANONC010000149.1:0-1619 GCA_031420655.1 Rhodospirillales bacterium | reverse complement strand
GGCGGTTGGACGGGCAGGCCCGCAGCCGGGCCATCGCCAGCAGCATGTCGATATGCGTCCCCTGAAAATACCGCACGCCATGGGCCAGCCCCCATGCCACCGCGGCCGGCGTGTCGGCCCGCGCCAGCACGACCCGGCTTGCGGACAAACGGGCCAGCGCATCGAGCAAGCAGGCGCTACCCAGCAGCGTCTGCGCCCAGTCCAGCCTGATCCAGCCCGCCTCCAGGCACGCCAGGTTGAGCAACGGCAGCGCGTGATGCGACACGCCCTCGATCATCAGGGCGGCCCCCGCTGCGCGCAGCCGTGTCCGGGCCCGCACGAAGCCGGCCAGGTCGGCACACACGTCCGCGAGCGGCACGGCGACGCCCCATCCTGGTTCCATCAACGCGGCCAGCTGGGCAAATTCGTCCGACAACACCCCCGCGACGCCGGCCGATACCAAAAGCGGCAGGGCCTGGCCCATCGCGGCCCCTTGGATCGCCTGGCACATTCCGCGCAGCAGCCCCACATCCAGCCCTGCCGCGAGGTGGCGCAACAGATATGGATCCGGATCGGCCTGCCCCATCGCCGCAAGCTGACCGCGCAGGACTGGCGCGCTCAGGGCAATGCCGGCATGGACGGGCCGCAGCGTGTCGTCCGCCTCAAACGCGACCGTCACCAGGCGCTGCGTCAGAACTGGCAGGCTTGCGGCACCCAACCACGCCTGCGCACCCGCACCACCCGGTGCCACCCGGCCCTGCCCCGGCCCGTCCCACGGCTCCGGCGCTGGCACGTCATGCAGGCGGTCCTGGGCATAGCGGGCCATCGCATCACCCGATGCGGGCCAGGCACTCAACAATTCCCCCGGCGCGGCCAGGCCTGCACCAAACAGCCGGGCCAGCTGAATGGACACCACCTGCACGGCTTCCACCGGTGGCACCACTAGCACCAGATCGCGGTTGCGCAATGCAAACAGCTCCCCCGTCAGCCGGTGCGCCGCATCCTCCATGATCGCGCGGGCGATGCGGCGGTGGTACGCGCGCAGGGCCGGCAAGCGCGACAAATGCAGCACCAGCACCAGCAGCCGCGCCTGGCCCGGCAGGGACGCCGCGCGCGTTGCGCAGGCGAGTAACGCCCGCTCCGCCACGCCGCTCGGCTCGGCTGAAAATTTCGCCCCGCCCGCACCGGCCGCCGCGTAACCGGCAGGGGCGTAACCGGCAAGGGCGTAACCGGCAGAGGCGTAACCGGCAGGGGCGTAGCTGCCCAACGTCAAAGGGAGTGATGCCGGGTGTGGGGCCAGGTGTGCCGTCATTGCCGCTTTCAGGGTCGCCATCCCGTACCGAACCTGTACACGATGCGCGGCAATGATTGCCAAACCCTTAGCACTCCCCCCGATCGGCCTGGCACCCGGCCAGCGCATCTACGCCATCGGCGACGTGCATGGGCAGGTCGGCCAGCTCCAGGCGCTGCAGGCCCTCATCGAAGCCGACCTCGCCGCCCGCCCCGTCCGCCGCCCCATGCTGCTCTACATCGGTGACCTGATCGACCGCGGGCCCGATAGCGCAGGCGTCGTGCAGCACATCCTACAGCAGCGGACCCGGCCCGCCGTCACCCTGCCTACCGTCACCCTGCCCACCGTC
>JANONC010000148.1:0-6453 GCA_031420655.1 Rhodospirillales bacterium | reverse complement strand
GCGTCTGGCGTTGCAACGCGCCCGCGGCGGCAGTTTCGACTTTTGGCGGTCGGAACAGCTGTTGCACCAATACGACGACCGAGCCCGGGCGCTGCTGGCCGATGTGGGGCTAGAGGAGCATGAGCAGGATCAGGCGGCCCTACTGTCCTATGGCCGCAAGCGCGCGCTGGAGATTGCGACGACGCTCGCGCTGGAACCCACGATGCTGCTACTCGACGAACCGACGGCCGGCATGGCGCATGAGGATGTGGAGCGGGTCGTGGCCCTCATCCGCCGCATCCGCACCGGGCGGACCATATTGATGGTCGAGCATAACCTTGGCGTTGTCGAAGGACTGTGCGACCGCATCACGGTTCTGGCGCGCGGGCAGGTGCTGGCCGAAGGCGACTACGCCAGCGTCAGCCGCAACCCGGATGTGATCGCAGCCTATTTGGGTACACCCGAGGCGGCTGCGGCATGAGCATGTTGGAAGTGCGTGGGCTGAATGCGTGGTACGGTGAAAGCCACGTGCTGCACGGCGTAGATTTCGACGTGACTGAGGGTGAGGTCGTAACGCTGCTGGGCCGCAACGGTGCCGGCAAAACAACGACCATGAAGTCCATCATGGGCCTGGTGCCCCGGCGCGAAGGCAGCATTCGCTTCAAATCCGCCGAGACGATCGCGATGCGGCCCGACAGCGTGGCCCGGTCCGGTATTGCGTTTTGCCCAGAGGAACGGGGAATTTTCGCGTCGTTGACGGTCACCGAAAATCTTATGCTGCCGCCCGTGATCGCGCCGGGTGGCATGAGCGTGGACGAGATCCACCAGCTATTCCCTAACCTGCTGGAGCGGGCGGGCAGCCAAGGCACTAAGCTGTCGGGCGGGGAGCAGCAGATGCTGGCAATCGGGCGTATTTTACGCACCGGCGCACGGCTGCTGCTGCTGGACGAACCAACCGAGGGGCTGGCCCCCGTCATCGTCCAGCAAATCGGCCGCACGATCCGGGAGATCAAGCAGCGCGGCTTTACGGTGCTGCTGGTTGAACAGAATTTCCGCTTCGCCGCCACCGTTGCCGACCGGCATTACGTGATGGAGCATGGTCGGGTGATCGATATGATCCCCAACGCCGCGCTGGAAGCGAACATGGACAAACTGCACGACTATCTGGGAGTCTGACTGCATGAGCCTGTCCCGCCGCGCCCTGATGGGCACCGCTGCCGCTCTCCCGGTGATCGGCCGCGCCCGCGCCCAAGGCACCACGACCAAGAGCACCACGATCAAGATCGGCGTGCTGAACGACCAGTCCGGTGTCTATCGCGACATTAGCGGCCCGACGTCAACGGCGTGTGTGCGCCAGGCGGTCGAGGATTTTGGCGCACAAGGCCTGACGGTCGAAGTCGTGGCCGGCGATCACCAGAACAAGCCCGACATCGGCACCGCCATTGCCCGGCAGTGGATCGACCGTGAGGGCGTCGACATGATCATCGACGTGGCCAACAGCGCGCTGGGCCTGGCGATCAACGGCGTGTGCAAGGAAAAGGACCGCGCCTACATCAACTCGACGGCCGCCACCGCGGATCTCACGGGTCCGGCCTGCGCGCCCACGACCATTCACTGGACCTACGACACCTGGATGCTCGCGCATTCAACCGGTGCGGCGATGGTGCAGGCGGGCGGCGATACCTGGTTTTTCGTGACGGCCGATTACGCATTTGGCACAGCGCTGGAGCGGGATACGACAGCCTTTGTGACCAAGGCGGGCGGCAAGGTCATCGGTTCTGTACGCCACCCGTTTCCGGGCAACACGGATTTCAGCTCGTTCCTGCTGCAGGCGCAAGCGAGCAAGGCGAAGGTGATCGGCATCTGCAACGCGGGCACCGACACGGTGAACACGATCAAACAGGCAGCCGAGTTCGGCATTACCCAGTCAGGCACGAAGCTGGCCGGATTGCTGGTGTTCATCAACGACGTGCACGCGCTCGGCCTGCCGGCGGCGCAGGGGCTTGTGCTAACCGAGAGCTTCTATTGGGATTTGAACGATCGCACCCGGGCGTTCACGAAGCGCGTGCTGCCCAAGACCGGTGGCGTGCACCCGGCCATGAGCCATGCCGGCTGCTACGCCGGCGCCCTGCATTACCTGAAGGCCTGTGCCGCCATGGGTGCGGCGGACGCGAAAAAGAGCGGGGCGGAAACGATCGCCCGCATGAAATCCATGCCGACGGATGACGACGCGTTCGGCGCCGGTACCATCCGCGCCGACGGCCGCAAGTTGCACCCGGTGTATCTGTTCGAGGTCAAGACGCCGTCCGAGAGCAAGGCACCCTGGGATTATTACAAGCTGATCGCGACAACCCCCGCCGACCAGGCTTTCCGCCCCTTGGCCGACGGCAACTGCCCCCTCATCCGCGCCTAGGAGCCAAACTCGCCATGCTCGATCGCCGTATGCTGCTTGCCGCCACCAGCGCCCTGGCATTCGCCCCCCGCGCCGGACGGGCGCAAACGCCTGTTTTGAAGATTGGCGTGCTGAACGACCAATCCGGCGTGTACCGCGATATTGGCGGGCAACTAAGCGTGACCGCGGCGCGCATGGCGGCGGCCGAATTCGGCGACAGTCTTAAGGTGGAAGTGCTCGTCGCCGACCATCAGAACAAGCCCGACATCGGCGTCGGCATCGCGCGTCGCTGGATCGACCAGGATGGCGTCAACCTCATCGTGGACGTGCCGACGAGCTCCGTGGCGCTGGCGGTCAACTCTGTGACGCGGGAAAAGAATTGTGCCTACATCAACACAGGAGCCGGCACCGCGGACCTGACCGGCACGGCCTGCGCGCCCGCCACGCTGCATTGGGCGTACGACACGTGGATGCTGGCCAAGTCCACGGGCGGCGCCATGGTCAAGGCGGGCGGTGATTCCTGGTATTTTCTCACGGCCGACTACGTGTTTGGCCAGCAATTGCAACGGGACACGACGTCGTTCGTCACAGCGTCCGGCGGTAAGGTGCTGGGTGCCTCGTCCTATCCGTTCCCGGGCACGAGTGATTTTAGCTCGTTTCTGATTTCGGCCGAGGCGAGCGGGGCCAAGGTGCTGGGCCTAGCCAATGCCGGCTCGGACACGGTGAACAGCATCAAGCAGGCTGCGGAATTCGGCCTCACGCGCAAGATGAAAGTAGCGGCGATGTTGATGTTTATCGCCGACGTGCACGGTTTGGGGCTGGAGGCGGCGCAGGGCCTGTACCTGACCGAAAGCTTCTACTGGGACCTGAACGAACGTAGCCGAGCCTTCACGAAGCGTTTTGAGGCGCGCATGCCGGGCGTGAAGCCCAACATGACCAATGCGGGTGTGTATTCGGGCGTGTTGCATTGGCTCAAAGCGGTCAAGGATGCGGGCGTCGCCAACCGGGCCGACGGGGCGGCCATCGTCGCGCGCATGAAGGGCATGCCCGTCAGTGACGACGCCTACCCGGCTGGCACGATCCGCGAAGACGGTCTCGTCACGTTCCCGTCCTATTTGTTCCAGGTCAAAACCCCGGCCGAAAGCAAGTATGCCTGGGACTATTTTAAGCTGGTGGCAGAGACGCCTGCGGCCGAAGCGTGGAAGCCGCTGGCGACCGTCGGTTGCCCCCTCGTGAAGGTATAGCCCCATGTCGGCCACCACCGCTTCCGCACCCTCCATCCCGCGTTCCTGGTTGATCGCGGGTGCAGTCGCGGTGGCGCTGGTTGCCGGGCTGTTGCTCGTGGGTCCGGCCACGGTCGGTCAGTTCCTCTATCGCCCGCCGCAATTGCTGTATGGGCAGTTGCTGCTGGGGCTTATCAACGGCGCGTTCTACGCACTGCTGTCGCTGGGGCTGGCCGTCATTTTCGGCATGCTGAACATCATCAACTTCGCCCATGGCGCGCTGTTCATGATGGGCGCGTTTGCGGCCTGGATGCTGTTGTCGCCCAATTTGTGGCTGGGTATGATCTCGCCGAGCCTGGCCGTCCCGGACTGGTTGTCGATCGGGTATTGGCCGGCGCTCGTCTTAGCGCCGCTGCTGGTCGGTGCGATTGGGCTGGTGCTGGAGCGGTTTGTGATCAGCCGGCTGTATAAGCTCGACCACCTGTACGGTCTGTTGCTGACGTTCGGGCTTGCGCTGATTATCGAGGGGCTGGCCCGCAATGCATTTGGCAGCTCCGGTATGCCGTACCGCGTGCCGGATGCGCTGTCGGGCGGCACTAACCTCGGCTTTATGTTTATGCCGAATTATCGCGGCTGGGTGCTGGTAGCGGCAGCGGCAATGTGTCTGGTAACCTGGATTTTGATCGAGAAAACCCAGCTCGGTGCACGGTTACGGGCGGCGACGGAGAACCCCGGCCTTGTGCAAGCCTTTGGCGTAAACGTGCCGCGCATGATCAGCCTTACCTATGCGGGCGGTGTAGCCCTGGCGGCGTTCGCGGGCGTGCTGGCGGCGCCGATTTATTCGGTCAACCCCAACATGGGCAGCAACTTCATCATTACCGTCTTTGCCGTCGTGGTCATCGGCGGAATGGGCAGCATCCTGGGTAGTATCGTAACTGGCTTCGGCCTCGGCATCGTGGAGGGACTAACCAAGGTCTATTACCCGCAGGGGTCGGCGACGGTCATCTTTGTGGTGATGGTCATCGTCCTGCTGGCGCGTCCGGCCGGGTTGTTTGGTAAGGCCGCGTGATGGACGGCACACTCCTGGCCACGCCGCGCGCACGGCCGTTCACCTTGCTGGGATTCACGGCCGCGCAGGCGACAGCGCTGGTCATCCTGCTGGTGTGCATCGCCATAGGACCGCTGTTCATCTACCCGGTTTTCCTGATGAAGGTGCTGTGCATGGCGTTGTTCGCCTGCGCCTTCAATCTGCTGATTGGCTTCGTGGGGCTGATGAGCTTCGGCCACGCCGCCTATTTCGGCATGGGTGCCTATGTCACTGCCTGGTCGGCCAAGGTGCTGCATGTAACGCCGGAAGTGGCGATCCTTATGGGCGGGCTGGCCGGGGCGGCGCTGGGCACGGTGTTTGGCTGGCTCGCCATCCGGCGGCAGGGCTTGTACTTCGCCATGATCACGCTGGCGCTGGCGCAAATGAACTACTTCTTTTGCCTGCAAGCGCCGTTCACGGGTGGTGAGGACGGCATTCAGCAAGTGCCGCGTGGCGCGCTGTTCGGGGTCATTCCGCTCAATCCGGACATGGCGATGTACGGCACCGTCGCCGCGGTGTTTCTGATTTTCTTTCTGCTGATCCACCGCATCGTCCACTCGCCATTCGGGCAGGTGCTGAAGGCCATCCGGGAAAATGAGCCGCGGGCCGTATCGCTCGGCTACCGGGTGGATGACTACAAGCTCGTGGCGTTCATCCTCAGCACCTTCATCGCGGGCATCGCGGGCGGCACGAAGTCGCTGGTGTTCGGCATCGCGACACTGACAGATGTGAACTACGCCATGTCGGGCGAGGTCGTGCTGATGGCTCTGTTAGGCGGGCTCGGTACCATTTTCGGTCCGGTCGTGGGCGCTGGTATTATCGTCTGGACCGAGAGCGCGCTGTCGGGTGCCGGGTCGTGGGTGACTGTGGCGCAGGGCTTCATCTTCGTTGGCTGCGTGCTGGCCTTCCGGCGCGGCATTGTAGGAGAGATCGCGGCGCTGATCCGCCGACCGCTCTAGCTGCGGACGCGCACGACCGGTACTTTGTTGAGCAGGTCTGCCAGAAGTATCCTTGGATTACTTTAAACACGGACAGGCAGGTTCTTGCGTTTCCTATCCGCCGGCGCAATCAGGTCGGCGTGCTCAGGTCGGTGAGTGCGCCGCTTCCACGCGGATGTGCTAGGTCCTCGCCGTAAGAGGTATGGGCATGGAATCACCAACGATCGGCAAAAGCCGCTTCCGGCCGGAGTATCTGTTCCGGCCGCGCAGCGTGGGCGTCGTGGGGGCGGGCACGGCGCTCGGTACGGCGGTGCTGCAGAACCTGCGGGCGGGCGGCTTTGCCGGAGCTATCTCGGCCGCGGACACGGCGGAGCAGTTGCCGTCCGCCCCGGACCTTGTCCTTATCGCTACAGCGCCGGACGAGGCGGCAGCGGCAATCGCCAGCATCGGCCGTCTCGGCACCTTGGCCGCCCTCTGCCTCACCCCGGCGCCTGGCTTGGCCGAGGCAGCCATGGCGGCGAGGGTCCGTGTCATGGGTCCCGCAGCGTTTGGTATCATGGTGCCGGCACTTGGGCTGAACGCCACCGCCGGACCGCTGCCAGCGCAGCCCGGCCGTGTGGCTTTGGTGTCGCAATCGGCGGCACTGTGCCGGGCGGTGCTGGATTGGGCCGGGCCGAATGGCGTTGGCTTTAGTCATGTTGTTGGGCTGGGCGGTGCGGCCGACATGGGATTTGCCATCACGCTCGACTGGCTGGCGCGGGACCCCGGCACGGGGGCAATCTTGCTCGACATCCGCAGCATCCGGAGCCGCCGGTCGTTCCTGTCCGCCGCCCG
>JANONC010000147.1:0-2039 GCA_031420655.1 Rhodospirillales bacterium | reverse complement strand
GCGGTCGTGGTCGCCTTCAACGTGCGTGCAACGGCGCAGGCGCGGGAGCTGGCGACGCGGGACGGCGTCGATATCCGCTACTACTCGATCATCTACGACGTGGCCGACGATATCCAGACGATGGTCAAGGGCAAGGTTGCGCCCAAGGCACGCGAGAACTTCCTGGGGTATGCCGAAATCCGCAAGGTGTTCGACATCACCAAGACCGGCAAGGTGGCCGGTTGCATGGTGACAGAGGGCGTGGTCAAGCGCGGCTGCGGCGTGCGGCTGCTGCGTGATGGTGTGGTGATCCATAGTGGTGAGCTCAGCCAGTTGAAGCGGTTCAAGGACGACGTGCGCGAAGTAGCCCGCGGCTATGAGTGCGGCCTGAGCTTCGCCGGGTACCATGACCTGCGCGAAGGCGATCAGGTCGAGTGCTTCGAGATCGAGATGGTACCGGGCTGAGGTGACCAAGCCGACCGCCCGCAATCTCGCTAAACCGCCCACCCAACGCCAACTGCGCGTGTCGGAGGAAATCCGGCACGTGCTGTCTTCCGTGTTCCTACGCGGCCAGTTCCGGGACCCGGCGCTGGTAGATGCGAAGGTGACGGTGACAGAGGTGCGGATCAGCCCGGACTTGAAGAATGCAACTGCGTTCGTGGCCCGGCTGGGCCGGACGGATATCGATGCGTTGCTGCCCGCTTTGAAACGCGTGGCTCCCTGGCTGCGCACGCAGGTCGCGCAGGAGATGAAGCTGCGTATCGCCCCAAAGATCAGCTTCCAGCCGGACACGACGCTCGATTACGCGATGCATGTCGACGCGTTGTTGCGCAAGCCGGAAGTCGCGCGGGATTTGGGTAAGGACTAATCGTTTCGGGTGGGAGTGTTTCTTAGCGGGAACGGCCCTCCGCAGGAGAACAGAGTGAACAACCCCCGTAAACGCCGTGGCCGGGCCCTGAATGGGTGGCTAGTGGTGGACAAGCCGCCCGGCATGACAAGCACGGATGTGGTCAACCGCGTCCGCCGCGGGTTCGACGCGCAAAAGGCCGGGCATGGCGGCACGCTCGATCCGCTCGCAACCGGCGTGCTGCCGGTGGCATTTGGGCATGCGACCAAGACCGTCCCGTACGTGATGGACGGCACAAAGCTGTACCATTTCACCCTGACGTTCGGCGACGCACGGGACACCGATGACCGGGACGGCGCCAGCATCGGCACCAGCCCCAACCGCCCCACAGATGCGCAGATCGCCGCTGCCCTCCCCGCGTTCACGGGGGATATCATGCAGGTGCCGCCAATTTATTCGGCAATCAAAGTCGCGGGTGAACGCGCGTACGATATGGCCCGCGAGGGCCGCGCGCCGGCCCTGCCGCCCCGGCCGGCGCGCGTCGACGTGTTCCGCATGATCGAGCGAACCAATGCGGACACGGCGGTGTTCGAGGTGCAGTCCGGTAAGGGTGTGTACATGCGCAGCCTGGCGCGGGACCTGGCGGCGGCGTGCGGGACGCTGGGTCATGTGGCGGCGCTACGGCGGTTGCGCGTAGGGCCATTCATGATCGCGCAGGCGATTTCGCTGGACAAATGCCTGGCCAGCGCGGACAACACACCCGCTTCCCCGGAGCTCTTGGCGCCGGTCATGACCGCGCTGGCCGACATCCCGGCGCTGGCCCTGACTGCATCGGAGGTCCTAGCCTTTCAGAATGGCCAGGCGATAAGCCTGATCGACCTGATGGGCCGCATCCCATTGGACGCCAACCCCGAACACGGGCTGGCACGCGCAATGGCGGGGGAGCGCGTGATCGGCCTATGCCGCCTGTCTGACGGGTGGCTCAAGCCGGAACGCTTGCTGTAACCCCCATCCAGGAGAACACGATGTCGATTACTGCGGAACGTCGCACAACGCTTGTGTCTGAATACGCGACCGGTGAAGCCGATACCGGCAGCCCGGAAGTACAGGTGGCGCTCGCCAGCGAGCGGATCACCAACCTGACCGAGCACTTGAAAATACACGCCAAGGACTTCCACAGCCGCCGCGGCCTGCTGATGCTGGTCGGCCGCCG
>JANONC010000146.1:0-18636 GCA_031420655.1 Rhodospirillales bacterium | reverse complement strand
AGCCACGCGGCGTGGCTGGCCAGCTCCTGCGCAGTCTCTGCTACGTAGGCGACGCCCGCCCGGCGAAAGCCCACATCGGTGCCCACGCGCCCGGCCATACCGTCCCACAGCCGCACACCCGCCATCGCCAACGGCACCTCCGCCATGTCCCGCCCGGTCGTGCGGCACCAGCCCCAGTTGCGGCTCGATTGCTCCGCCGCAACGCGACCCTTTTCCACGACGGTCACGGCCACGCCGCGCTCGGCCAGGCACAGCGCTGTGCTGATGCCGATCACGCCCGCGCCGATCACCACAACGCTGGTGGCTGCGGGCAGGATGGCGTCGGTCTCGATCGAGTGGAGCGGTTGCGGCATCTGGTTGCGATCCTGGGCTGGTGCGGTCAAGCTACGCGGCTGGTTGACCCGGGGAAAGCGCATGCGGTGGATCGTGATCATGCTCATGGCGTGCAGCCTGCCCGCCTGGGCGCAGCAGGGCTCCGCCACGCTCGACGCCGTCAGGGCGCGGGGGCAGCTGCTGTGTGGCGTTGCGGGTGAGATCACCGGCTTTTCCTTGCCTGACAGCCGGGGTGTCATGCAGGGTATGGACGCCGATTACTGCCGGGCTATTGCGGCCGCGACGCTGGGCGATGCGGATAAGGTGCGCTTTGTGCCGCTAACGGCGCAAAACCGTTTCACAGCGCTGCAATCCGGTGAGATCGACGTGCTGATCCGCAACACCGGCTGGTCGCTGACGCGGGAAGCGAGTCTCGGCCTGCTCTTTGCCGCCACCAATTTTTGGGACGGTACCAGCCTGATCGTAAAAGCCGCCAGCGGCGTGAAGCACCTGAACGAATTAAGTGGTGCGACCATCTGCGTCCGGCCCGGCACCAGTACGGAGCTGGACCTGGCCGATTGGGCGCGGACGAGCAAGACCGCCTACACCCCCGTGCAGATTGGCGGCGTGAACGAGATCCAGCAGGCGTTTCTTTCTGGCCGCTGCGATGCGTTCACGACCGACAGCTCGCAACTGGCCGGGTTTCGGTTCAGCCAGGGTCCGCGCGCGGCGGAGCTGACGATCTTGCCTGAGCCAATCGGTACCGGGCCGTCGGGTTCCATGGTGCGTAAGGGCGATGACAAATGGTACGATATCGTGCGCTGGACCCACTACGCGCTGGTTGCGGCCGAAAACTTGGGCGTGGGGCAGGCGAACCTCGCAACATTCGCCAGTACAACCAACCCAGACATCAAGCGCATGCTGGGCCAAGAGGGTGAGTTGGGCGCGGCGCTGGGGCTGGACCGGGCCTGGGCGTACACCGCCATCAAGCAGGTCGGCAATTACGGCGACATCTACGACCGGTCCATCACGCCTCTGGGCTTGGCGCGCGGTCCGAATGCGCTATGGACCAAAGGTGGCCTGCAGTTTGCACCGCCGTTGCGATAAGGCTGAGCTCGGCGGCGTGCTTGTTCGCACCCGCGACTTGATGCCACTGCATAGCCTTATGCTGAGCTAGCTCATTGGTGGGTCAAAGAAACACGGGTGCCCACTTCCGGCATTATTTAAAGCATATTCCGACCAGGCTGTTTCGCCTGGGTGGGAAGTAGTGATCGGCGAATGAAGACCCACGGTTAGAGGGTGGAGGCTAAATCCCCGTCTGCCCGCCGCTGGAACCTGGACCGCCAGAGCGGCCGGTTGACGGTGCGCCCGCGTTGAATTTCCCGACGTTGCCCAGCAATTGCTGCAGGAACGAAGCGTCGCTGCCCGGCGAAGGCGTGGTGCGGCTCACGACGTCCACGTTCAAGCTTGCATCCTGATCCAGCTTTTTTACCCCGCGCAGCACGCCACCCTGGTCGAAGGTGAGCACCGTCACATCCTGCGATGTTATACCAGGTGTGCGCCCAACCCGGGTCTGCGTGGTCGAGCTGATGTAGATCCAGGTATTATCGTCAAACGTCGCCTTGGCCGATGGCGATCCCAGCAGAGCCGTTGCATCCGCGCGGGTCGATGTGCCGGGGACCAGGTCTTTCAGCACGTCAGCGCTAATCTTGTTGCCACGCAACTGATGCGGCGCTTCGATCACGCTGCACCCGGCGAGTAACAGGCTCAAAACAACGGCACGCAAAGGGATCAGGGTCATAACAGCCATCCGGTTCTGATGCAGGCATGCGGTCCCGCATTGACCGTGCTGGTCCGATCGCCACATCTGTCTGTGGGGTGTCACGCCGGACGCACCAAGTCAAACGGCGCGGGGATAGGAATGGCATTGTTCGGGCTTTTGGGCGGCAAGCGGCATGAGCGCGCCGGGTACGCGCTGTACACGGCGGCAGTGCAGGCAGCACGTGACCCGGTTTTATACCAGCGCCTGCATGTACCGGACACAATGGATGGCCGGTTCGATATGGTGGGGCTGTACGTATTCCTGGTCATTCATCGCCTGCGTGACGAAGGCGATGACGGTAAAGCGCTCGGCCAGGCCATATTTGATGCCATGTTCAACGATATGGACCAGAGTTTGCGTGAGATCGGCGTGGGCGACATGACGGTCGGAAAGAAGATAAAGGCGATGTGGGAGGCGTTTCACGGCCGCTCCGCCAACTATGCCGCGCCGCTGTTGGCGCATGATGAGCCGGCGCTGGCCGCCGCAATTGCCCGCAACGTTTGGCGGGGCGATGCAGAGCAGGAAGGTCCGGCCCGGACGCTAGCGGCGTTGGCCACTGCGCAGGACCGGCACCTGGTGGCGCAGCCGGTGCGCGACCTTATTGCCGGGCGCATCGACTTTCTTCCCGCAGCAATCCCAGCATGACGGAGTTGCCGCGTCCGCTGAAGCTCGACCGGATCGGCCCGAACGGGCTGGAGTTCGACGTGGCGGCCCGCCCGGCCGAGTTGGGGCCGATTGCGCGCCGGCTGCTGATCCCGGCTGTCCATAGCCTGGCCGGGCACTTCGATCTCCGGCGCATCGCGGGCGGGACGGTGCACGCCGATGGCGTTTTGCAAGCCAGCATCATGCAGGACTGTGTCGTCACGCTCGAGCCATTTCTACAAGCGATCGAGGAGCGGTTCACCGTACACTTCGTCCCCGCCGAGCGGGAAAATCCGGAGCCCGAGCCGGACGCGATCGACCAAATCCCCTATGACGGTGCCAATATCGACCTGGGTGAGGCGCTGGTGGAGCAGCTTGCCCTGGCGCTCGATCCGTATCCGCGCCAGCCCGGCGCCGAGCTACCTGTCGTCGCAGTGGATGCACCGCCCAACTAGCATTGCAGTTCCGGGACGGTTCTGCTACCTCCCGCCGCTCACAACATGACCGCTGCCACCCTGGCAGCCCGTTGACCTGTTTAGCCCGGAGGGGCGCTGTCCCATGGCCGTTCCCAAAAAGAAAACCTCGCCATCCCGCCGCGGGATGCGCCGCAGCCATGACGCGTTGCGGACAGAGGCGCATGCCGAGTGTAGCAATTGCGGTGAGTTGAAGCGCCCGCACCATCTGTGCAGCCATTGCGGCCATTACGACGGGCGCGAAGTGGTCGCGGCTGGCAAGGCACTAAAGGGTGCTGTCCGGGTCTGACCCGGCGCTTGGGCGCCCCTTGCCTGTCGTGACAGATATTGGGGCGCCGTCGTTCACTCTCGCGATTGATGCGATGGGCGGCGATCACGCGCCGCTAGCGATCATCGATGGACTGATGATCGCATCCGAACGCCATCCCACGGCGCGGTTTCTGCTGGTGGGCGACGAGGCACAGCTGGTTCCACTCGTATCTGCCCGCAAGCGGATTCAGTCTAGTTGCACGATTCGTCACGCGCCAGCCGTGATCGGCAGCGACCTGAAGCCGACGGCGGCGCTCCGCGTGCGAGGATCCAGCATGCGCATCGCGATCGATGCCGTGGCAAAGGGCGAGGCGGCAGGAGTTGTCTCGGCCGGCAACACGGGTGCGCTTATGGCACTCGCGATCATTGTCATCCGCACGCTGCCGGGTATCGATCGCCCGGCGCTGGCCGCCATCATGCCATCCGCACGCGGGGACGTGGTTATGCTCGACCTGGGTGCCAACGTGCAATGCGACTCGCGCAACCTAGTGCAGTTTGCAGTGCTGGGTGACGTGTTCGCCCGCACCGTGCTGGGCCTGCCATCGCCATGCATTGGGCTTATGAACGTAGGCTCCGAAGAGCTGAAGGGCGATGACCGGGTCAAGGAGGCGGCCGAACTGCTTCGCCGTAGCCACATGGCCCAGCAATTTCATGGCTTCGTCGAAGGTAACGACATTGCGGCCGGCACGACGGATGTGATCGTGACCGACGGCTTCACCGGCAACGTCGCGCTGAAAACGGCCGAGGGCGCGCTGCGGCTGGTGGGAGACCTGCTCAAGCAAATCTTTCGCGCCGGGATCGCGAGTAAAATCGCCTACCTCCTGGCCCGTCCCGGGCTGGACCGGATGCGCGAATGGCTCGATCCGCGGCGCTATAATGGTGCGGTTATGCTGGGGTTGAATGGCGTGGTGGTAAAGTCACACGGCAGTGCCGATGGTGAGCAGTTTGCGCATGCGATTGACGTCGCAATGGACATGGTCGTGCATCGGTTCAACGACCGGATCAAGGAAAGCCTGGTGCTGCTGGAAGCGCTGAACGGGGACGGCCCGATGCTAGCAACCGTATGAACACCTATATCGCGGGACTGGGCGGGTATCTGCCGGCGCAGGTCGTTTCGAACGATGAGCTGGCACGCACGGTCGACACGGACGATGCCTGGATCCGCGAGCGTACCGGCATCACGCAGCGCTATCTGGCTGCCCCGCACGAGGATTGCGCGTTCATGGGGGCACGCGCGGCAGAGCGGGCGATGGCCGATGCGGGCGTCACGGCCGCCGATGTGGACGCCATCATCCTGGCCACCAGCACGCCGGACCAGGCCTTTCCTGCGACTGCGCTGCGGGTGCAAGCGGCTTTGGGTGTGACCCGCGGATTCGGGTTCGACATTTCTGCCGCCTGCAGCGGGTTCGTCTATGCGCTGTCGGTCGCCGACGCGATGATGCGCGCCGGGCAGGCGGAGTGTGTGCTGGTGATTGGGTCCGAGGTGTACTCACGCATCATGAATTGGGCCGACCGCGGGACGTGCGTGCTGTTTGGTGACGGTGCCGGGGCGGTGGTGCTGCGCCGGGCGGGCCCGGGGACGGGTCAGGTGCTGTCGACGCATCTGCATGCGAATGGGACGTTGGGCGACCTGCTGTATGTGGATGGCGCGGTCGGACGGCATGACCGGCCCGGGCACCTGGTGATGAATGGGCGGGAGGTGTTCCGCCATGCCGTGACCAAACTTGCGGCGGTAGTGGATGAAGCACTGGCCGCCAATGGCCTGAAACAATCCGACATCGACTGGCTCGTGCCGCACCAGGCCAACCGGCGGATCATCGACGCAATCGGCAAGAAGCTTGGCTTACCGCCGGAACGCGTGGTGGTGACAGTCGACCGGCATGCCAATACGTCGGCCGCGTCGATCCCGCTGGCGCTGCACGAGGCGTATGCCGATGGGCGCATCAAGCGAGGTGACCTGGTGCTGATGGAGGCGCTGGGCGGCGGAATGACATGGGGTTCGGCGCTGGTTCGTCTATAGCGCCACCCGCCCGCAACACTGGCCAGCAAAGTGTTGTAAAACCAGCCGTTTCGCTTGACGGGCCGAGGCACCCTGAATAGCCTGGCAGGTATGACGACGTTGACCCGGGCGCAACTAACCGAAACGATCTATGCGCAGGTCGGCCTGTCGCGAAATGATTCGGCGGATCTGCTGAAAACGGTGCTGGACCGTATGTCGACGGCGCTGGAGGCGGGCGACACGGTTAAGATTACTGGGTTTGGCACCTTTTCCGTACGGCAAAAAGGGCGGCGGATCGGGCGCAATCC
Source organism: Rhodospirillales bacterium (assembly GCA_031420655.1). Lineage (GTDB taxonomy): Bacteria > Pseudomonadota > Alphaproteobacteria > Acetobacterales > Acetobacteraceae > JANPPS01. Next base: position 12,771 of record JANONC010000146.1, on the reverse strand, counting down.
CAAGACGGGGGTTGAAGTGGCGATCCTGCCGCGCCGGGTGCTGACATTCCGGCCAAGCCAGGTGCTGAAAGCGCACGTGAACGGCACCGCCATCCCTGAGATCGACAGCGAATGAACGAACCGGACCTGCCGCCGGACGACCCTGCTGCGCCGCGCTTGCGCGCCAAAAAGGCTCCTAACGCGTTCCGGACCATCTCCGAAGTTGCAGATGAACTTCATATTCCGCAACACGTACTGCGGTTTTGGGAAACGAAATTCGCGCAGATCAAGCCGCTCAAGCGGGGCGGTGGGCGGCGGTACTATCGCCCGGATGATATCACGCTGCTGAAGCGGATCTCGGATTTGCTGTATATTCAGGGCTACACGATCAAAGGCGTGCAACGCCTGTTGCGCGACGGTGGTGGCCAGCTGTCGGAAGACATCCCGCCGGCGACGGAAGCCGAGCGGCAGGCGGCGGAAGTCGAGCAGTCGGACGCGCAAGTAAGCGCCGGGCTGGAACTACCGTCCGGTCCGCTGGTTCCCACCGAGCCGGCGCTGGTCGAAAACGAACGCCTCCGTGCCCTGCTGCGCCATACGCTGGCCGAGCTGGAAGCGATGCGCGCGCTGCTGGACGGATAGCGGCGAGCCTGCTACTGCGTCGCCTCCGCACAAGCGGGCAGTGGCGCAGCCTGGTAGCGCACTTGTCTGGGGGACAAGGGGTCGTCGGTTCGAATCCGGCCTGCCCGATGCGCGTAAACCAACAGGCATGTGCTGCAATCGATCAAGATGCAAAGCCGCGGTCTTGGCTTACGCTGTCCGCAAACAGGCACCGATTTATCCGTGTCGGGCCTGCTCGCTCGCCCACTCGGGTCTGAGCGGCGGATGACGTCGCGCGGCGCGGAATAGCCCTATCCCGGCACCAGTACCGTCGCCACCGCCATCGCCGCAATTCCCTCGCCCCGCCCGGTAAAACCGAGTCGTTCGCTGGTCGTGGCCTTTACCGAAATGCAGCCCGCATCAACGCCCAGTAGGTCTGCTAGCCGCGCAATCATTGCTGGCGCGTGAGGGGTGATCTTGGGCTGCTCGCACACCAGCGTCACATCGGCATTGGCCAGGCGGCCACCGCGGGCGGCAATCCGGCCGGCGGCGTGACGGAGAAAGCGGGCGCTGTCGGCGTCTTTCCAGATGGCTTCCGACGGTGGGAAGTGACGGCCGATATCGCCCTCGGCCAGAGCGCCATAAATTGCGTCGCACAGCGCGTGGATGCCCACATCGGCGTCCGAATGGCCCGCCAGGCCCAGCGTGTGCGGCACGTGTATGCCGCACAGCATCAGGGGCCGGGCCGGCACCAGCACGTGTACATCGTAGCCCGTGCCCACTCGCGGCACCCACTGCGGCACCAGCACGCGTTCCAGGCGCATCGCGTCCTCTGCATGGGTCATTTTGATATTGTCCTCATCGCCAGGTACGAGCAGCACTGTCAGCCCGGCTGCCTCCAGCAGCGACGCATCGTCGGTCGCACCGGGGGGCGCGGTCCGGTGCAGCGATAGCAGGGTGCCGAAACGAAAGGCTTGCGGTGTCTGCGCGCGAAACAGGCCGTCGCGTGGGACGGTCGCTGTGATTTGTCCCTCCGCCCCGCGCTTCAGCGTGTCGGCGACGGCTGCCGCTGGGATTGCGCCCGGAGCGTGGCCCAGCGCCGATAGCAGGGCCTGGATCGTACCAGGCGGGATGTATGGGCGGGCCGCGTCGTGGATCAGAACCACATCTGGTTCATGGACGGCCAGCGCTTCCAGCCCGAGCCGGGCGCTCTCCTGCCGGGTCGCTCCGCCGGGTACGACCGGGAGGTACGTCAGGCCCGCCAAAGCTTTGCCCAACGCGTCTGCATCACCCACCGGCTGCAGCAGAGTCACATGCGGCGCCAGCGCCTCTGCAGCCCAGCGCACGACGGCGCGGCCGCCAATAGTGAAGAATTGCTTGGGCTGTACCGCCCCAAACCGGGACCCGGTTCCGGCGGCGACAAGAAGGGCGGCGATGCGCATGGCGGGGAGCAATGGCGGCCGGTCCCACCCCCGTCAAGTGATTGCGCGCCGGGGTGCGCTGCCGTAGTTTGCTCAAATGATAGGCATTCCTCTGTTGCAGCCCATAACGCTTGGCACCGGCCCGGCCGCGGTGCGCCTGGGCGTTCCTGTGATCTTGGCACCGATGTCCGGCGTGACCGACCTGCCATTCCGCCGCATGGCCAAACAGCTGGGCGCCGGGCTGGTGGTGTCGGAGATGATCGCGTCCTGGGCCATGGTGCGGGAAAACCAAGCGACCTTGCGCATGGCGCGTGTGACCGAAGATGGCCCGAATGCCGTACAGCTGGCCGGCTGTGACCCGGCCGCCATGGCCGAAGCCGCGCGCATCGCGGTCGGCCAGGGTGCCAACCTGATCGACATCAACTTCGGCTGTCCGGTCAAGAAAGTGGCGGTCGGCCAGAACGCCGGCTCCGCCCTTATGCGGGATGAGGTCGCTGCCGCGCGCCTGCTGGAGGCGACGGTCAACGCCGTGCCCGTACCCGTCACGCTCAAGATGCGCATGGGCTGGGACCATGCCAATTTGAACGCGCCGAGCCTGGCGCGCCTGGCGGAGCTGGCGGGCATTTGCATGGTGACGGTGCACGGCCGCACCCGGCAGCAATTTTACACCGGGCAGGCCGACTGGCGTTTCATTGCGCAGGTCAAGGCCGCAACATCACTGCCCGTTATCGCCAATGGTGATATTCTAACGGTGGACGACGCGGCGGAGGCGCTGCGTCAATCAGGCGCCGACGGCGTCATGGTCGGGCGCGGTTGCTACGGCCGGCCCTGGTTTCTGGCGCAGGTCGCGCACTACCTGACCACCGGTGAACGCGTGCCGGACCCCACTCTCATGCACCATAAGAACCTGATGCTACAGCATTACCGATCGATGCTGGAGCATTTTGGGGCGGATGCGGGCATGCGGCTCGCCCGTAAACATATCGCCTGGTATTCGCGCGGTCTGCATAGTTCGGCGGAGTTTCGCGTGGCTGTGAACCAGTTGTCGGACCCGGCGGCGGTGATGGCGCTCATCGACCAATTTTTCGACGACGCCGCACGACGGCAGGATCAGCTGGCGCTCGCCGCATGACGGGAGCTGCGGTATGAAGGGCGCGCTTGCCAGGGGACGGCTGGCCCTAGCCGGGCGGTTCGCCGCCAAGCCCACGACGATCGACGCGCTGGCCGTACTCAATGCGCTGCCGACGCCCACGGTCGTGCTGGACGCCGATAACCGGTTCCTGTTTGCCAATCAGGCGGCGGAGCAGTTCCTCGGCCTCTCTTTCATGCAGCTGGAACACATGTCGCTCGGCACGTTGCTGCCGGCCGATAACCCGCTTTTTGCTTTGCTGCAGCAGGTACGCGACCAGGACCTGACGATCTCCGATCACGATCTGGCGCTCGAAAGCCCACGCCTGCACAAGACCGGTATTACGGTGCAGGCGGGACCGTTGATGGAGGATGCAGGCACCGTCGTACTGACAATGCAGGATAGCTCGGCTGCCCGGGCGCTGGACCGTCAAATGCTGTTCCGGGGCGCGGCCCGCAGCGTGGTGGGCATGTCGGCGATGCTGGCGCATGAGGTGAAAAACCCGCTCTCCGGCATCCGCGGCGCGGCGCAGTTGCTGGAACAGAATGCATCGCCTGCCGATTTGGAACTGACCCAGCTTATCCAGGACGAAGCCGACCGCATCCGCGTGCTGGTGGACCGCATGGAGGAGTTCAGCGAAAAGCCGATCGAGCGCCGGGCGGTGAACATCCACCGGGTGCTGGAGCACGTGCGCCGTTTATCGCAGGCCGGGTTTGCGTCGTCCATCCGGTTTGTGGAGCTGTACGATCCATCGCTGCCTCCCGCCTGGGCCAACCGCGACCAGCTGGTGCAGGTATTGCTCAATTTGGTAAAGAACGCGGCCGAAGCGATTGAAGCGCATCCGAAAATGGCGGGTTTGGGCGAAATCACGCTTACAACGGCCTATCAGCACGGCGTCCGCCTGGTTGTGCCCGGCAGCGATCATCGCATGCACCTCCCGCTGGTGGTGACGGTGCGGGATAACGGGCCGGGCATTGCTGATGATATCCGGCCGCATCTGTTTGAACCGTTCGTCAGCAGCCGGCCAAGCGGGCGGGGACTCGGGCTAGCGCTCGTGGCGAAGATCGTGGGCGACCACGGCGGCTCGATCGAAGTCGACAGTCGCCCCGGACGGACCGAGTTCCGTCTATGCCTGCCAGTCCTGTCCGAAGCCGAGGCGGACCAGCCGTGAAAGTGCCCGCATGACACCGCCAACCGTCTTAGTGGCCGATGACGACCGCTCGATCCGGACTGTGCTGACGCAAGCGCTGGGCCGGTCCGGTTATCAGGTGCGCGCAACCGGGCACGCGGCGACGCTGTGGCGTTGGGTGGAAGAAGGTGAGGGCGATCTGGTCATCACCGACGTTATCATGCCGGACGAAAACGGCCTGGATCTTATTCCACGGATCAAAAAGCTGCGGCCGGAGCTGCGGGTGGTTGTCATGTCCGCGCAATCGACCCTGATGACGGCCGTAAAGGCAGCCCAGCGCGGTGCCTTTGAATACCTGCCTAAGCCATTTGATTTGAAAGAGTTACTGGCCGTCGTTGGCCGCGCACTAGAAGTGTCTGTGCCTGCCGCAGACCTGCCGCCGCCCGAGCCGCGGGATACCGAGGAGCGCCTGCCGTTGCTGGGCCGTTCGGTCGCGATGCAGGAAATCTACCGCTCCATCGCGCGCCTGACCACGACGGACCTGACCGTCATGGTTAACGGCGAAAGCGGCACCGGCAAGGAACTGGTGGCCCGTGCGCTGCACGATTACGGCCGCCGCCGCAGTGGCCCGTTCGTCGCCATCAACATGGCCGCCATCCCGCGTGAGTTGATCGAGAGCGAGCTATTCGGCCACGAACGCGGCGCGTTCACGGGTGCGCTGAACCGGGCACAAGGGCGGTTCGAGCAGGCAGCGGGCGGTACGCTGTTCCTGGATGAAATCGGCGATATGCCGGCCGAGGCTCAAACCCGGCTGCTGCGCGTGTTGCAGGAAGGTGAGTTCACGACTGTCGGCGGCCGCGCGCCCATCCGCGCCAACGTCCGCATCGTGGCCGCCACGCACCGCGACCTGCGGCAAGCCATCCGCGCCGGGCAGTTCCGGGAAGATCTGTTCTATCGCCTCAACGTCGTCCCGATCCGGCTGCCGCCCTTGCGGGAACGGACGGAGGACATCGTCGTTCTCGCCCGGCATTTTCTGGACCGTGCGCGCGAAAGCGGACTGTCGGCCAAGACGCTCGACGCCTCGGCCATCGAGCGTTTGCGTCAGCATCGCTGGCCCGGCAATGTGCGCGAGCTTGAAAATCTCATGCGCCGGCTAGCGGCACTGTATCCGCAGGAGACGATCACGGAAGAAGTGATTGCAGCCGAGCTGGCCGAAACGGGCCTGGACGCGCACGTGCCGGCCAGCGGTGGCGCGACCGAGCCGCTGGCGATGGCGGTCGAGCGGCACATCCGGCTGTTCCTGGACGCGTCGCGCGATGGCGCACCGATGCGGGACATCTATGACCAGGTGATCGCTGAAGTGGAGCGCCCGCTGATCATGATGACGCTGTCGGCGACGCGCGGGAACCAGATCAAGGCGGCGGCCATGCTGGGATTGAACCGCAACACGTTGCGTAAGAAAATCCGCGACTTAGAAATCCCCGTGATCCGCGGCATCGGATGACAGCAGCCCCGCGCTCCTTCCCGCGGCGGGTGCTGGACCTGCTGGCGGGTAAGATCGCGATGCTGGTTCTGGCGGCCAGTGCGCTGGCATTGGCGATGGGCACGTTTGTGTTGCTGTCGGGTGGCGCGTCGCTGTCGTTGCAGCCCAACCTGCTGTTCGGGCTGGTGCTGGCCAATTTGGTCGTGCTTTTGCTGCTGGGTGCAGTGCTGGCCGGCCGCCTCACGCGTGTATGGATGGAGCGGCGGCGCGGCTTGGCCGGATCGCGCCTGCATGTGCGGCTCGTGATGCTATTCAGCGGTGTGGCCGTGACGCCGACTATTGTCGTGGCGGTGTTTGCTACGGCGTTCTTCAATCTCGGCATTCAGGGCTGGTTCAACGACCGGGTGCGCACAGCGCTGACGGAAGGGTTGGAGGCCTCGCGCGGCTATTTGGAGGAGCACCGCAACACCATCCGCACCGATGCGCTGGCGATGGCGTACTCACTCAGCCAAGCCGACCGGCTGCTGGACCGGCTGGGGTTCAGCCAGGAGTTGCAGACCCAGACGCTGCTGCGCGGGTTGACGGAAGCGGTCGTGTTCGACAGCGCCACGGGTGTGCTGGAAGCGGGATTTAGCGCCGTCGCCGGCACGGATGTGGAACTGCCACCGTTCGAGGCGACGGAGCTGGCGCGCGGCGGCGAGGTCGCTGTACTCGGCAGCCCAAACAGCCAGCGGGTGCAAGCGCTGGTGCGGCTGGGAACCCGGTCCAACCGCATGCTGCTGATTGGGCGAGAAGTCGATCCGAGCATCCTGGAGCACATGGCCCGGACGGAGGCGGCGGTGGCCGAGTACCAGCGCCTGGATGAGAACCGCTCTGGGCTGCAGATCACCTTCGTGCTGATTTTTGCGCTGCTGGCGTTGCTGGTGCTGTCGGCCGCGGTGCTGATCGGACTCGTGCTGGCCAACCAGATCGCGCGTCCCGTGGGCCGGTTGATACAGGCGGCCGAACGGGTCCGCATCGGTGACCTTACGGTGCGGGTGCCGGAAATCCAGAGCGATGATGAGGTGGCCGGCCTGTCGCGTGCCTTTAATCGCATGACGGGTCAGCTGGGCGCGCAACGGACGGAGCTGATGGACGCCTATGCCCAGATCGACGAGCGGCGACGCTTTACCGAAACCGTGCTGGCCGGCGTGTCGGCCGGCGTGATCGGCCTGGATGCGGCCGGTAATGTCGAGTTGCCGAACCGTGCCGCGAGCGAGCTGGTCGGCATGGACTTGATGGCTGCAATCGGGCTTAAGCTCAGCCAGGTCGTGCCGGAGTTCGCGCCGCTGCTGACCGAAGTGGCGCAGGCGCCGGAAAAACCAGCCACGGCAGAGGTGCAGCTGGGCCCGGTGTCGCGCCGCCGGACGCTGCTGCTGCGCATCGGCACCGACCTGCGCGGCGGTAAGCCCGGCGGCTACGTCGTAACGTTCGACGACATCACGGAGCTGCAATCTGCGCAGCGCAAGGCCGCCTGGTCCGACGTTGCCCGGCGTATCGCGCATGAAATCAAGAACCCGCTGACCCCCATCCAGCTTTCGGCCGAACGGCTGAAGCGGCGGTTTACGAAGGAAATCACGTCCGACCCGGAAACGTTCGCCCAATGCGCCGATACGATCGTGCGCCATGTGGGCGATATCGGGCGAATGGTCGATGAGTTCTCGGCGTTCGCCCGCATGCCGCAGCCGGTGCTGCGACCCGCGGATGTGGGCCGTGTGGCGCGCGAGGCGTTGATCCTGCAGCGCAGCGCCCGGCCCGAAATCCAGTGGGTGACCGATATCCCCGACCGCGGCCCGATGGCGCTGTGCGACCGCAGGCTGCTGGGGCAGGCACTAACGAACCTGCTGCAGAATGCGGCCGACTCGGTCAACATGCGGCCGCGTGTGCCCGGTGAACCGGCCGGGCATATCCGGGTCGGGGTCCATACGGCAGATGGTACCGTCGTGATTACGGTGCAGGATGACGGGATCGGCCTGCCGCAGCAGGACCGCGAGCGGCTGGCCGAGCCGTATGTGACCCACAAGCCGAAGGGCACGGGATTGGGATTGGCTATCGTCAAGAAGATCATGGAAGACCATGGTGGCAGCCTGGGGCTGGACGACAACCCGGACGGGGTTGGCGCTATGGTGACTCTCTCGATGCCGGCGCTGGTGGTGGAAACCATGACGGCGACGGCCGAACACACAGGGGCCTGATGGCGCAAGAAATCCTCATCGTCGATGACGAGCCGGACATCCGGATGCTGATCGAAGGCATTCTGGAGGACGAGGGCTATGGCGTGCGGCAAGCGGCAGATAGCGACGCGGCGATCGCGGCCTTTCGCCTGCGCCGGCCCTCGCTGGTGATCCTCGACGTATGGCTACAGGGATCGAAACTGGACGGGCTCGGCATCTTGCAGACGCTGCATGTGGAAGAGCCGCATGTGCCGGTCGTGATGATTTCGGGCCACGGCACGATCGAAACGGCGGTGAGTGCCATCCAATTCGGTGCCTACGACTTTATTGAAAAGCCGTTCAAATCCGACCGACTGCTGCTAATCATCCGCCGCGCACTTGAGGCATCACGGCTGGCGCGGGAAAATGCCGAGCTGCGCATGCGTGCGGGCTTCGAGAGTGAGCTCACGGGCACGAGCCCAGCCATCAACGGCCTGCGCGCGGGCATTGAGCGTGTGGCCCCGACCGGGTCGCGCGTGTTGATCCACGGGCCGGCCGGGTCGGGTAAGGAAGTTGCGGCGCGGATGGTCCACGCCCGCTCTCGCCGGGCGGACGGGCCGTTCGTGGCGCTAAATTGTGCGACCCTTAACCCGGCGCGGTTCGAGGAAGAGCTGTTCGGGGTCGAGGCTGGGCCGGATACGCATGTGCAGCCGCGCCGCGCCGGGGTGCTGGAACGCGCCCATGGCGGTACGCTGCTGCTGGACGAAGTATCGGACATGCCGCTCGAAACACAGGGTAAGATCGTCCGGGCTCTGCAGGACCAGACGTTCGAGCGCATCGGCGGCTCCACCCGGGTCAAGGTCGACGTGCGCGTACTGGCGACCACCAATCGCGATCTACAAGCCGAGATTGCGGGCGGGCGGTTCCGCGAGGATCTGTACTACCGGCTGGCCGTCGTACCGATTAAAATGCCTTCGCTGAAGGAACGGCGGGAGGATGTACCGAACCTTGCCCGGCATTTCCTCGAACGCAGCGCCGAAAGCTCCGGCATTCCGGGGCGGGAGCTGTCGACGGACGCGCTGACGGCACTGCAAGCTTATGATTGGCCTGGCAACGTGAGGCAGCTACGCAACCTTATGGACTGGCTGCTCATCATGGCGCCCGGTGGGGCCGGTGACCCGATCCGGGCGGAAATGCTGCCCGCCGAGGTGAGCCAAGGTGCGCCGGCACTGTTGAACTGCGACCCGTCCGCAGATCTCATGAGCCTGCCGCTACGTGACGCACGGGATTTGTTCGAGACGCAGTACCTGCAGGCGCAGCTGATGCGGTTTGGCGGTAACATCAGCCGGACAGCGCAATTTGTTGGCATGGAGCGCAGTGCGCTGCACCGCAAGCTAAAGCAGCTGGGAGTCAATTCCGAAGATAGGGCCAGCGTATGAGGGCAGGGAAATGAGTCGCATCGCCTACGTCAACGGCCAGTATGTACCGCAGCGCGACGCGGCGGTGAACGTGGAGGATCGTGGCTATCAGTTTGGCGATGGCGTGTACGAAGTGCTGCACGTATCCGCCGGGCGGTTTGTGGACGAGGACCGGCACCTGAGCCGACTCGAACGTTCTGTCTGCGCGCTGCAAATCCAGATGCCGATGGCGCGCGCCGCGCTGCTGCGGGTGCTGCATGAGGTCGTGGCGCGCAACCGGATCGCGCACGGGCTGGTCTACATGCAAGTGACCCGCGGCGTGGCCCGGCGTGAGCATTGGTTCCCCGCAAAGCCTGTTCCGCCCGCGCTCGTTGTGACAGCAAAACGCCTGCCGGCCTACCCTACATCAATCGAGCGCTGGACGACGGCCATCATCACCGGTCCTGATGAACGCTGGGCGCGCTGCGACATCAAGTCGGTGAACCTGCTGGCTAATGTGCTGGCCAAGCAGGCGGCGCGCACCGCCGGGGCCGGGGAGTGCGCGATGATCGACGCGACCGGCATGGTGACGGAAGGGGCGTCGGCGACCGTATGGATCGTGGACGCGGCGGGCGCATTGCGCACCCGGCACTTGGACCACGGCATCCTACCTGGCTGCACCCGTGACGCGGTGCTGGGTCTGCTGAACGACGCCGGGCTGCGCGCAGAAGAACGGGCGTTCAGCAAACAGGAGTTGCTCGAAGCGCGGGAGGTGTTCCTGACCAGTGCCACCAGCTTCGTCAAACCCGTGCTGAAGGTGGATGGCGCGCCGGTTGGGGACGGTGTGCCAGGACCCGTCACGCGGTCGTTGTTCGACGCCTTTGCCCGGCATGTTGCCGCCGCTTAAGGGTGCTTCGCGTCTAACCCAGGCTGACGAGGCCGCTTTCCCGCAGCCGGTCCGACCCAGGCTGGGTGAGAACGACGGCGACCGACGCCTGGCCGGTCTGCTTCCCATCTTCCAGAGCAATCAGGCCGCCGAGCAGCGCATCTTCCCAACTGGAAATGCTTGGGCAGATTATCCGCCAAGCCTCCATCGTGTCGTCAGAGGTGCGTGGCGGGCGGGCCACCCAGGTCAGGAACTGGACCATCAAATCCGCTGATACATCGCTCGTTCCTCGTTGCATCGGTATCTTTCCCCAATGCGGCAGCAACCGGATAATCCCGATTGCGTTGAGGTTCAAACCATTGCACAGCCAGTTTTGGTGGCGCTCGGTGTCCGCGTGGCGTTGCGTTGTGGGTTGGGCCGGGCATAATGTGGAGCCAATCACTCCGTGGCGTCATACCGTTGGCCCACGGACAACGACAAGGACACAAACGTGGCCCAAGATAAGTCGCAGAACGTCCAGGACGTGTTCCTGAACCATGTGCGCAAATCAAAAACTCCCGTAACGGTATTTCTTGTGAATGGCGTTAAGTTGCAGGGAATTATCACGTGGTTTGACAACTTCTCGGTCCTACTGCGGCGCGATGGACATACGCAGCTGGTCTATAAGCACGCCATCAGCACCGTCATGCCGGGTGCCCCCATCATGTTGTTCGACGCAACCAAGGCGGACGCGAATGCCCCGGCGCAGGAGGCAGACACTGGCCATCAAGCGGAGTGATACGGCTCCGGCTGCCACGCGCGCAGCCGTAATCCTACCGTGGGAGAAGCCCCGCACGGGTGAGGTGTCGCGCGCGGCCGAGGCGCAGCTGGCCGAAGCGGTAGGCCTCGCGGCGTCCATCGGGCTGGTGGTGGTCCACACCGTCATCCTACCGCTCCGCACCCGGCGGTCGTCGACGTTGCTGGGCGAAGGGCAGGTGGCCAATGTGGGTGAGAACCTGACGGCCGGGCACGTCGATGTCGCCGTAGTCGACAGCCAACTCAGCCCCGTGCAACAGCGCAACCTGGAACGTGCCTGGGGTTGCAAGGTCATCGACCGCACCGGCCTGATCCTGGACATTTTCGGCGAGCGTGCGCGTACCAAAGAGGGCGCGATGCAGGTCGAGCTTGCGCATTTGCAGTATCAGCGCAGCCGTCTCGTCCGCTCCTGGACCCACTTGGAACGCCAGCGCGGCGGCTTTGGCTTCCTGGGTGGCCCTGGTGAGACGCAGATCGAGGCGGACCGCCGGTTGATCGGCGACCGTATCGTGCGCGTGAAGCAGGATCTGGAGCAGGTGCGCCGGACCCGCGGCCTGCACCGTAGCGCCCGCGCCCGCGTGCCACACCCCGTTGTGGCGCTGGTCGGCTATACGAACGCGGGCAAGTCCACGCTGTTCAATGCGCTGACCGGTGCGCTCGTGCACGCGGAAGATCAGCTCTTTGCCACGCTCGACCCGACCATGCGCGGCCTACGTCTGCCATCGGGGCGGCGGGCGATCCTGTCGGACACTGTCGGCTTCATCAGCGATCTGCCGACGGAACTGGTGGAGGCGTTTCGCGCGACACTGGAAGAGGTGTCGGAAGCCGATGTCATCCTGCATGTACGAGACGCGGCCCACCCGGATACCGTAGCGCAGCGGGCGGACGTGGTCGCGGTGCTGAATGGCATGGTGAAAGACGGCGCGCTGGACGAGGCCTGGCCGTTGCGCACGATTGAAGTGCTTAACAAGGCGGATTTGCTAGGAGGCATCGAAAATGTGCCGGCGCGGGTGGACTGCGTGACTGTATCCGCGCTGACGGGCGAAGGCCTGCCGGCGCTATTAGCCGCCATCGACAGCCGGATTTCGGCAGGCATGGAACACGTCACCTACGTCCTACCCGGCACCGACGGCGCGCGTATCGCGTGGCTGTACGAGCATGGCGAGGTGCTGGACCGCTCCGACACCGAGGACGGGGTAACGGTGCAAGTCCGGCTGCTGCCAAGCGACCGGGCCCGGTTCGAGCGGCAGGATCAAGACAAGCCTGCGACCTAGAGTCCAATCCGACCAAAGTGGGTTGGATTGAGCTCTAGGTCTTGAGAATTGGCGAGCACTACTGCCGCCCAGGCGAATTAGCCTGGTCGGTAAGTGCTCTAGGAGTTCAATCCGACCAAAGTGGATCGGTTTGGCCACTGTTCGTCTGTCCTGTGCGGTAAGCCTCTGCTGCTTACATAGTCGCGCGCCGCACGCGCGGATGGGTGGGGGTGAAGGCAGGTTTGCGCCTTGGTACTACGGCTCCGTCCGTTTCACCGCCGTCCAATGCTGCTCCATCTGCTCCAGCGTCGCGTCGCCCGGCGTGAGGCCCTCGACGGCTAGAGCAGCTTCGACCCCTTCAAACCGCCCGGTGAATTTGACGCTGGCTTGGCGCAGGCAGGCTTCCGGGTCGAGGCCCAGCTTGCGGGCCAGGTTGGCGGCCACAAACAGGATGTCGCCCATCTCATCGGCCAAGCGCGTTGTGTTGGCGGCAGGCAGTTCTGCGGATAG
>JANONC010000145.1:0-2583 GCA_031420655.1 Rhodospirillales bacterium | reverse complement strand
GCTGGAGCGGCGCCAGTGCCGGTTCGTGTGGTGTGCCGGCGGTGGCGTGCGGGAGACGATCCCGGCTAGCCGTACAGCCTGGCGCTACCAGGTGCTGCGAGCGTTCAGCGGTGCGCAGGTGTACACGGCCGCGAGCGTGCGCCACAGCGACATACCCGGCAGGCGTGCGGCCGGTATCATGGTGCGCGGCGCGGCGCAGGCGGCGCTCGGCCTCGCCCGCGGTGGCCCGGCACTGGCACGCGGACGCGGGATCGAGGCGGCATTCATGCTCGCCGCTGGGCTTGGCAAGCTTATCTGGTGGCGCAAGGTACCGCTGTACCGGATGGAGAACGGTTGAACATGCTGCAACTGCGAACCACTCACATCGTTACTTAATTGGCTTGACCGTTCCGCGCCCGATCGACCAGGAGTTGCTGATGCTAAATATTTCCGAGCTCGATGAAAAGGAAATCTTGGCGCTTGCCATCAGCGGTGAGGGGGAGGACGGCCGCATTTACGCCGACTTCGCCGAGAGCCTGCGTGACGAATATCCGGACAGGGCCAGGGTGTTTACCGACATGGCGGCGGAGGAGATCGACCCTCGCCGCGTGCTGATCGACAGTTACGTCAACAAATTCGGCGACCACATCCCGCTGGTGCGGCGTCAGGACGGGCGCGGCGCTGTTACCCGCCGCCCGGCGTGGCAGATGCAGCCGCTGGGTATCGACGCGGTGCGCCGGCAGGCCTACCAGATGGAGGCAGACGCCAGCCGGTTATATTCCGAGGCCGCAGGCCGGACGAGCGACGCGTCCATTCGCAAGTTGCTGGGTGACTTGGCCGTGGCCGTGGCCGGCCATGCCGAAACGGCGACGACGATCGTCGACAAGCGCCTGCCGGGTGAAGCCCGGTCGGCGGAAGACGAGGATGCGCACAAGCGGTTCATCCCGCAGGTCGTACAGCCCGGCCTGGCCGGCATCGCGGCCTGCATCGGGGCCGGGAACAGTATGGGCTTTGCGGAGGCGCTGGCCGAGGACGGGCGCTTGTCCGGCCGGGGAACCCCGTATCTGCGCGGGCTGGTATGCGGGCTGATGATCATCGCGGGCGGTATTGGCCATACGCTACCGTTCTTGATCGACGATTCGTCGACCGCGACCGTCATTGCCGTTGCAATCACGGTTATGGGGTTGCTGACCATTGCCTGGCTTCACTGGAAGTACAGGGATACCCCTCCCATCAGCGCGGGGAGCAGTTGAAATGCAGCCCGTGACCGCCGCGCCGCGCTACGACACGCGCACCATCTGGCTGCATTGGCTCACGGCCGGGCTCGTGCTCTCGCAGTGGCTGGGGGCGCAGATCATCGACTGGTTTCCGCGCGGGCCGCTGCGGGTCGATGCGCGGTCGGTTCACATCACGCTAGGGTTGACGTTGCTGGCTATCTTCGCCCTGCGGGTGCTGTGGCGCGCGACAGGCGGGCGGCGGTTGCCGGCGGCCGACCGCGGCGCGTTGCATGTGGTGGCAAAGGCGACGCATTGGGGCCTGTACGCGCTGATCGCCGTCACGCTGGCATTGGGCGTGTTCAACGTCTGGGTACGCGGCGACAGTATTTTCAACGTCTTCACCATCCCGGCCTATGACCCGGCGGACAAAGCGCTCCGGGAGATGGTGCAAAACTGGCACGGGACGGCGGCCACGCTCATCTTGGCCCTCGCTGGCCTGCACGCCGGGGCGGCTTTAGTGCACCGCTATTTGTGGCACGACGGCGTCTTGGCGCGCATGCTGCCGCGCCCTTAAGCGTGCAGCCATCCAGCGCCGGGGCGGCTGTTCAATCTAGCGATAGGTGAACATGCTGACAGCCACGCTGCCCGCCGTTACGAGCAGGATAGCCAAGCCGCGCAAGCCGTCCAGTACTGGGAGGTGAGTGGTGCTCGCATCCGGCTCTGCTTGGGTGGGCATATTCATCACCGTTTTGGACCTGACCGCAATAAACCGGACCGGAACGTGCCGGTCTAGGCTGACGTTTATGCGCGCCGCCCCCGCAATGCGGCGGCCAAGGTGCCGTCGTCCAGCACGTCTAGCGCTCCGCCGATCGGGACCCCTTGGCCCACGCGGGTCACGGCCAGGCCGGGGGCGACCCGGTGCAGCCGGTCTGTTAGCCAATGCGCCGTCGTGGCCCCGTCGACGGTCGCACCTAGTGCTAAAATTACCTCGGCTAAACCGCCCTGCTCCACGCGCGCCAGCAGCCCGGGCACCGCCAGGTCGTCCGGCCCGGTGCCGCCCAGTGCCGACAGCGTGCCGCCCAGCACGTGATACAGGCCGCGGTAGATGCTGGCCCGCTCCAGCGCCCACACATCGCCCACACCCTCGGTCACGCAAATCAGCGTGCGGTCGCGCGCCGGGTCGGAACAGACGCTGCAGGGGTCGCGGCTATCAAGGTTGCCGCAGATGCGGCACGGCCTGACCGCACGGGCGGCGTCGGCCAGGGCGGCGGCCAGCGGCAGCATGCGTGCTTCGGGCTGCTGCAACATGCGCAGCGCCGCCCGCCGGGCACTACGCGGGCCCAGGCCCGGCAGGCGCGCCAGCAGGCCGATCAGCCGCTCGACTTCC
>JANONC010000144.1:0-2545 GCA_031420655.1 Rhodospirillales bacterium | reverse complement strand
CACGCCATCCTGCGGCAGGCGGACGCGCCAGGGACCGAGCGCCAGCAGGTCGAGCCAGGCCGAAGCCGACCCGGGCCCGCCATTGACGACGAACGTCACGGGCCGCGGGCCACCCGCGATGCCGTCCAGCACGAAGGCGGTTGTGACGACATCGGCCTCTGCGACCGTGCCGGCCGTAAAGCGATGCGTGCTGACGATGGCGCGAAACGCTAGGCTATGGTCGGCCAGATCGACTTGCTGCTGCGTTGTGCGGTCGGGCGGCGGAGGCTTGGTGCCGGGCGCCAGCGTGGGTTGAGCGTGGGCAATCAACGGCAGCAGCAACAGAACGATCAACCATGCCCGCATCGCAGCCACCTTCAACCGGTTAGTGCTGCACCATGCCCCAGACCGTCAGCCCCGGCCAGACGGCCCCTCTGGCCCGCCATAGGCCGCCCGCACTTCACCGGAGCGCACGCTGCCGATGGCGTTTTGCAACACGGACACGATGGCGTCGTCGCCCATCGTCCGCGCGAGCAGGCCAACGGCTCCCCCAAGCAGCGCCGAGGCGATGGCCATCGGCGGCAAGTTCTGCCCAGCCATGTACTCGATCGCCTTGTCCACCACAGCGCCGGCGTGACTGAGGTCGGCTGGGGGTGGGCTCGGATCACTCATATGCTATTCCTCATGTCAGTACCGCTTCCGCCGCGACCGTCGCCGCTTGCACCGGCCCGGCCGATGATAAAATTGCCGGGTCAGGCAAAGCCGGTTCGTCCGAATGGGGATCGACGGCCTGCTGCTCCGCCTGCAGCGCCCACATACGGGCATAAAGCCCATGCTGTGCCAGCAACGCCACGTGGGTGCCGCGCTCCGCCACCAGCCCGTCATTCAGTACGATGATCTCATCCGCATCGACCACCGTCGACAGCCGATGGGCAATCACGACCGTCGTGCGGTTGGCCGACACCGTGCGCAAAGCTGCCTCGATCTCTCGCTCCGTCCGGCTATCGAGCGCGCTAGTCGCCTCGTCCAAGATCAGGATGCGCGGGTCCTTCAGGATCGTGCGCGCAATGGCGACGCGCTGCTTTTCGCCGCCAGATAGCTTCAGCCCACGCTCACCCACCCGAGTCGCGTACCCCTCCGGCAGGCGCTGGACAAAGTCGTGCACTTGGGCGAGGCGCGCGGCCTGTTCAACTTCGTCCTGGCTGGCACCCGGCCGGCCGTACGCTATATTGTAGGCAATGGTGTCGTTGAACAGCACCGTATCCTGCGGCACGACGCCGATGGCCGCGCGCAGGCTCGATTGGGTCAGGTCGCGCAGGTCGGTGCCGTCGATCGTGACGGAACCTTCCGTCACGTCATAGAACCGGAAAAGCAGCCGGCTGATGGTGCTCTTGCCCGCGCCGGTCGGCCCCACGATCGCAAGTTTAGACCCGGCCGGCACCTCGAAGCTCACACCACGCAGAATGGTCCGGTTGGGATTATAGCCAAACACGACGTCGTTGAACGCGACCGAACCAGCCTGGCCCGCGCCCAGCTTCGGCGGCAGCACGCGGGCACCAGGGCGGTCGGCTACTTCCTGGTTTACGTTTAGCAGGCGGAACATCTGCTCCATATCAACCAAGCCCTGCTTGATCTCGCGATACACGAAACCCAAAAAGTTGAGCGGCTGGTACAGCTGCATCAGGTAGGTGTTGACCAGAACGAATTGGCCAACCGTCATGGTTTTGGATTGCACACCCCACGCTGCCATCAGCATGACCAACCCCAGGCCGCCAGCGATGATGAAAGCCTGGCCCAAGTTCAACATGTTGAGGGTAACTTGCGACTTCACAGCAGCCTGCTCGTAGCGCGCACGCGCTTTGTCGAACCGTGCGGCCTCATGCGCTTCATTGCCGAAATACTTGACGGTTTCGAAGTTCAGCAGGCTATCGACGGCCTTCGTTTGCGCATCCGTATCCGTATCGTTCATGGCGCGCCGGAACCGCACGCGCCAGTTGGTGAAAATGAACGTGAACGTGATGTAGGTGCCCACCGCCAGGAAGGTGACGGCCGCAAAACGCCAGTCAAACAAGCGCCAAAGGATGGCGGTGACCAGAAGCACCTCCAGCAAGGTTGGCACGATGTTAAACACCGCCAGCCGCAACACGCTCTCGATCCCGCCGGTGCCGCGTTCGATCGAGCGGGAAAGCCCGCCCGTTTGCCGGTCCAGGTGGAAGCGGAGCGACAGGCGATGCAGGTGCTTGAACGTCTGCAGCGCGACCTTGCGCACTGTCGCCTGCTGGACGGATGCAAACACAGCGTCGCGCAGCTCACCAAACCCGGCCGACGCAACCCGTAATGCCGCGTAGGCTAGGATCAGCGCCATCGGGATGACCAGCACGTTGTCCTTCGGTGCCAGCGCGTCGACGGCCTGCGAATAGACGATCGGGATGTACACCGTCGCGATTTTGGACAGCACCAGGAATATGACGGCCGCGACCACCCGCACATGCGCACCCCGGTCGCCGCGGGGCCACAGATACGGGAGCAGCGAGCGGACCGTGTCGAAGCCGTTGCGCTGGGTGGC
>JANONC010000143.1:0-4128 GCA_031420655.1 Rhodospirillales bacterium | reverse complement strand
GTGCGCCCTGGTGTTTGACGAATATGACGCCGGCCGTCCCGATGTCATGTTTGTCATCCAGCGCGTGCTGGAGGTGGAAGGCCGGCTGACGTTGCTCGACCAGAACCGCGTCATCCGCCCGCATCCGAGCTTTCGCCTGTTCGCCACAGCCAACACAGTCGGGCTCGGTGATACCACCGGCCTCTATCATGGCACGCAGCAGATCAACCAAGGCCAGATGGATCGCTGGAACGTCGTCGCCACGCTCAACTACCTGCCCCATGCGCAGGAGACGGCGATCGTCATGGCCAAGATGGGCGTAGATGCCGATAACAAGGCTGCTAAAAAGCAAATTGAGAGCATGGTGGCGCTGGCAGATTTGACCCGCGCCGGGTTCATTAACGGGGACATCAGCACGGTGATGTCGCCCCGAACGGTCATCACCTGGAGCGAAAACGCGCGCATCTTCGGCGACGTGGGCTGCGCATTCCGCCTCACGTTCCTGAACAAGTGTGACGAGACGGAACGGTCGACCGTTGCCGAATACTACCAGCGCTGCTTCAACGAAGATCTACCGCTCGGCCCGGGCGTGCGTAAGGGCATCTAAGCCGTGAGCGGCGCTGGCGGGAAAGACAATACGCGCGCCGAGGAGTTCAAGCGCGCGACAGCCGGCACGCTGCGGGCAATGGCGCATACGCCAGAGGTGCAGGTCGCATTTCAACCCGGACCGTCCGGCGTTGTAGGCAAGCGTGCCCGGCTACCGCTGCCCACCCGGGCGCTACCCCCGGCCGAACGTGCGAGGCTACGCGGGACCGCCGATAGTGTGGCCCTGCGCCTGCGCTATCATGACGACGCCGTCCACGCCGCGCGCAGCCCCGGCCGGCGCGAAGCGAAGGACGTGTACGACGCGCTGGAACAGGCGCGGGTCGAGGTTGTGGGCGCGCAGCACATGGCCGGCGTTGCCGCTAACCTACGCGCGCGGCTAAGCGATGAGTGCGAGGCCGAGGGCTTCGACCGCATGACCCGCAAGGAACAGCTGCCGTTACCCGCCGCACTGTCGTTGCTGGCGCGCGAACGCATGTCTGGCCAGCCGTCACCCGATGTCGCGTCGCGCATTCTCGATAGCTGGCGCGGCACGCTGGGTGACGAGGCGGAGCAGGCTCTAGCCGAGATGGCGGCGGCGCAGACTGATCAGACCCGGTTCACCCGCGCCGCCCGCAAGCTGCTGGCGGCCCTGGACCTGGCGGAAGCCGAGGTCGAAGCCGAGCCCGAAGACCAAAACGACGAAAGCGACGACACGGGCGAGCAGTCCGGCGCGCAGGACAACCAGGAACAGCAGGCAGGCGAGAACCAGTCCGAAGCCGAAAGCACCATGGGCGCGCAGCCCGAAGAAATGCAGGATGACGGCGCGCAAGACGAGGGCGACGCCGAGCAGGACGACGACACCGCCGCCAGCGAAGGCGACGACCGACCCGGCGGCCCGCAGAAAAACCGCGAACCCGCATCCGGCGACGACCACGCCCAGTACCGCGCCTATACCCGCCTGAGCGACGAGGAGATTTCGGCCGAAGATCTGTGCGACCCGGAAGAATTGGCACGGCTCCGCCAGCAGCTTGATCAACAGCTGCAGCACTTGCAGGGTGTGGTGTCGAAGCTGGCAAACCGGCTGCAGCGGCGGCTGATGGCACAGCAGACCCGCGCGTGGGAGTTCGACCTGGACGAGGGCATGCTGGACGCCGGGCGGCTCGCGCGGGTGATCGTCAATCCCCTGCTTAGCCTGTCGTACAAGCGGGAGCGCGAGACAGATTTCCGCGACACGGTCGTGACCTTGCTGATCGACAACTCCGGCTCCATGCGCGGCCGGCCCATCACGGTGGCGGCCATGTGCGGTGACATTCTGGCCCGCACGCTGGAGCGGTGTGCGGTCAAGGTCGAGGTGCTGGGCTTTACAACTCGCGCCTGGAAGGGTGGGCAGGCCCGGGAACGATGGGTGCAGGATGGCAAGCCGCGCAATCCCGGGCGGCTCAACGATTTGCGGCACATCATCTATAAATCCGCCGATGCGCCGTGGCGCCGGGCGCGCAAAAACCTTGGCCTGATGCTGCGCGAGGGTTTGCTGAAGGAGAATATCGATGGCGAAGCGCTGCTCTGGGCCTATCGCCGTCTGATTAGCCGGCCGGAGCACCGGCGCATCCTGATGGTGATCAGCGACGGCGCGCCGGTCGACGACAGCACGCTTTCGGTCAATCCGGGCAACTATCTGGAAAAGCATTTGCGCGAAGTGATCCGCGAGATCGAAGCGCGTAACCAGGTAGAGCTGATCGCCATCGGCATCGGCCACGACGTGACACGCTACTACCGCCGGGCAGTGACGATCGTGGATGCAGAAGAGCTGGGCGGCACGGTCATGAAAAAGCTGGCAGAGCTGTTTGACGAAGACTCCAGCACGGGCAGGCATCGCGCGACCGCGGCGCGGGCGGCGATGGTCGCCTAACGGCGGGCTAGGGTCTCAATCAGCCCGATCGTCCAGCAGGTCGGGCAGCCCTTCCAGGCCCACAGCGTCGCGGGCACAAGCAACAGCGCCAGCCAGATCGACCCGGCCCACAGCGCCGTGGCAAGTGCCACTGCCCCGGCCAGCCCGCGCAGCAGATGCAGGCCCACGGTCCGGTTGCCGAAGCCCAGGCTTACGGCCGGCATGGCACGATCGCCTCAGGCGCCGGCGCCTGGGATGGCGGTGTGAACACGGCCAAATACTCGGTCCCGTTCTCCATCGGCAGCGTCCCGATACGGCGATACCCCACTGCCGCCAACTCGCAATCCAGCAACGCGGGGGGCGTGCCGTGATACTGGGTCTGCCGGGTGGTATCCACGATGCCGACCACCGCATCAGGCCGCAGCGCGGGCACCAGATTTGCCAGCAGGCCGAATGGCTGCCCGACCTCGTGATACATGTGGATCAGGATCGCCACATCGACGGATTGTGCCGGCAGCCGCGGGTCATGCGCATCCCCCATGCCAAGCTGCACGTTGGACAGCCCCTCCTGTTGCACCCGCTGGGCTAGCGCATCGAGGTAGGACGGCACCACGTCCTGCGCCAGAACCCGCCCCGACGGCCCCACCCGCGCGGCTAGTCGCGGCACATAGTAACCAGACCCGGCCCCGATATCCGCCACGGTCATGCCGGGTGCCACATGCAAAAAGTCTAACACCCGCTGCGCCTCCCCCGCCCGCTCCCGCTGATCCTCATTCGACCACCGGTCCGAGATGATAGACGCCACCGGCCGCAACGGCACCGGGAACCGCGCCGCCGCCATGCCTGGCGGGCCAAGCGGGGCGATCTGCGCCAGGGCGGGCGCAGTGACAAGGCAGAACACAATAAGCCAGCGCATGGGGCACTCCGACGGCATTTGAGCTTAGATAAGCCCAAACGCCGCGAAGTCACGGAGCGTAGAAGGCCCCGTTAGTCATACCCATCCGATTGGACGGGTGCGACATTTTTTGGTGTGTGCTTTTCCGACTTAGGTTAGCAGGACACCCGCCGCCGCATGCGCCGTGCCACTCCGCCACCCAAAAGACCTAACCCAAGCAGCGTGAGGCTTGCGGGCTCCGGCACGGCAAGCGCGGGTCCAAACGTAAAGCCGACGTTCCCTGTTATACTGTCGGTCGTACCCTTACGGGCTTGGCCGTCATATTGCGTGGCTACCAGGCCGGGTCCGAACGGCGAGACGACGGTGAAGGTACCCAGATTGTCGACCGTTGCCGGCAATATCGTGGGGTTAGCATTCGTGGTGGAATTGACCGCGTAGGCGGTCGAACCAGAATAGGTGAAGCGGATATTTTGCAGACCCGCTTGGTCTGTCGGAATCGTCTGGAATGCCGGGGTGTTAACGTTCGCAAGGCTAAACGTGAATTGGCTCAATATTCCGGTCGTGGTGATCGGGCCCACAACCTGGCCGAAATCGTAAACTGTACCAAACTCGACGACGTTGGTCGAAGCCGGGTCAAGCTGCTGCTGGCCGGTTAACTCCACATTGTACGTGTAAGCGAAGCCGCCCGGGACACTCACGACGCCGTTGTTGGGCTGCGTACCAAACCCTCGGAGCGCGGTTATGATGTCCGCACGGGCAGCGCCGGCTGATAGGCAACCGA
>JANONC010000142.1:0-9062 GCA_031420655.1 Rhodospirillales bacterium | reverse complement strand
GGGGCCGGCCGCATGTTCGACAATGCGTTGCAGGCGATTGAGACGACCCGGTACCTGCGTGCGCGAGGTACGGCGTCGATCGACGTGGGCTGCTACCAAGTCAACCTCATGCATCATCCGTCGGCCTTTGCGTCGCTGGAGATCGCGTTCGATCCACAGGCCAATGCTGATTACGCCGGTCGCTTCCTTGCGCAATTGAAGGAGAAGACGGGGTCATGGGAAGAGGCCGTGGCGGCCTATCATTCGGCGACACCGGCGCTGGGCGGCCCCTATCGTGACCGAGTCCTGAGCGGCTGGCTGGAGGGTGGTAGTGGATTGAGGCTTATGGCCCGCAATCGCGGTCCGGTTGTGTGGGCGATGCCCGTTGTCGCGTTTGGCATGCGTGTGTGGACGCCGAGCACGGCTGGCGGTCCAGTTACGATGACAGGTCTGAGTTCGGTTGTTTCTGTCGCCCAGCGCCCGCTACCGGTTGTGACTGCCGGAAGCGTGACGCCAACAGCTGCGTCGCTGCCCGTCGTACACGCTGGGCTACCGCCGGGCATGGGTAGGGGAAGCGGGACTGGACGCTAGGAGTGTCTAACTGTCAGGCTGAACACAACAGTTCCCTGCACTTCTTGGATAGGCTAGGGAAAACGTCCAGAGTAGTTTGATGACATTCCTGACAGGGCCCTTGCCGCTGCCCGCGGCGGCTTGTTGAATGGATAAGTTTGTGAAGGAAGTACTTATGGTGAAAATCGTTAAGACCTGGCTCGGTATCAAGTCTGACAACCGTGGCGTAACGGCTCTTGAGTATGGCCTCATCGCCGCCGTTGTTGCGATCGTTATGGTTGCTGGAGCGAGCACGCTCGGCAATAAACTTAGCAGTGGATTTAGCAACATCTCGACAAACCTCAAGTAAACTTCCCTTCGCGACGAGGCCGGCTGCCTGGGTTACCTCAGGCAGCCGGCCTTTTTCGTTTTTTGGCGAATCTCATTTGTCATGCAATGGTTTCTTAAGGCAATTAGGTCACGGTGTGGCTGATATACCCGCTCATCTCGCTTGATGGTAACATTCGAAGCTGATACGACACTGTGTAAGGCCAGCGTGGTTGTAAGCGCGGTAAAAGCTAGGTGATAGGGGTTTAACCGCTGCATACGGAGCAGGTTATTTTAAGGAATGGCAATGCGGTCAGGCGTTTTCACTTGACACTTCATAACGTCCTTACCGCTGTGGTAGTGGTGATGCTGCTGTTTACAGCAGTACAGGATGTTGTGGCGCGTACGATCTCCAATCGGTTGACCCTGATTTTAGGCGCTGCTGGCGTTGCGCTCCGGCTACAAGATCATACGATCGTGCCGGCCATTTGCATCGCAGTGCTTATTTTCTTAATGGCCTTCGGTTGTTGGACACGGGGCTGGCTCGGCGGCGGCGACGTGAAGCTGCTCGGCGCGACGATGCTGCTGGTACCGCCTCCGTACCAGGTCACGATCCTGACTGTGATGTCGCTCGCGGGCGGCGCTATTTCTTTAATCTATTTGATTTGCCGTCGCTGGCTTTCTGTGGTGCCGGGCCCCCGTCCGCGCGGCATGGTGCGCCGGGCCGTACGAATTGAGTTGTGGCGGCTAGGGCGGGGCGGTCCCATTCCGTACGCCGTGGCAATCGCAACGGGCGCGATCAGCGCCCTGGCTTCAGAGGGGTTGGCACAATGATCCGTGTTGTGATGTTTCTACTTATCGCGGCAGGCGTAGCAGGCTTCGGTGTTATTGCTTACACGATCATGCCGACCGAAACGGCGGTCGCATCGGCATCGCCCGCGCTGCAAGTCCCGCGTCTGACCGTACTGGTCGCGGCTAAGGCGCTGCGGCCCGGCACCCTGCTCAAGCCCGAAGACTTCGCCCCGAAGGAAGTCAACGAAGATCGCCTAACCGTCGGGCACGTGCTGGACCAGGCTGACGCCAAGCGTGCGCTGGTGGGCGGCATGGTGCTGCGTAATTTGCTTCCTGGCGACGTCATCCGCCTGCCGACCGACGTGTTGCGCCCGGCCGATCACGGCTTTCTCGCTGCCGTACTAACGCCGGGCACCCGCGCCGTCTCGGTCGCTGTCGATAGCGTGAGCGGCATCGCGGGCCTGATCTGGCCGGGTGACTTTGTCGATCTCATCCTCACGCAAGTCTTGGAGGATCCAGCGCTTGCACTGGGTAAACGCGTCGTCGCGGAAACCGTGCTGCGCAATGTACGCGTGATCGCAATCGACCAGCAACTGACCCAGGGCAGCACTGGGGCAGTCGGTGACGCGGCCCCGGCCCGCACGGTCACGCTCGAGGTGTCGGCCGACCACGCGGAACACGTGCAGGTTGCCACCCGGATCGGGCGCCTGTCGTTGACCGTCCGGTCGGCCGAAGCAGGGCCGGAGGTGACGCACCGCAGTGGCGGCACCTTTGCGGCCGACGTGTCGAACGCCTTGCCGTCTCAGATGGCCAAGCCAACGACGCAAAGTTCGGTCAAGGTGTATGGCGGGGCGAGCGACGGTCGGGAGTTCAAGTTCTAATGGTACACATGACCCAAGATGGGCCGGGCTTGCGCAGCCTGCTGCTGGCCACGCTCACACTAGCCACGCTGGCCTTCGCATCTCCGGCCGGCCCGGCCGCTGCGCAGGAGCCGGGCCGGGCTGACCCGCCCCCGGTCCTCGCAACCCCGCCCATGCGCAGCGGACGCACCCTGGTTGTGACCGGCTCTGGCCAGCCCAGCGGCCCCGCAGCCCGGCGGCGATTGCTGCTCGAAACGGGTGCTGGGCAAGTGGTCAATCTGAACGAGCCGGCAACCAACATATTCGTGGCCGACCCAAAAGTGGCCGAAGTCCGGCCTGCCAGCGCCAATAGCCTGTTCGTGTTCGGCGTCGCTCCCGGACGCACGACGATCGTCGTGCTGGACCAGGCCGGTCGCAGCATCAATGAGTTCGAAGTGCAGGTTCGCGCATCGAGCTTCGTCGCGAGTGAGGCGGAAGCAGCGGTCGCACGCGTGACAGGCAATCACAACATCAAGGTCGCGCAACAGGTGCGCGGCTTTCTTGTGACCGGCGCTGTCGCGTCGGCGGCGGACGCAGCGCGGGCGATCTCCGTCCTGCGTGGTTTTGCGCCAGAGGGTGCGTTGATCGAGAATCAGCTCAGCATCCGCAGCTCGGTCCAGGTGACGCTCAAGGTGCGCATTGTTGAGATGAACCGGAACGTGACCCGGGCGCTGGGTGTGAACTTCTCCGCCCTTGGCGCGCTGGGGACGTCGGCCGTCCTGCCGCAAAATGCTATCATCAGCGCGCTCGGCCTCGGCCTTGCGTCGAGCCCGACGTTTCTGGCAAGCCTGAAGCTCGGCAACGATCTACAGGCTGTCATCCAGGCGTTGGCCAATGACAACCTGGCCCGGATCCTGGCGGAGCCGAACCTTACAGTCATGAGCGGCCAGCCTGCCAGTTTCTTGGCCGGTGGTGAGTTCCCGATTGCCGTTGCGCAGGGCGGCGGTGCAGGCAACGCGGCCGGCACGATCTCGGTCGAGTTCAAAAAATACGGCGTCTCGCTCTCGTTCGTGCCGACCGTGCTAAGTGATGGGCGGATCAACCTCCATGTCGCGCCTGAGGTCAGTCAGTTGACCACGACCGGTGCGGTCACCAGCACCGTCGGCAACAACACTCTGCAGCTACCGGCCCTGCTGGTGCGCCGGGCGGAGACGACGGTCGAACTGGGCAGCGGACAGACATTCGCCATCGCCGGGCTGCTGAGCGACCAGACGACGGTCAACACGAGCGCAATCCCGATCCTGGGAGAGCTGCCAATCATTGGCGCGTTGTTTCGCTCATCGAGCTTTCAGCGCCAGGAAACCGAACTCGTGATCTTCGTCACACCCTACATCGTGGCACCCGTGAACGACAGCGCGAGCCTGCGGACGCCGACCGAAGGGTATGAGCCGCCGAATGACCTGGAGCGGATCCTTTTGCTGCGTCAGACGGGGGCGGTTCCAGCCTCGATCAAAACGCGCATTCCCGGCCAGGCCGGGTTCATTGTGCAATGAAGGAGGTGTCCGTGTTCCGCATTCTTAGCGCGTGCCTGATGGCTTGTGCCATTTCGGGTTGCGTCCAGACCGATCCCACATTGCGTAATTACTCGTGGCATCCGACCGGGGCCACGCAGTTTAATTTAGCGGCGCAGGTCGTGAACAAGAATGACCTGATCCAGGGCCGGGGTGCTACGCGGCCGGATACGGTTGAGGCGACCCAGCCAGTGTTCCGGTTGTGGGAAGGCGCGCCCAAGGCGTTGCTGCCTTCCAACTCACGCTCGGGCGGGGGTGCATAGTGCTCGCGGTGGATGGCGGCATCCAGATCGGCGGTGAGGACGCCACACGCGGCGACCGCTCGGTCTGCATTGCCTTTGTCACCGATAGTCAGACTGAAACAGCGCTGCAGGGCGGACTATCCGATGTGATGCCGGGCGGCATCGAGACCCGGCGTGGCGGCATACGCGGTGCGATCCTGGCGCTACAAAAGATGCACACGCCCCGCGTGCTGATCGTCGATGTCGGTGGAGAAGACAGCCCGCTCGCTGCGTTGGAGGAGTTATCGCACGTCGTCGAGCCGCACGTCTGTGTGCTGGTCGTGGGTGACCTGACCAGCCTCGATTTCTACCGCGAAGTCACCCGCGGCGTGGGCGCGATGGAATACCTGTCCAAGCCTTTGTCGCGGGAAATCGTGGCCCGGCATTTCGGCCCGCTCGCACTGGGCCGCGCCCCAACAGGTGAGGCTGCGCTGGGCGGGCGGCTGATCACCGTCACCGGTGCGCGCGGCGGTGTGGGTGCGACCACAGTGGCCGTCAACCTCGCATGGCATTTTGGCGTTGCGTCACGGCGGCACACGGTCCTGCTCGACCCTGACCTTCATCAAGGCACGGCGTCGTTCCTGCTCAATGTTGAGCCCGGGCGTGGCTTGCGGACGGCGCTGCAGACACCAGACCGGATCGACTCCCTGTTGGCCGAGCGTGCGGCGCAGCCTGTGACGGACCGGTTGCATGTGCTTTCGGGTCAGGAGCCGTTCGACGTGGTACCGGACCATGCGCCAGAGGCGGCTGAAAAGCTGCTGGAGGCGCTGCGGCGGCGGTATAATTTCATCGTGGCCGACGTGCCATTCCGTCCACTATCGATCAACCGGGACCTGCTGACCCTGGCGCATCGCCGTGTGCTGGTGATGGAGCCGACGCTGGCGTCGGTCCGGGATACGCTGCGCCTCATGGCATTGCGGGCCGGCGCTGCGCAGACACGGCGGCCTGTGCTGGTGCTCAATCGCCTCGGCCTGCCGGGCGGGCTGTCGCGGCGGCAGGTCGAAGACGCGTTGAAGGTCAAGGTCGATGTAACCATCCCCGACCTACCGAAGCAGGTGCATGCCGCCGCAACGCTGGGTAAGCCTGCTGCCGAGGTACGCGGGTCGTTCCGGGAGGCCATTTTGTCGCTGAGCCGGCAGGTGGCCGCCAGCCGGTTGATCGACAGCGCCGACCAGGGAAATGAGGTGGTGAAGGCCTCGTCGCCCTCGGGCCTCGCCAGGCTGTTTGGGCGCGGTAAATGAGCGGGTTTGGCCGTCGTGGACTGAACGCCGCAAGCCCGCTCGCCCCTGTGGCGCCGGAGCGGGTCCCGCAGCCTTTCGTTGAGCGGGTAGCCACGGCCCCCGCTGAAGCCATCTCGGAATTACGGCAGCTCTGTCTCAGCCGGCTCGACCCGGCGATCGTCGCTGTGCTGTCGGCCGACCGGCTTGAGATCGAAGTCGAGCGGCTCATCTCGGATCTCGCAACCGAGCGCCGGGTCCAGCTGAACGGGCGGGAGCAGAAAGAGCTGGCCGCCGATCTGGTGCACGACATGATCGGGCTCGGCCCGCTCGAGCCGTTGCTGGAAGACCAGACGATCAACGACATCATGATCAACGGCCCTAACCGTATCTTCATCGAACGGCACGGTAAGGTTGTTCAAAGTACGGTACGGTTCCGGGATACGATGCACCTGTGTAACGTGTGCCAGCGGATCGCGGCCGCGGTGGGACGCCGGGTGGATGAAGCGAGCCCGATGGTGGACGCCCGCCTGAAGGACGGCAGCCGCGTCAACATCGTCTTTCCGCCGCTGGCGCTTGACGGTCCTTATGTCTCCATCCGTAAGTTTAGTAAGAAGACGATTGATTTCGAGCGTTTGGTCGGCTTTGGCGCCATGACGCAGCAGGTCGCGAGAGTGCTGGAGTTGGCGTCGGCGATCCGGTTAAATATCGTGATCTCGGGCGGCACTGGCTCTGGTAAGACGACGCTGATGAATGCGATGTCCCGCATGATCCATCCAGACGAGCGGGTTGTGACGGTGGAAGACGCGGCCGAACTGCAACTGCAGCAGCCGCATGTCGTCCGCCTCGAAACCCGTCCGATGAGCCTCGAAGGCAAGGGTGAGATCACCCAACGTGATTTGGTACGGAACGCGCTGCGTATGCGTCCTGACCGGATCATCATCGGTGAGGTGCGGGCGGGCGAGGCATTCGACATGCTGCAGGCCATGAACACGGGCCACGACGGCAGCATGAGCACGATCCACGCCAATACGACGCGCGACGCCCTTACTCGTATCGAAAATATGGTGCAGATGGGCAACATGGGGCTACCGTCCAAAGCCATCCGTATGCAAATCGCGGGCGCGGTGAACCTGGTTGTGCAGGTCGAACGTCACCGCGACGGCGGCCGCCGTATTACGCAGGTGACCGAAATTTGCGGTATGGAAGGCGAGGTGTTCCTGCTGAACGACATTTTCCAGTACAAGATTACGGGTGAGGGGGCCGACGGCCGGTTGCGCGGCAACTACGAAATCAGCCGGGCCCGGCCCAGCTTCGGCCCTCGCCTGACCTATTTCGGCCTCGAGCGGGAGTGGACTCAGGCGCTGGAGGGCGAGGGATGAATCCTGTCGTCTACGCCCTGCCCGTAATGCTGCTCGCCATGATCGGGGCTGTGGTGGTTCTATTGCGCATCGAGAAGCAGCAGAAGGCCGTGCAGTCGCGGATTGCCGCGGTCGTGTCACCGCAAATGTCAGCGAAAGACCTTGGGCCGCGTAGCATCATGCGCCAGGATGAGGAGAACCTGAGCCTTACAGACCGCATTGGCCGGCTGTTCGGTTTCACCCAGAACAAAGCCGATCAATATATGGCGCCATGGCCGGTCGTGCTTATTTTCACCCTTGCCATCGCTATCGTCGCCTCGGTTTTAGCGGCCGGGCTGATCGGCGGATTGATCGCCCGGCTGACGATCCCGGTCGTCTGGATCATGCTAAGCCGGACCGTGTTCATCCGGGGTGAGGCGAAGCGGAAGTCGGTCCTGCTCAACCAGTTTCCAGACACGCTGGGGCTGATCGTACGCGCCGTCCGGGTCGGCATCCCCGTCACGGAGTCGCTGCGTGTGGTCGCGAGAGAAGCACCGGAGCCGACTAAGCGTGAGTTCTTCAAGGTCGCTGACCAGATCAACATCGGTGTGGCACCGGACCAGGCGCTGCGTGACCTGGCCGTTCGCAGCGGCCTGCCGGAATATGGCTTCTTCGCCGCGGTTTTGACGTTGCAGGCGCAGACGGGCGGCGGCCTGACCGAAACGCTCGAATTGCTGGCCGAAGTCATCCGCAAGCGCGTTGCGATGAAGGCTCGCGGCTACGCCCTGTCGGCAGAGGCACGCACTAGCTCGATGGTGCTGGGCGCAATGCCGATCGTGACAGGAATACTGCTGGGTGTCCTCAATCCCGAATACATGGGTCTTCTGTTTACGGACAAGACCGGCAACCTCGTGCTGGGTGCCGCGGTGCTGTCTCTGGCGACGGGCGTGTTCACCATGCAGACGATCATTCGTAAGTCTTTGAGTTAGGCGGACAATATGCCAAACTTTTCTCTGTTGGGACTCGCTTTCCTCAGCGCGGCCCTGATCGCGGGTGCGGCGTACTTCGTGTTGCGCGTGACCGACCGTGATGTTCGCATGCTGGAGAGGATGTCGGCTGCGCAAGGTACCTGGACCGGCCCGAAGCTGGATGACAGCGCGCCGGCCAAGGGCTTGGGTGGTGACCTAAAGGGTGCGGTCGGCAGTCTCGGCCGGGCCATTATGGCCAGCGGGCTGCTGCCAGGAAAAACCCGTGTGGAGCTTGAACAGACACTGCTGGGCTCGGGCTTTCGCGGGCCCAACGCGCTGGCCTTGTTTATTGGAAGTAAGCTGCTGCTGCTTGCCGGCTCGCCCTTGCTCGGCTGGCTGCTCAGCAATGCATTCGCCATGAAGGGCCTGCAGCAGATCGCAATCGTGCTGGCTGTGACCGTCGTCGGCTTGCTGGCGCCGGACTACATCGTGCGCCGCCTGCGCAAGCAGTATTTATCGCAGGTTGAGGATGGCCTGCCGGACGCGCTCGACCTGCTCACCATCTGCGCGCAGGCGGGCCTAAGCCTCGAACCGGGTATGACGCGGGTGGCATCGGAACTGCGCCGGTCGCGCCCAGCTATCGCGCGTGAGTTCGAATTGACTGTCCGCGAGCTTGAAATCCTGTCTGACTCTGCTGTAGCCCTTAGCAACATGGGCAAGCGAACAGGGCTCGATAGCCTAAAGCGGCTCACCGCCACGCTTGTGCAAACGATGCAGTACGGCACGCCGCTTTCCGACGCGTTGCGCAGTCTGTCCAACGATATGCGCACGATGGCCCTGACGCGGTTCGAAGAGCGGGCTGCGCGGCTGCCCGTGCTACTCACCTTGCCGATGATCCTGTTCATCTTACCCTGTATCTTCATTGTCGTGGGCGGGCCGGCTGGCATAACCGTGGCCAAAAGCCTGGCCAAACAATGACCAAGAGTGCTGATCAAAGCTGGAGACGATCGATGTGGAACAAATCCGCACTGCCTGTATTGCTCGTTGTGCTTTCCGGATGCACGGGAGTTCCGGCCCGCCTGGGCGATGGCTCGCCTAGTTTGAAGACGGCGGAAACGGCGCTGGCGAGCGGCGCGCCCGAACTGGCCTACCGGATCTGCGGCACGCTGGTCGATAACGGCGATACCTCGGTCAAAACC
>JANONC010000141.1:0-5930 GCA_031420655.1 Rhodospirillales bacterium | reverse complement strand
AGAAACGCCCATCCCAGGGCCAGATCGCCCGCAACCGGCCGTGCTTTCGTCATCGCGGCCCGTTCCCAGTTCTGGCCCATGCTCTCATAGTAAGCGATGGCAGTTTGGAGATTTACGGCAGGTGGGGTCGCGGCCGGGTCTGGGCGCAGGCGCAGATCGGTGCGGAACACGTAACCGTCAGCGTCCCGCGTCTCCATCAATGCAACCAGGGTGCGCGTCAGCCGTGTGAACGTGGCAGAAGGGCCAGGCCACCCGGGGCGTTCCGGGTGACGGTCTGGGTTTACGAGAATGATGAGGTCGATATCGCTGGAGTAATTCAGTTCGCCCGCCCCAAGCTTACCCATCCCCAGCAGGACGATGCCGGAATCACGCTCCGGCTCGTCAGGGTGGGCCAGCACGAGGTCATGGGCAGCGTGTGCCGTAAACAGGGCGTGTCGCAGCGCGAGGTGAAGCGTGGCCTCTGCCAAGCCAGACAGCGCGGCGGTGATGCGATGCAGCGCCCATTGTCCGCCCAAGTCGGCGACAGCGACCGTGAGCGCCGCCTGCCGCTTGGCCCGGCGCAGCCCGGCCATGATGGTCGCGCGCGGGGCGGTCCAAGGAATGGCATCAAGCGTGGCCAGCGTGGCCGCCAGGCACGCCGCTGCATCGGCCACGGCAGCCTGCAGCGTCGACGGCTCACGCAGCGCGAGGTCGGACAGGAACGGGCTGTTGCCACCCAGCGCGGCCAGGACCGGGGCATGCGTAATGGCAAAGGCGGCCTCGTTCTCGCCCAGGGCGGCGAACCGCTCGGAGAGGCGGGCCGCAGCGCCAGGATCGGCCGGGGTGGGCCAGCGGTGGGTCATGCCACAACGTGGCGGCCTTGAGCGGCGTCCGTCAACGCTGGGACCCCGCGATATGGCTTGCGCAGGGCTGGGCCCGTTTGCGCTTGGTCCGGTTTGGCTGGGCCCAGTTTCGCATGGTCGTGGGCTGGGCGGCCCGCATGCTGCTGGGCTTTGCGGCAGGGTTCTGCAGCTTTGCCACCAACGCCTTGCTCGCGCTCACGCTGGCGGGGGGCGCGCTATCATGGCGGCTCGGCACTGGCCCGTTGGATGTAACCTTGCCCGCCCGGGCCATCCTGCGGCCTGCAGGCATCGAGATTGGTCAGGCCACTGTCCGCTGGGCGGCTGCCGACCATGAGGCCCTGAGTGTTGCGGTGACCAGCATGGCCGGGTTGGGTATCAGTACGGGGGCGGCGGACATTACGCTCGGCAAGAACGCGTTGGGGCGCGGGGCGGCGGAGCCGTTCGACATCACGCTGGCCGGCCTGCAGCTGCATCTACAACGCTCCGAAACGGGGCAGGTCGAGCTGCCGGGTCTGCCGTCCGGCGCTGGTGGCGGCGACCCGACATTGGGCGGACTGCGCCATGTGCGCCTGACGGATGCGGTGGTGACGCTCGATGACGCACGGTTCGGCACGATAGAGGCCCGTGGCACGCTGGACGCCACGCGAACCGCGGCGGGCTTTGAGGGCGCGACGCAGCTGGCCGTCACGCAGGGTGGAATAACTGCAGGGATCGGTGCCATAGCGACCGTGAGAAATAGCGCGACGACCGTTGCGATCACCGTCGATCCGGTTGAGCTGGGCACCCTGCTGGCCAGCGTTCCGCATGTTGCCGGCACAGGCGGCGTGCTGGGCGGAACGGCGCAACTCACGCTTTCGCCAGCGCTCGAACCGCTCGCGCTCCGGCTCGACGTTAGTTTAGGCCCGGGCCAGGGTCCGGGTCAGGTCGTGCTGGATGGGGTGCCGGTGCGTGTGGAGCGTCTCAGCACGACGCTCAGCGCCCGATGGGACCCGGGCGATAGGCGTCCCGCGCAGATTGGCCTTTCGCGAGTGACAGCGACCGTCGCAGCCGCCTCGGGCGCACGCAGCACTGCAGAACTGTCGGGGCAGCTGACCCGCGTGGGGGAGCAGGTGACGGCGGCGGGCACGCTGCGGCTCGACCGGATGGCGCTGGCCGACCTGTCGCAGTTCTGGCCAGAACCCTGGGGCGGGCATGCCCGGCCCTGGATTGTGGAGAACATTGTGGGTGGCGTCGCCCATGACGGGGTGGTGACGGTCGCAGGCCGCATCAACACCGATGGCAGCGCGCCCCTGATCGACCAATTTGAGGTGCGGCTGCTGGGGGACGATCTCAGCATCGCCTGGTTGCGTCCGGTACCGCCGGTGCAGCACGCCCGTGCGATCTTGACCATGGCCGGGCCGGATCTGATCGAGGTTAGCGTGCCCACCGCACGCCAGGGTGCCATCGCCCTGCAAAACGGGCGCGTCCGCATTAACGGCCTGACAGTCAAGGATCAGAACCTGTCGGTCGTGGCCGAGATCCCGGGCGGCTCCGTTCCAGACGTGCTGTCGTTGCTCAAGCACCCGCGCCTTCATCTGTTGAGCGATCATCCGATTCCGATCGATCGGCCTGCCGGCACCGTGCGCAATAGGCTCGAAGTGACATTGCCGCTCGATGAGGACTTGCAGATCGAGCAGGTCGGTATTCACGCCAACGGCCAGATATCCGACCTACGCCTGGGTGGGGTTGTGGCCGGACGCGACCTCGACCGTGGCGCGATCGGCTTCGATGTGACGCAGGACGGCCTGCGTGCCTCGGGTGAGGCGAATCTCGCGGGTGTACCGTCTAGGGTGGCGGTGACGATGGATTTTCGCGGGGGTCCGCCCGGTCAGGTGACGCAGACAACGTCCGTGCAGGGCCGCGCCACCCCGCGCCAATTAGCCGCAGCCGGGCTTGACGTGAGCCGGGCGCTCACGGGCGGGACGATCGGCATCGCAGCGCAGCTGACCGAGCGTGAAAAGCAGGGTACGACCATCACCGTGCAGGCGGACCTGCGTGAGTCGCAAATGCGCTTGCCCAGCTGGCGCAAGGAGCCCGGTAGCGCCGCGAATGCATCGGCGACGCTGGTGGTACAGGACGAGCATCTGGCCGGGATCAACGCCATCCATGCGGAGGGCCCGGCCCTGTGGATCGATGCACGGGCGGAGATGCAGGGTGACCAGCCGTCCCAGATCGTCGTGTCGCGTCTGGATATCGGCTCCACGCGGGCGGCGGGCATTATCGGCTTACCGCTCCAGCCCGGGGCGCCGCTGCGCGTGCAGCTCGCGGGCTCCATGCTGGACCTGACGGGCGAGTTTGGCGGCGGCGGTGCCATGGGCGCAGGCAAGACCGACCCGCTGGTGGCGGACCTGCGCTTCGGCACGGTCGTGCTCGCGGGCGGGGCGCGGTTCACGGATGTCAATGCGCAAGGGTCTTACGATGGCAAAACGCTGCGCAGCCTGCGCCTGCAAACCGCCGGGCCGGAGCGGTTGCAGGTCGTGCTGGTCCCGCAGGAAGGCGGGCGCAAGCTCAGCGTACGGATAGCGGACACGGGCACGCTGCTGCGGGCACTCGACCTCACCAGCAGCCTCGTGGGCGGTTCGTTGGCGGTCGAGGCGCAATATGACGACCGCGACCCGGTTTCGCCGCTAGCGGGTACCATCGACCTGAGTGATTTTCATGTGCGCGACGCGCCGGTGGTGGGCAAGCTGCTGCAGGCTGTCAGCGTTTATGGCATTCCGGAGGCGGTGAGCGGGCCGGGGCTCAAGTTCACCCGACTGATCGCGCCCTTCGTTTATAGCGGGCAGACTTTCTATTTGGGCGAGAGCCAGGCCTACAGCACGTCGCTCGGTTTGACGGCTAAGGGCAC
Source organism: Rhodospirillales bacterium (assembly GCA_031420655.1). Lineage (GTDB taxonomy): Bacteria > Pseudomonadota > Alphaproteobacteria > Acetobacterales > Acetobacteraceae > JANPPS01. Next base: position 2,201 of record JANONC010000141.1, on the reverse strand, counting down.
CATCGACTTGCGTAAGAATACGCTCGACCTCACGGGTACGCTGGTACCGTTTTATGCGCTCAACTCGGCGCCGGGCCGGGTGCCTCTGTTGGGTAAGCTCTTTAGCCCCGAGACAGGGAGTGGGCTGTTTGCCATCACCTTCGGCGTGCATGGCCCGGCCGCTCAACCGTCCATATTGGTCAACCCGTTGTCGGTCGTCACACCGGGGCTAGCGCGGCGGCTATTCCGGTTGTTCAATTGAGCCATGATCAAAGCAATTCTTTTCGACGTGTTCGGCACCGTGGTCGATTGGCGAACGAGCCTGATTGACGACCTCTCCACCTGGGGCGCCACACGGCTGCCCGGCGCTGACTGGACCGGCCTTGTTGACGCATGGCGGGCCGGCTATGCGCCGTCGATGAATGAGGTGCGGCGCGGTACCGTGCCCTGGATGAACCTCGACGCGCTGCATCGCCGCACGCTGGAACGGATTGGCCCCACGTACGGCGTGGTGGGCCTATCGGAGCAGGAGCTGGACTATGTAAACCGGGGCTGGCACCGGCTGCGTCCTTGGCCAGATAGCGTGCCGGGCCTGCAGGCGCTGCATCCGCATTACATTCTGAGCCCGCTCAGCAACGGTAACGTGGCATTGCTGGTGAACATGGCGCGGGCAACGGGCTTACCCTGGGACACGGTGCTGTGCGCCGAAGTGTTCGGGCACTACAAGCCAGACCCGGAAGTCTATCTTGGTGCCTGCCGGTTTCTCGGCCTCGAACCGCATGAGGTAATGTTGTGCGCGGCCCATAACAGCGATCTGGCGGCGGCGCGTGCGCTGGGGCTCGGTACGGCGTTCATTCCGCGTGTGACAGAATACGGCCCGTTGCAAACGCGCGACTTTGCGCCCGACGGCCCGTGGGATGTGGTCGCGAGCGATCTTTTAGCGTTTGCAGAAGCGATGCAACCGTGATCATAACGAAATTGATTGTGTGATTTGTTACGAAAGGTTGAGCCTGTGCTAACCCTGGTTAGGGACGGCGCCATGCGAGACCGAGGCTTCCCAGTCCTGTTACGCGGCGGACTTTGTTCGGTTTTGGCGTCCGCCGCCATGGTGTGGGTGGGGTATAGGCACCGCCCGGACCTGCCAATCGCGTCCCGGACGGTACGGCTGATGGTGTCTGTCGTACCTTTTTTGGACAATGTTTTCGATTAGTTCGGAACCTGAGCGACGCCGAATTCAGGTTTCGTTAACATCCCTCTCGCATAGATGACCGCGTCAACGACGGGGCGTTTGTCATGTATGAAATTACGGGATCGGGTGCGGGCCGGAAAGCGCTTATGGTCATAACTTGCTGGTCGATCACACTTGGGGTCGCGGGAATTTCGGCGCTGCCGGATACTGGCTGGGCAGCGCATAAGCAGCGCCTGTCGGCCGTGTTCGGGCCAGTTTCGGCCGATATGGGTTCATGGCTGCGGTCGCAGCTTTGGATGGCACCCCGCAGCTAACTACGGAGTTTAGCCGGTATGCTCGTGGTGACCGTCTCTGTGAGCGAAGCGAAGCAATCCATCTCTCGACGACGCGGACCGGTCGTGACGATGGACTGCGTCGCCAAGCGGTTGCATTACCAGACTAAACTGCGCGGAGCAGCCGGTGCTGCTTCCGCCCGGCCGATAGCTTGGCGACGCCGCCGCGCAGATCAGCCTGGGTCAGCAGTGCCGTTTCATCGGTGATCGGAACGTCGTTAAGCCGGGCACCACCGCCACGGATCAGTCGCCGGGCCTCACCATTGCTCGCGGCCAAGCCGCTCTCGGCCAGCAATCGAACGAGCGGCACGCCGCCTGTCAACGACGCAGCCGGAACGTCATGGGTAGGCAGGGTGTCGGCTGCCTCATTTTCCTCAAATGCGCGCCGGGCGGTTTCGGCCGCTGCCGTTGCTGCGGCGTCGCCATGCGCCAGGCGGGTCGCCTCGGTCGCCAGCACCTTTTTTGCCTCGTTCACAGCCGCACCCGGCAGCGCAGCCAGCCGGTCGCACTCGCCTAGCGGCAGGTCAGTGAACAGGCGCAGGAAGCGCCCCACGTCCGCATCTTCCGTATTACGCCAGAACTGCCAGTAGTTGTATGGGCTCAGCCGCGCGCCGGACAGCCAAACCGCCCCCTTCGCGGTCTTGCCCATCTTCGCCCCGCTCGATGTCGTCAGCAGCGGAGTCGTGAGGCCGAACACCTGC
>JANONC010000140.1:0-3302 GCA_031420655.1 Rhodospirillales bacterium | reverse complement strand
GATCTGCCGTACCCCCAAACCCTGGGCATGCTGGATGGCAAGCTCCTCCCGCTCGGCAAACGACAGGTATCGACCCGATAACGGCTTCGATGATCGCGCAAGCGTCGATGGTGGCATGCCGCCTGCCTCCCGAAACCAACGCGCTCCTACCGGTGCCGACACGCCCGCACTAATCGCCGCGTCCTCGCTCGATGCCCCCGCCGCGATCAATACCCAAAAACGCCGCCGGTGCGTCCGCTGCGCGACCGGAGGTCGCCCCGGGGAACGCAGCTTGCTCCGCAACGCACGATCCGACCGACGCCGACCCGCCATCCCAACCGCCCTGCCCAAAGTGTTGCGACGACCAATTGAATTCACCCAATACGTCAGCATTCGATACAGTGAGCGGCTGGCTGAGGCCGGAATCGAGCCGTCAGTCGGGAGCGTTGGCGACAGCTATGACAACGCTCTCGCAGAGACCATCAACGGGCTTGTCAAGGCCAAGGTCATCCATCGACGCCGACCTTGGCGTTCGTTCGAAGCCGTCGAGTGTGCGACGCTGGAATGGGTGGACTGGTTCAACCACAGGCGGCTTCTGGAGCCTATCGGCAATATCCCGCCCGCCGAGGCCGAGGAGCGCTACTATGCCATGATGGACGAGCCAGCCATGGCCGCATAACGTCACCCAAACGGCCTTCGGCAAACCCGGGGCGATTCACTGCTGGATCGGCTGACGCAACACGTCAGCATCCTGACCATGAACGGAGACAGCTACCGGCTGCGCCAATCCACCAGCCGCCACTCTGCCATTAGCGCCACGGCGGAGCAAAACTAGTCCACCGATGAGATCGTCAATCCCGACACCGGCGAGATCGTCACCGGCTGACCATCACGGACGCGCTGCTATGCAAAGGGCCCCGATCGGGGCCGTCTGCATAGTAGCGCACCACGACGGCACTGGCCTGCTTTTACTCCGCCACGCCGGCCTGGAATTCGACCGCCGTTGACACTCCCTACGGCCCACCGAAGGCAGCACTGGAGTTAGAAACCGTCATCTGGGCGCAGGACCTCCAAGGGACCGGCATCACGGTGAATGCGGTCCTGCCCGGCGGGGCCACGCTCACCGGGATGATCCCCGACAATGTGGGCGATGCCCTAAGGGCGAAACTGTTGGCACCCGAGGTGATAGTGCCGCCGCTGATGTGGCTGACATCCGACGCGGCCAACGACGTCTCTGGCATGCGGTTCGACGCAGCACGCTGGCGCGATGGGATGGAGGGAGATGACGTGGCATCACTGCTTGGAGAATCGCTGTAATCCGCTGTCACCCGGTCGGGAGCATGTCCGCCGGGTACAGGCGCAGCAGACATGCCTTCTTTGTTGTGTCGTGTAATTCACGCATGTGGCGGACCAAGCCTGCTGCGATTACGCTGTAGTGCGGTCCTACTTGCCAAGATTCCTGTCGAAGAACAGCGCGATCTCGCCGAAAGCCTCCTTCACCTCAGGGATGCGGTCGTCGCGATAGAACTGGGCGTGCGACTGGCCCTCGAACACCTGCAACGTCGCCTCGGTGCCAGCCTGACGCAGTGCGCGGTGCATGCGCACGGTGTTGCTCAGCAGAAGGTCGCGAGTGCCCGTGGTCAGGATGGTCGGCGGGAAGCCATGCACGTCGCCATAGACCGGCGACAGCATCGGGTCCTTGAAGTCGTGTCCGTTCGCATAGAACCGGGTGGCTGCATCGCAGAAGCCATCGGGCGACACGAGCACGTTGTCCACCATGGCGTTCGTCTGGAAGGAGTCGCCCTGCTTGGTCACGTCAGACATCGGCGTGCCTGGTGCGATGGCGCCCGGCATCGGCAGGTTCTCCTGCTTTGCCCGCAGCATCATCTCCAGCGTCAGGGCACCACCGGCAGAGCTGCCGAACACCGCGACGTTCTTCGCATCCGTCATCTTGATGGCGGCCTTGTAGACCGTCATCGCATCGTCGAGCGCCGCCGGGTAGTAGGCCTCGGGAGGCATCCGATAATCGACCGCGATGACCTTCATATGGGCGAACCCGGCCATGAAGATGGCCTCCGGCAATGCAGCCTCACGGGGATTGAGGACATAGCATCCGCCATGGACATGCACGGCGAGCCGGTTACGGTTCTGCGCTGGGATGTCATTGGGCGTGATAGTGTAGACGCGGACGCCGTCGATGGTGGACGGCTCGATCTTCACACCCATGCGCTCCGCCATCGCCGGTATCTGCGGCGCGACCGTCGTGGCAATGCTGTCCGCCAGCTGCTTCCAGCCCTCTGGGGTGGTGGGCGGCTTATCCCAGTTTGCGCGCAGCGGCTGCGCGATGATCGCCTGCATCTGCGGGCTGACCGTGCCGGGCACGGGGATGGACTTGGCGGGAGTTTCGCGGGGGGCGAGCGTCTCAGCGCTTACGGGGACGGCAATAAGCAGGGCAGCGGCGGTCAGGCCGAGCACGCGTGAGATCATGGTTGCTCTCCATTCGGCCTGTGAGGGTGGCCGGTTGATGGATGACAGTGTCGCAGGGGCCGACGAACGGCAAGCTACCAAACAGTGACTGCCTCAGCAGTTTGGTGTGCACGCCGACCACCGGGGTGGATACCCCACCGCTCTTCGAGGGCACTGCGACAGCTCCATGGTTCTGGCTGTCCCGTGCAAGACGCAGGGTCTGCGGATGGACGCGGTACTGGGCGATGTGAAGGTGCTCCTCACGCCGCTTGACGTGCTGAATGACGTCCCGGTGGTGATCTTTGCGGCCCAGGCGGTGTTCCACCTCCTCGACAGCCTCCAGCCACTGGGTCCGCCCCATGGTAGGGGCCTTAAGGCGGTCCAGGTTGACGCTGGCGTGATAGACGTCGCGATATGCCCGGCTACCCCGGGCGACGAAGCGCATCACCTCCATGGCTTCCGGCAGCGCATCCGCAACGACACCCCTGATTTCGAAGACATCGACCGCCTCGTTCTCGCGGGCCAACAGATGCTTCGCGGGGGCTTTCGTGTCGTTGGCGGACTGGCCACGCGCGGACCCATTATTAATCATGGTGCCGCCTCGGCAGTCTGGCCGCCAAGTGCGCGGCCGACAGCATGACGAATGGCAGCGACGTCGGCACAGGCTGCTCGGAGGTCTGACGTGCCCCCCTAGAAGTGGTCCGCCGGAGGTGAGACTTCGGTGTGAACACGGAAGGAATTGGAATGGCGCGCAAGCATCATAAGCCGGAGGAGATCGTCGCCAAGCTGCGTCAGGTTGAGGTGCTGGTGGGACAGGGCAAGCCGGTAGCCGAAGGGGTCCGGGCGATTGGGGTGAC
>JANONC010000139.1:0-1632 GCA_031420655.1 Rhodospirillales bacterium | reverse complement strand
CGGCACTTGCGGCAGAGACACCGAACCGCTCGGCCGCGCGACGGCGGGACATGCCCCCTGAAACGGCCGCAACCAGTCGAGAACGAAGGTCCAGAGACAGTGGCTTCCCCATGCAGGCTGGCCTCCTGCCCAGCCTGCATGGGGAACCACATTTCACCCGCGTCGGGGAATCCCCAATGATTCAGGTCGGAAGGTTTCCGCTCTAGAACGGCAGTCTTGGCGACACCGGCCTCGCATGATCTCAGCAGTGCCTCAGCCTTCGCCGGTCAGCAACACAACCCGGGCCCACGAGGCGTGCTTCGGTCACGTCCGTCAACGTGGTGGAATTTACTTGTAGCTTGAGGTAGCCGCAGATCATTCGGCAGCGGTGGAAATCTGGGTTGGAACCACCTCGACCAGGGCCGGTGTAAGTTCGGCCATGGCCTCGGTTTGCATGTAGCGGTGTTGCATCTGTCATTCGTCGTTGAGTTCGAGCAGGACGGCACCCACGAGGCGGACGATGGCGCCCTCGTTGGGGAAGATGCCGACGACATCGGCGCGGCGCTTGACCTCCTTGCTGACACGCTCGATCGGGTTCGTGCTGTGGATCTTGGTTCGGTGCTGGACGGGGAAGTCCATGTGGGCCAGCACATCGGTTTCGCTCTCGTCGATGAACGCTGCGAGCTTGGGCCACTTCCTACGCAGCTGGTCGGCGATGTGCCGCAGCGTCTGGCTGGCGGCGGCGCGATCGGGCTGGATGAATGCCTGGCGCAGAGCGGCGGACACCATGCTCTGCTGGCCTTTTCCGACGTAGGATTGGGCGTTGCGCATCCAGTGCATGCGGCAGCTCTGTCACGACGCTCCCGTAACCCGGCGGATTGCGGCTTTAAGGCCTTCGTGGGCGTCGGAGATGACGAGCTTCACGCAGCGCAGGCCGCGCCGCACCAGGCTTTTCAGGAATGTCGCCCAGAACGTTTCCGCCTCGCTGGGGCCGATGTGCAGGCCGACGATCTCGCGCTTGCCATCGGCGTTGGCTGCTACAGCGATTGTAGCCGCCACCGAGACGGTCCGCCCGCCCTCGCGCTGTTTGAGGTAGGTGGCATCGAGCCAAAGATACGGCCAGTCGCCGACCAACGGGCGATCAAGGAAGGCATTTACCCGGTCGTCGATGTCGTTGCAGAGCTTGCTGACGGTGTTCTTGCTGATACCGGATAGCCCTCCGCTGCCATTCCACCTGCTGCGCAGGCGGAACCTTGGGCAGCTTCGCCCATGGCTTGGACCAAGTCGTCGACGCGCCGGGTCGGCACTACGGCACCCGCCCAAATGAACGGGACAAGGGCTGAGCGCTACGTTGAAGCCCGTACATCGGGCGAAGTCCTAGCAGTTTGTCGGATTTATGGTTGAGATAGGATATTGGCTGTTACATGGGACCATGGCCGAGACCGTTGGTTTGGGTCACGCAGTTCGCAGCGTGACCATGCGCCTGCAGTTGTAGGCCAGTGCGACGAGGGCCCATTCGGTTGCGGCCTTGCCGATGCCGCGGAGCGAAAAGCGGCGAAATCCGATTGCGCTCTTGATGATGCCAAACACTGGCTCGACGGTTTGCTTGCGCTTTTTGTATTGGGCTTTGGCATCCTCGGTTTCCAGCTTGGC
>JANONC010000138.1:0-1551 GCA_031420655.1 Rhodospirillales bacterium | reverse complement strand
TGAACTTGGGCGGCTGCCCGGTCGGCGTCATCGGTGCGGCCGCGGAGCTGACCTATCCGGTGCAGCACGTGGGTGACGGCCCGGATGCACTGGCGGCGCTGGCTGGCGCTGGGTTTGGCGACACGCTGCGTGCGGCCAAGCGGCCGATGGTAATTGTGGGGCAGGGTGCCCTTCGTGGGCCAGGCGGTGCCGCCGTGCTCGCGGCATGCCACACCCTGGCCGGGTCGCTATCGGCCGACTGGAACGGCTTTAACGTGCTGCAGACTGCGGCGGCTCGGGTGGGGGCACTGGACCTCGGCTTCGTACCCGGCCCCGGCGGGCGCGACCTGGCGGGTATGATGGGCGGCGGCGTCGACCTGCTTTGGCTGCTCGCGGCCGATGAGTTCGACACGGGGGCCATCGGCGCGGGCACGTTCGTCGTCTACCAGGGTCATCACGGTGACCGTGGGGCTGCCCGCGCCGACGTCATCCTGCCTGGCAGCGCCTATACCGAAAAGAACGGCACCTACGTCAACACCGAAGGCCGGGTTCAGCGCGGCTTTCTGGCGCTGCAACCGCCGGGCGAGGCGCGGGAGGACTGGGCCATTTTGCGCGCGTTCAGCGCCGTGCTGGGCAAGCCCTTGCCGTACGACACGCTGGCTGCCGTGCGCGACCGTCTTGCGGCGGTCAACCCGGTCTTCGCCGCCCAGGGCCTCGTCCGCCACACTGCCGGGGTCGCTTTGCCCGCGGGTAAAGTCGGCTCCGCGCCGTTTATGGAGACGACGCCCGACTACTACCAGACCAATGCGATTTCTCGCGCCAGCCTGACGATGGCCGAGTGTAGCCGCACCTACGCCGTCCCCATGCTGCAAGCCGCGGAATGACTGCATTCCTCGGTACTCCGGTCGGTGTGCTGGCGCTGACGATTGTGCAGACGCTTGCCATGCTGGTGCCGGTGCTGATCAGCGTCGCCTACCTCACGCTTGCCGAGCGTAAGGTGATGGCGGCGATGCAAATGCGGCGGGGACCTAACGTCGTGGGCCCGTTCGGCTTGCTGCAGCCCTTCGCCGACGCGCTCAAAATGCTGATGAAGGAAACCATCGTTCCCACCGGGGCGAGCCGTATCCTATTTTTGATGGCCCCACTGCTGACGATGACCTTGGCCATGATTGCCTGGGCTGTAATCCCGGTGAACGATGGCTGGGCGATTGCTAATATCAACGTGGGCGTGTTGTACCTATTCGCCATCAGCTCCCTCGGTGTATATGGCATCGTCATCGCCGGCTGGGCCAGTAACTCCAAATATGCGTTTTTGGGCGCGATGCGCTCAGCGGCGCAAATGGTGAGCTATGAAGTCAGCATGGGCTTCGTGATGGTGACCGTGCTGCTTTGCGCGGGATCGCTGAACCTCACGGAGATCGTGCGCGCGCAGGAGCGGGTCTGGTTCTTTATCCCGCTGTTCCCGATGTTCATCGTCTTCTTCATCTCGACTTTGGCCGAGACCAACCGGGCACCGTTCGATTTGCCTGAAGGCGAGAGTGAGATCGTGGGCGGCTTCCACGTCGAATACGG
>JANONC010000137.1:0-1523 GCA_031420655.1 Rhodospirillales bacterium | reverse complement strand
CCCCTGCTCAAGCAGCGATACCAGGCTCGTCACCCACTCCGCCCGGTTATTACCGATATTGTACACGGCCGGCATGGTGCCCGGCGCTGGAACAACATCCAGGCAACCCAGCACGCCGCTCACGATGTCGTCGATATAGGTAAAATCCCGCCGCAGCCGGCCGCCTTCATAGAGCGTAATCGGCTCGCCAGCCATAATACGCTCGGCAAAGCTGTAATACGCCATATCAGGCCGGCCCCAGGGGCCATAAACCGTGAAAAACCGCAGTCCGGTTTGTGGAATGCCATAGAGATGGCTGTACGCGTGGCTGATCAGCTCGTCCGCTCGCTTGGTTGCCGCGTACAGCGAAACCGGCGTGTCGACCGGGTCCGACTCGGCAAACGGCATTTTCGTGTTCCCGCCGTAGACCGACGATGAACTCGCATAAACCAGGTGCTTCAGCTGCGGCAGCATCCGCGCAGCCTCCAGCACGGTAACGTGGCCCATCACATTGGTCGTGACATAGGCATAAGGATCGACCATCGAGTGCCGCACGCCCGCTTGCGCCGCCAGGTGCACAACCGCTGTTGCGCTTTGCGCACGGCCGAACACCTCGAACAACGCCACCCGGTCCGCAATGTCTGCCTTGTAAAACGTGAAGCCCGGATGCGCCTGCAACCGGCCTAGTCGCGCCTGTTTCAGCGCCACCGAGTAGTAGGCGTTCAGGTTGTCGACACCGACCACCGTCTCACCCCGGGCCAGCAACGCCTCCGCAACATGATAGCCCACGAACCCGGCGGCCCCCGTTACGATCACCGTCACGGCGTCATACCGCGGTCCATCCGCCATCGATCGACAGCGAGGCACCCGTGACGGTGCGTGCCCCGTCCGAGCACAGATAAACCGCCATGGCACCGATCGCCTCGGGCGACGTAAACTGCGCCATCGGCTGCTTTTCAGTCAGCAACTCGTGCATGACTACGTCCAGCGTTTTGCTATCCCGAATGGCCCGGGCCTCAAGCTGCGCCTCCACCAGCAATGTCCGCACCCATCCGGGACAGATGGCGTTCACGGTAACGCCTGCGTTTGCCGCCTCGATCGCGGCTACTTTCGTCAGTCCCACAACGCCGTGCTTAGCCGCCACATAGGCCGCTTTATGCGCGCTACCGACCAGGCCGTGGGCGGAAGCAATGTTGATCACCCGGCCCCACCCGGCGGCCACCATGCCTGGCATCGCCGCCTGCATCGCATGGAACGGTGCCGACAAGTTGACGGCCAGGATGGCATTCCACCGCTCCAAGGGAAACGCGCCGATTGGTGCCGTGAACTGAATGCCTGCGTTGTTGACCAAGATGTCCGGACCACCCAGCGCGGCGCGGGTGCGCTCCACCATGGCGGCGATCGCGTCCGGATCGCTCATGTCGGCCCCGTCGAATGCAACGCGCACCGGGTATTTGCCCGTGAAAGCTGTCACTGTCGCAGCAATGGCCGCCGGATCACCCAAACCGTTCAGCATAACGTCGGCACCTTCGGCCGCCAGCGCA
>JANONC010000136.1:0-10155 GCA_031420655.1 Rhodospirillales bacterium | reverse complement strand
CGACGGCGTGGCCCAGCCGGACGACCCTGGCTTTGCCGCCGCCCTCCAGGCCGCCGGGTCCGTGACGGAGCTGCGAGCCGACCCGCCGGCCACCGTGCTGCTCCGCCCGGGCCGCGATCCGTCGGGACCGTTTGGTGCCCGTCTTTCGCTGCTGCCGCGGCCCGTTGCGTCCACGGTGCCGGTGCTGGCGCAAACCGGCGACGGGCGCACGCTCGCGCGGACAGACGTAACAGTCGCAGCAGGTTCCAGCGACGTCGCGTTCACGATGGACCTGCCACCCGGCGTGCGGAACCAGGTGGCGAAGCTGGTGCTGGATGCGGCCCCCTCGGCCGGGTCCGTGCTGTTGTTAGACGAGCGGTGGCGGCGGCGGCCTGTTGGGCTGGTAGCCGCCGATGCCGCTGCGGACGCACCGCTGACGGGCGAGTTGTTCTATGTCCGCCGCGCCCTAGCCCCCACGGCGGAATTGCGGGACGGCACCGTAGCGTCGCTAATCGAGGGGGCGGTGTCGGTGCTGCTGCTCGCTGACGTCAGCCTTTCGGACACCGAGCAAACCGCCGTCGCCCGGTGGGTCGAGGGGGGCGGCACGCTGCTCCGCTTTGCAGGCCCGCGCCTGGCGGAAGCGCCGGACCCATTACTGCCGGTGACGCTTGTGGCCGGGGACCGCCAGTTGGGTGGTGCCTTGTCATGGAGTGAGCCAGCGGCCCTGGCCCCGTTTCCCCCTGCCTCGCCCTTCGCCGGACTGGCGGTGCCGGACGATGTGCGCGTCAGCCGGCAAGTGCTGGCCGAACCGGCAGGCCTGGCAGACCGGGTGTGGGCCAGCCTGGCCGACGGCACGCCCCTGGTGACGGCCGCACCCCGCGGGGCCGGGCGCATCGTGCTGGTCCACACGACCGCCAATGCCGACTGGTCCAACCTGCCGCTATCCGGCCTGTTCGTGGACATGCTGCGCCGGGTCGTGGCTCTGTCCGCGGGTGTTGCCACGACGGCCGACGCCACGGTGTTGCGCCCGGCGGAGGTGCTGGACGGTTTCGGTATCCTGGGCCCACCCCCGGCGACGGCGGTGGCCCTGGCAGGCTCGGCCATGGATGCGACGATCGCCTCACCTCGCAGCCCGCCCGGTCTGTATGGGCCGGAGTCCGGACGGCGGGCGCTCAACCTCGGTACCGCCTTACCATCGCTGGTGCCGGCCTTGCCGATGGGCAGCCCGGCCCCGCTCACCGGCACGGTGACCGAGCGGCCGTTCGGCCCGCCGCTGATCGCCGCCGCCCTGTTGCTGCTGGTCTTTGACCTGATCCTCTCGCTTGGCCTACGCGGCCTGCTACGTCCGGCACTGGCGCTGGTGGTGCTCTGCGCGGCCCCCGCAATGGCGCACGCGCAGCGTCGTACAACGGAGGATCCGGCCCTCATTACCCGGCTCGCCTACATCCGCACCGGCGACGCGACGGTGGACGGCATCGCCGCCGCCGGGCTGGCCGGGCTGTCGGCAATGGTGAACCGCCGCACCGCCGCAACCCTCGGTGACCCGGTCGCTGTCACGCCGGGCCAATCCGACCTGTCATTCTACCCGCTGCTGTATTGGCCCATCGTGCCCGAGGCGCCCGCCACCGACACGGCCGCGCTCAATGACTACACCGCGCACGGCGGCATCATTTTGATCGACACGCGCGGCACCGGCACCGGCGAGGGCTTGGCGCCGGGTGCGGACGCGGCCCTGCTGCGCGTGACGCAGGGCCTGTCCGTCCCACCCTTGGCCCCGCTTGGCCCGGACCACGTGCTGGCGCGGTCGTTCTATTTGCTCAGCGAATACCCCGGCCGCTTCAACGGGGGCACCGTCTGGGTTGGGCGCGACCAGGACCGGAGCAATGACAGCGTGAGTCCGGTCGTGATCGGCGGGCATGACTGGGCGGCGGCGTGGGCGATGGATGCGGCCGGACGCAACCCCTACGCGACCGTCCCGGGCGGGGCGCGGCAGCGCGTGCTGGCTTACCGGTTCGGCATCAACCTCGTCATGTACGCGCTGACCGGCAACTATAAGGGCGACCAGGTCCACGTGCCCGCGTTGCTGGAGCGTCTGGGCCAATGACGTTTTCGGCCATCCGCTTCGACCCGTCCCTGCCCTGGTGGGCGCTGGCTGCACTGGCGGTCCTGTGTGCCGTGACGCTCGCCATCGCGGTCTGGCGGCGGGCGCGCGGCACTGGCTGGCGGGCCCTGGCCTTCGCCGTCCTGCTCGTCTGGCTAGCCGGGCCCATGGTGGTGCGGGAAGTGCAACAAGGTCTGCCGGATGTGGCGCTGCTGGTAGTGGACGACACCTCGTCCATGCAATTGCATGACCGGGCCGCCCGGCGCGACGCCGCCCGCATCGCGATCGAGGCTGCAGCCCAGCGCCTACCCGGCCTGGAACTACGGACGGTCACGGTACCGGAGGGGACGGACGGCACGCCCCTGTTCGCCGCCATCAACCGCGCCCTGGCCGACATTCCCGCCTCCCGCCGCTCAGCCGTCATCGCACTGACCGACGGCATGGTGCATGACGCCGTGCCCGTACCCGTACCGCTGCATGCCCTGATCACCGCGCCGGCCGAGGAAACCGACCGCCGGGTCCGGGTGATCGAGGCCCCGCAGTTCGGCGTGGTCGGCGGCCGGGTCACACTGCGTGTGGCCGTCGACGACTTGGGTGTGGCCAGCCCCGGCCCGGCCCTGCTTACGATCCGCCAGGATGACGGCGTGGCCGAAACGCGAGACGTGCCGCCGCGCGAAACCGTCGCGATCGAAGTGCCGGTGACCCACACCGGCCCCACCATCGTCGAGATCGAAGCCGCACCGCTGCCCGGTGAGACGAGCCTGCTGAACAACCGCGTCGTCGTCACCATCAACGGCGTGCGCGACCGGTTGCGCGTGCTGCTGGTCTCGGGCGAGCCGCACCAGGGCGAGCGCACTTGGCGCAGGTTGCTCAAGGCGGATCCGGCCGTTGACCTTGTACACTTCACTATCCTGCGCCTGCCGGAGCGGGAAGATTTCACACCGCAAAACGAGTTGGCGCTAATCGCCTTTCCGGTGCGTGAGCTGTTCCAGGTCAAGATCCGCGAGTTCGACCTCATCATCCTCGATCGGTTCCAGAACCGCGGCACATTGCCGCCGCTCTATTTGCGCAACATCGCCGATTATGTAGAGAGCGGCGGCGCACTGCTGCTGAGCGCGGGGCCGGAGTTTTCGGGCGTGTCGAGCCTGGCGGAAACGGCGATTGGCACCGTCCTGCCAGCCCGGCCCGCGGGCGGCGTGGTCGAAGGCGCGTTCCGGCCGCAGATCACGGACCAGGGCACCCGCCATCCCGTAACAGCCGGGCTGCCGGGCGCGGGCGCGTGGGGGCCGTGGTACCGCCGCGTGGCTATCGGGCCGACCAATGCGCCCGTGCTGCTGCGCGCCGAGGATGGAGGGCCGCTTCTGTTGCTGGACCGCGTCGGTACCGGGCGCGTGGCGCTGCTGTTGTCGGACCAAATCTGGCTCTGGTCGCGCGGGCATGAGGGCGGCGGACCACAGGCGGAGCTGCTGCGCCGCATCGCCCACTGGCTGATGCAGGAGCCAGCGCTGGACGAGGAGACGCTGCACGCCACGATCGCCCGGGGTACGATGACAATCGATCGGCACAGCATGAGCGACGGTCCGCCCCCGCCCGTGACCGTGACCGCACCGGACGGCACGACGCAGGCCGTGACCCTAATCCCAGCACAAGGCGGCCTGGCAAGCGCCACGCTGGCCGCGCCAGCGCTGGGTGTCTGGCGCGTGACAGACGGCGCACGCACGGTGCTCGCCGCCGCAGCGGCCGCAAACCCGCTGGAGCTGGCCGATCTGCGCGCCACCGCCACCGTGCTGGCCCCGGTGGTCAAGGGCACCGGCAGTGTGCGGTTTCTGGGTGGCGACGCGGCCGCACCCCGGGTGCCGGAGTTACGCCGGACAGAGCCGGGGCGGGAGGTCGCGGGACCCAACTGGATCGGCCTACCGCAGCGGCGCGATTATGTTGTGACAGGTGCGGCCACCACACCGCTGGCCCCGCCGTGGGCTGCGCTGCCCTTGCTGCTCGGTGCCGTGCTGCTTGCCTGGCGGCGCGAGGGAAACAGTTGATTGGCCCGCCGTCTGCATTTCAGCTATCATACAGTCCATGAGAACAGCACTTTTGGTAGCGTGTTGCCTGTTGACGGTGCCGCAGTTAGCAGCGGCCCAGGGCACCGGCCGCGCCCCCGGTCCGCAAACCCGCGTGGCGCCCGTGCCGAAACAGGCACCGCCACCCGCTTTGCCCGGCGCACGGGCAGAGCCCACCAATGCCGCCCCGGCAGAAAAGACCCAGCTGGACCTGCCGCCGAACGAAGCGCTGTTCGACGCCATCAACCGCGGTGACCTGGCGTCGGCCAAGGACAGCGTGAACCGGGGTGCGGACCTGGAGGCGCGCAACGTTCTGGGGCTGACACCGCTGGAGCTGGCCGTTGACCTGGGCCGCAACCAGATCTCGTTCCTACTGCTGTCTTTGCGCGGTGGCGCGGGCTATTCCAGCAGCGGCCAGCCGCCAGACCCGGCCAAAACTGGCCGCCAGACCCGCGCCCAACGTGCGGCTTCCGTGCGCGCGGAACGGGCCGAGCAGCTAGAGAGCGTTGGGGCCGCACCCGTCTCCGCCCGCCCGCCCCGGGAGGCCGCCATGGCCGCACCGCCCCGCCTCGCTGGCAATGGCGGCACGCCGGTGCCGGCATCTGGGTTCATGGGCTTCGACGCCAATGCCCGACGCTGACGCCCCGGCTGGCCTACCGGACGAGTTACCCACCAAAACGAGCCGCATCGACAAACGACCCCGCCCGCCGGGCACCGTGCGCCAGTATCGGGCGCTGGCAGGTGGCTATTGGCGTGGACCGACGGCCCGCACCGCCTGGACGCTAACCATTGGCACTGTCGGCCTGGTGATCGCTGCCATCTCCGTCCAATACGGCGTCAATACCTGGAATAAGTTCTTCTTCAATGCGATGGAGCAGAAGCAGCAGAACGTGGTGCTCACCGCCATCGGACTGTTCGCCGTGCTGGCCGTCGCGTCAGCGTCGATCTCCGTCTTTCAGCTTATCGCCCGCATGCGGCTGCAGGTACTCTGGCGTCAGTGGCTAACCGACCGTTTGACGAAGCGCTGGCTCGAGGAGCAGCGCTTCTATCGCCTCAGCATCGCCGCACCCGACCTCGATGCGCCGGAGTTTCGCATTGCCGACGACGCCCGCGTCGCGACGGAGCCGGTGGTAGAGTTCGGCACCGGTATCCTGACCGCTTTATTGACCGCCGTCGTGTTCTTCAGCGTGCTGTGGAATGTGGGCGGCGACGCAGACGTGCTGGGCGTGCACATCCCGGGCTTCATGGTCTTCGCAGCCGTCGCCTATTCGGTCTTCATGTCCGGCTCCATGGTGCTGCTGGGCCGTCCGCTGATCGCGAAAATCGAGTCGAAAAACAGCGCCGAGGCCCGCATGCGGACCGAAATGGGCCGGGTGCGGGAGAACGCCGAGAGCATCGCGCTGATCGGCGGCGAGGCGGATGAGACGACCGGGCTGAAATCGACGTTGCAGCATCTGGTCGACGCCTGGATGGCGCAAATTCGTCAGCTTGCGCGCATGACGTGGCTCATGGGCACCAACTGGGTCGTAGCACCGGTATTCCCGCTGCTGCTGGAGGCACCGAATTACCTGGCCGGGCAAATGTCGCTCGGCTCGCTCATGCAAACCGCGGCCGCGTTTGTGCAGGTACAGGTGGCGCTAAATTGGCTGTTCGACAACTACCCGCGCATTGCCGAGTGGCTCGCCTCCGCCGGGCGCGTGACGGGGCTGTGGGCGGCGTTCGGCAAGCTCGATCAGTCGATCGGCGTGAGTGAGGGCGAGCACATCACGATCGCCGACAGCCCGGACGACTCGCTCCGCCTCGTGGGCCTTTCGGTGGCGCAGTACAATGGTCGTGTCATGATCGACGAGGCCGACACGGCGGTCGCCCGCGGTGACAAGGTGCTGCTGACGGGCGAGAGCGGCACGGGCAAAAGCACGCTGATCCGCGCCATCGCCGGGCTGTGGCCCTGGGGCTCTGGCCAGGTGCTGATCCCCAAGGGGGCCCAAGTCGCCTTCCTGCCGCAACGCGCCTACATCCCGCACGGCACGCTGCGCCAGGTGCTGCAATACCCGGCCGTGCAGGCCGAGGTCTCGGACGACGTGCTGGCGCAGGCGCTGGAGCGCTGTGGCCTGCAGCGGCTGATACCGCGCCTGAACGAGGAAGACCGCTGGGACAAGCAGCTCTCGGGTGGCGAACAGCAGCGCATCGGCTTTGCCCGGCTACTGATCCACCACCCGGATATCGTGATCATGGACGAAGCAACGGCCGCGCTCGACGTGCATAGCCAGGCCAGCATGATGGAACTGTTCCGGCACGAGCTGGCGAACGCGACCGTCATCAGTGTTGGCCACCGCCCAGAGTTGGAAGAATACCACACGCGCAAGCTCAGCCTGCGCCGGCACGTGAGTGCAGAAGAGGCGGCCGACCACGCAAGCCTGCGCCGCCGCAAGCTGGCCCCGCTGCTGCGCCGCTCGCTCCGGCCGCGTGCGCCGCCCGATCCGTCCAACCCCATTTCCAGCTGAGGTTCGCCATGCGGCGGCTATTCGCCCTCCTGCTGCTGACAGCGCCATCCCGGCCGGGTTAGTGGGGGCGGTCGTGACGCGGGGCGAGGCGGAGTTCGGGTTTTAGCAGGTCAGCGAACTCCGGCCCATCCGGGGCATCATTCTTATGGGTCCATTGCCGGATGCGGTGCAGCAGGTAACAATGTTTTTGGGCGGGCGACCGACCACGTCTCAAAACGCCGGCGCGGCCGATGCACTCATCGCCTACCTCGCCCGGCCCGAAGCTGCGCCTGCGAACATCGAAAGCGGTCTTGATCCCGTCAACCACTAACCCCTTGCAAGGACTCCCCATGCGCATCGCTGCCGCCCTGCTTGCCCTGACGCTCGCCACCCCTGCCCTGGCAGCCGACCGCCTGCCCACCATCGCGCCGGATCAGTATTCACCCGAACAAAAGCAAGCGGCCGAGGCGTTTCTAGCCGCACGTAAAACACCCGTGTTCGGCCCGTTTGAACCGCTGATGTACTCGCCCGAGGTCATGAGCCAGGCGCGGGCGATGGGCGACTACTTGCGTTACAAGTCGCTGATCGGCAACACGCTGTCCGAGCTGGTGATCCTAATCACGGCGCGGGAATGGACCCAGGATTACGAGTGGTATGTGCACGCGCCCATCGCGGCCAAGATGGGCATCAAGCCCGAGACGATTGCCGCCATTCGCGACGGCCGCCGCCCGGATGGCATGAGTGAGGACGAAACCATCGTCTACGATTTCTCGGTCGAGCTGCACCGCAACCACCGCGTGTCGGACGCGACGTTCGCCCGCGCCGAAAAGCGCTTCGGCAAGCCCGGCATCGTCGACCTAGCCGGCGTCAGCGCCTACTACACGCTGCTGGCGATGCAGTTGAACGCCGTCGAATACGCCATGCCTGCGAATGGAGTGAAGCTCCCGCGCTTTCCATAACGCGTCTCATAATTCCGGTTCTGGACGTCAGCGCCGGGCAGGAACCCGGCGTCGCCTCGGTTTTGGCAGAACCGGACCGCCTGGCCATCCTGATCCGCTCCGCCCGGCGCACCTACACGACGCCCGGCTTCGCCGTGGCCGAGCGCTTGTCCGCCACGTGGGCGCGACGTGCGGGCGGCCCGTACCTGACGGCGATCGAGGGTGTGCGGCGGGCGATGGGTCAGGACGGGGCATACCTGTTGAACCACTCCTACGAGTGGGGCTGCACCGCGGCCGCCGTACCGGGTGCGGGCGGGGCCACGCTACTGCGCACGCTGGACTGGCCGTTCGACGGGCTGGGTGAGGCGCTGATCGTGACCCGGTGGGATGGCGGTGCCGGGCCGTATTGCAGCGTGACCTGGCCCGGTACCGTGGGCGTCCTGACCGGTATGGCCCCGGGGCGCTTTGCAGGCTCCATCAACCAGCCACCCCTCCCCGCACCGCGCTTGGGCCGGGCGGCCGGTTGGCCCATCGCGCGCGCCCGGGTGTGGCGGTCCCGCGCCGTCTCGCCCACCCACCTGCTGCGTCGCGTGTTCGACCGGTGTGAGACCTATGCCGATGCCGTGCGCATGGTGCACGACACGCCACTGTGCAGTCCCGCGATCTTCACCCTGGCCGGTCCCGGCGATGGCGAGGCGATCGTGATCGAGCGTACGCGGGATGCGGCCTTCGTGCCGGCGACTTCCGTCGCCGCCAATCACTGGGCCAGTGCCGGCGCGCCGCCGGGCCAGGCGCGCAACCCCTCAAGCTACGAACGATATGGCGCCATCAGCGCGCTAGCTGCGCCGGATTGGTCGCTGGCGTGGGCGGCACCACCTATCGTTCAGCCGGACACACGCGTCGTCATGATAGCCCACCCCCGGTCCGGACGTATGCTGGTGCAGGGCTGGGAGGCAGCAGGGCCAGTCACCCAGGTCCTTGTCATTCCATAGGCCGCCCGCGCAACCGCTTCGTTTCGCCGCGCGACACCTTGGCCTCTACCCGGCGGCGGCGCGACGCCAGCGTGGGCCGGGTCTTGATCCGCGGCGGCTCCCGCTCTGCCGCAGCGCGCAGCAAAGCCACTACCCGGTCCTGCGCGTCCTGCCGGTTGCGGTCCTGGCTGCGGAAGCGCTGGGCGGTGATGATCAGCACGCCATCCTGCGTCACCCGGTTACCCCCCTGCGCCGCCGCCCGCATCCGCACCCATTCGGGCAGGCTGCCGGCGCAGGACAGGTCGAGCCGGACCTGCACGGCGGTCGAGACCTTGTTGACGTTCTGCCCGCCTGGGCCGGAGGAGCGGATAAAACTTTCCTCGATCTCGGCCGGGTCGAAGGCAATACCTGGCGCGATCGGGATCAGTGGACACTCCATGCCTAGAGCACCTCCCGACCAGGCCACTTCGCCTGGGTGGGAGTAGTGCTCGCCAAATCTCAAGACGGCTAACGATTGCTGACTAAACTGTTCCAGACTACCAGATTTTCCCCGGGGCACGCAGGCCCGGGCTGTGTTAATTCGTTTCTATGTCTGCGTTGTTCGTCACCCGCCGTATGAGCCTGATCGGCACGGGCCTAGTTGCATCCGGCATAGCCCGGTCCCAGCCCCTGGCCGCGCCCGGCTTCGCTATCGGCAGCGGTACGACCGGCGGCGTCTACTTCCCGCTGGGCCGAACGATTGCCGGGCTGCTGAACCAGGCGCAGCCCGACCTCAACGCAGCTGTCGTTGCCACTCAGGGCTCGATCGAAAATATCGACGCGCTCGGTGCGGGTAAGTTCGACCTTGTCTTCACGCAGGTCGACACGGCCGTGAATGCGGTGGATGGCGAAGACCATTACGATCGCAAGCCGCTGAAGATCAGGGCGCTGGCAAACCTCTACTCGGGCCGCATGCAGGTCGTGACGACGGCCAAGGCCGGCATTCGTCGCATGGCCGACCTGAAAGGCAAGCGCGTCAGTACCGGCACCCCGGGCTCGGGCAACGAGAACATGGCGTTTCGCCTGTTAAAAGTCGCGGCCGTCGACCGCACCAGCGATTTCGGCAAGCATGAGTTTCTCACGCCCGAAGAAGGGACGAAGCGCATCCTGAGTGGCGAGCTGGACGCCTATTTCTTTAACAGCGGCATTCCGACGGCCACCATCGTCGGACTTGGCAACGCCCCGGGGATCGAGCTTCGGCTCGTGGACCATGCGGAGCTGACCGAGGGCATCGTCGCGCGCTACGGCCAGGTCTATTTTCCGGAGATCATTCCGGCCGGCACCTATCCCCGGCAAAAAGCGGATAATAAGCAGGTCTCGGTCGGCAACATCCTGGCCGTCAGTGAGGGGATGCCAGCCGCGCTGGTGACCCAGGTGCTGGAGACGATCTGGGCCTCCCGCGCCGCGCTGGGTGAGACGCACCGGGAAGGCAAGAACTTCGCCCTGGCCGGACAGAAGACCAGTGCCGTCGGCATTCCCTGGCACCCGGCCGCCGAAACGTTCTGGCGCAAGCAGGGCGCAATCCTTTAACGGCACAAGAGCTGGTTGGGGCGGAAGGATTCGAACCTTCGGATGGCGGATTCAAAG
>JANONC010000135.1:0-1559 GCA_031420655.1 Rhodospirillales bacterium | reverse complement strand
GCGGCGCTGGCGAGGCGGGCGGTGCCGTCCACTGAGTTGTTGTCGTAAACATAGATCGTGGCGAGGGGCAGCGCCGTGCGGAACGCGCCGATCACGGCCGCGATCGTCACCTCTTCGTTGTAGCACGGGATCAGGACGGCGATGCGCGGGGTCATGGCTCGGGCAATACGGCATATGGCCGGCCGATGGAATGCCGGCTCCGCTCCGGTCAGCTGCGGGGTGCGGCCGCGCGGGCCAGCCGGTCGTTGATGGCGCAACCAAGGCCCGTATCCGGAACGGCCATGGCGGCGATGCACGTCAAACCGTGCGCCTGGCCTTGCTCATCGAGCCTGCGTAGCGCACCGAACAACTGTGACGCGGCTTCCGTCAGGTCGCCCGCAGCGCTGAGCTGTGCCGTCACCGCCGCCCCGGGCAGTGGCGAGCCGAATGCCAGCAACGCCTCATGCGCTGCGACGCTGCTGGCATTCATCCGGACAGGTAGGCCAGGCGCGTAGTGCGAGACGAGCAAGCCGGGCGAGCGCAAGGTGCGCGGCGCTTCCGCCGCACCCGGGGTGATGCCGCGGCCGACGGGACCGATCGCCGCCTCGATCGCTTCGATGGGCACGCCGCCGGGGCGAAGCAGGAATGGCGCACCCGCGGCGAGGTCGAGCACGGTGCTTTCCAGCCCCACCGCACATGGCCCGGTATCCAGCACGGCGGCGATGCGCCCGTCCAGGCCGGCCAGCACGTGGGCGGCGGTTGTGGGGCTGACGGTGCCGGACCGGTTGGCGGACGGCGCGGCAATGGGCCGGCCCACCCGTTTCAGCAACGCCAGCGCCCCCGCATGGGCCGGCACCCGCACCGCCAGCGTCTCCAGCCCTGCGCCGGCCAGCAATGCCACCGGACACGTGACGCGGCGTGGCAGCACCAGCGTAAGCGGGCCGGGCCAGAACAGCGCCGTGAGCCGGCGGGCGAGGTCGCTGGCGGTCACATGCGCGAATGCGGCGTCGGCCGAGGCATAGTGGCAAATGAGTGGGTTGAAGTGAGGCCGGCCCTTGGCGGTAAAAATCGAGGCGACCGCAGCGTTGTTCGTGGCGTCAGCACCCAGGCCGTAAACCGTCTCGGTCCCGAAGGCGACCAGCTGGCCGTCCAGCAGCAGGGCGGCCGCGCGGTCTAGCCCGGCGTCGTCCCATGCGAGCGTGACGGTCAAGCGCGTCCGGTGCAGAGGAACCCGGGGTTGAGCCAGCCGGGCTTGCCGTAGGTGAACAAGGTACCCTCCATTGTACAAAGCGTACCCCCGGCCGCTTCCAGCACGGCCTGTGGGGCCGCAGTATCCCACTCCATCGTGGGGCCAAATCGAGGATACAAATCGGCCGAACCCTCGGCCAGGCGTACAATCTTGAGGGCGCTGCCCATGTGCGTCACCTGGGCGACGGGGTGGCCGCGCAGGATGTCCTGCAGGCGCGGGTCGTCCGCATAGGTGCGGCTGGCCAGCACGTGCATGCCCTCGGCCGGAGTGGGCCGGGCGCGGATGGCGTGCTGGCCCGCCACGGTACGCTTCCACGCGTGCCCGGTGGTGG
>JANONC010000134.1:0-1536 GCA_031420655.1 Rhodospirillales bacterium | reverse complement strand
CATGGTGGCGCTGAACAGCAACGTCTGCCGGTCGGTGGGGATGGTGGCGACGATGCGGCGGATGTCTTTCACGAACCCCATGTCGAGCATGCGGTCGGCTTCGTCCAAAACCAGGATTTCCGTGCTGGCGAGGTTGATATGGCCCTGGCCCATCAGGTCCAGCAGGCGGCCCGGTGCTGCGATCAGCACGTCCACTCCGCGGCGCATCGCGTCCACCTGGCGCTGCTGGCCCACGCCGCCGAACACCACGGTGTGGGTCAGCTTAATGTGCCGGGCATAGGCGGCGAAGCTCTGATCGATCTGCGAAGCAAGCTCACGCGTCGGTGCCAGCACCACGACCCGGGCACCACGAGAGGTGGGCGGCACGCGCTTGGACACGAGGTGCTGCAGGATCGGCAGGGCGAATGCGGCTGTCTTGCCAGTGCCGGTCTGCGCCAGCCCCAGCAGGTCACGCCCGGCGAGCAGATGCGGGATCGCCCCAGCCTGGATGGGGGTAGGAATGGTGTAGCCTTCGTCGGTCAGGGCACGCACAAGCGGCTCCATCAGGCCAAGGTCGGCGAAGGGCCGCTCGGCTACGACGGAATTGGTCACAAGCATGGCGTCGGTCACATTGGTATCGGGCATCAGGGGCGCCTCCCTGGCGCCTGGTTCGGTTCGCGGCGGACCGCGTCGTGTGGGGGGAATGCGGCGACCGCCAATCGGTCGTGCTGCATCGCACATAAGCGTTTGCAAGCCGTTCCGCAACCCGTGCTTGCCGTCCGCTCCGCGCCGCGCCACGCTGCCCCGACATGACGAGGAACGCACCATGCCCAGCCGCCGCAGCCTGCTTGCCGCTCCGTTGCTGCTCGCGCTACCGGCCCGCGCCCAAACGAGGCGCCTCAAGATCGGTGTGCTGAACGATCAGTCTGGCCCGTACCGTGACAATACCGGGCAGGGCTCCGTCGTGTGCGCGCAGCAGGCGATTACGGAGGCCGGCGCGGATGTCGAGTTACTCAGCGCCGACCACCAGAACAAGCCCGACATCGGTGCCGCCATTACCCGCCAATGGATCGACCGGGATGGGGTGGACATGGTGCTGGACGTACCCACCAGCTCGGTGGCGCTTGCCGTCGCGGCCATCGTGCGGGAGCGGAACAAGGTTTATGTCAACTCGGGCGGCGGCACGGCGGACCTGACCGGGGTGCAGTGTACGCCCAACACCGTGCATTGGACGTATGACACATACATGCTGGCGAAAAGCACTGCGTCGCAGCTTGTCGCACGCGGTGGGACAAAGTGGTTTTTCATCACCGCCGACTACGTGTTCGGCCAGCAACTGGAGCGGGACGCCGCCGCCGTCGTGCGGGCTTCGGGCGGCACCGTCGTGGGCCGGGCCGCGTACCCGTTTCCCGAGACGACCGACTTTTCGTCCTACCTGCTCCAGGCGCAGGCGTCCGGCGCCGACGTGATCGGCTTTGCCTCAGCCGGCAACGATACGGTCAACGGCGTGAAACAGGCGCATGAGTTCGGCCTGGGCACCAAGCGTCTGGCCGCGTT
>JANONC010000133.1:0-3616 GCA_031420655.1 Rhodospirillales bacterium | reverse complement strand
CATGCACCACGCTAGCACGCGCCGAAAATCTGGCCACGCTGCCCGTGAAGTGGAGGGTCCAAAACTCAGCCAGATTAACTCGTCCCGCCAGCGACCCATGAACTTAGGGAATCGGCTGCGCATCTTGCGGGGACACTCGACGCGTTACAAGCGAGATATCATTCCTGATGTTGCGTCCGTCTATTATTGATAACAGATTTTATCAAGACTGCCGGGTTGGCGTGCTCTTGCTGCCATCCGGTTCGGGAAGGCTCATTCTTTGCTCGCTTCTCGCACCCGCCCACTCCAAGGGACTCCGGCCACTTTCGGGCATAGGAGGCACGTGGTCATTCCTGTCCACTTGGCCAGGACGAGCACAGGAGCTGAACAAACGATGACGCCTACCAAGGCCGGTATGTGATTGGAAGTGCGTACTCGGTGAGCGCAAACCGAATGCCCGGTTCAGCACCTTTGTCGGCTACTTCGCGCCTTTTCGGCCACGTTTCGGTTCACGAAGCGCCGATGTGCGCCCGAGCTCGCCGACGATCGCCAACAATCACCGCAAAACTACACCCACGGCGTCAATTTCGCTCTGCACGCATCAGAGAGCGAAACGCTAACCTGCTGTATTCCTTCGGAAAACTGGAGCGGGCGGAGGGATTCGAACCCTCGACCCCAACCTTGGCAAGGTTGTGCTCTACCCCTGAGCTACGCCCGCGGCCAGGCGTGATTGATAGCCGCACTGGGGGACTTGTGCAAGCCCGGACAGCGCCGGGCACGCCACGGCTTGTAGAACCTGCCGCCACGTCGCATTTAGCGGGTGAGCCAAAATGCAGGGCAGTTATGGACCAATTGATCGGACAGAAAGAGCGCGGCCCGGGGCCCCTGGCTAGCAACGCCGCTCCGGCGGATGTGCCGGCGGGCGACATGATCATGGACGGAACCGAGGCCGGGTTTGCCCGAGACGTGATCGAAGCGTCACGACACACGCCCGTTCTGGTGGACTTTTGGGCACCCTGGTGCGGTCCGTGTAAGCAGCTAACACCGGCTTTGGAAAAAGTGACCCGCGCCGCAGCGGGGCAACTGAAACTGGTGAAGATCGACGTCGACGCCAACCGGGCGCTGGTGCAAAAGCTTGCTCAGATTGGCCTGCCACTGCAATCTATCCCGACCGTCGCGGCGTTTTGGCAGGGTCAAATAGCCGACGTGTTTCAGGGTGCGCTCCCTGAGAGCGAAATCAAACGCTTTGCCGAGGCATTGCTCAAGCTAGCCGGCGGGGTAATGCCGGCTGCCGAGCTGCTCGACGAAGCGCGTAAAGCTGTTGCCGCAGGTTTGCACGAGGAAGCGGGTGAGCTGTTCAGCGCCGTTTTGCAGGACGATCCGGCCAGCGCGGAAGCGTGGGGCGGCCTGGTCCGTGTTCTGATCGCGCTCGGCCAGGAAGACCAGGCGCAGGATGCGCTAGACAGCGTGCCGGACACACTGCGAGACCATGCCGAGATCAGCGGGGCCCGCGCCGCCCTCGCGCTGCTGGCCGAGGGCCGGGCGGCGAAGGACCAGCGGGCAGCGCTAGAGCAGCGGCTTGCTACCGATCCAGACGACCATCAGGCGCGGTTTGACCTCGCGACCGCGCTGAACGCATCCGAGGATCGTGCAGGGGCAGCTGATGCATTGCTGGATATCATGCGCCGCGACCGAACGTGGAACGAGCAAGCCGCCCGCCTGCAACTACTCCGGCTGTTCGAGGCATGGGGTTTGTCCGACCCGGCCACACTGGCGGCCCGCCGTCGGCTATCAGCCTTGTTGTTCAGCTGAAATGTCCCGCGACGCGCTACCAACCGAGTTTGCAATTTTCCCGTTGCCGGGGGCTCTGCTGTTGCCCGGCGGAAAGCTTCCGCTCAATATTTTTGAGCGCCGATATCTTGCCATGATCGATGACGCGCTCTCATCGGGGCGCGTCATTGGCATGATCCAGCCGGATGAGCTCCGTCCCGCCACCCCTTCTGGACCCGCGCTATACCGCGTCGGCTGCCTCGGCCGGCTGTCGTCGTTTAGTGAAGCCGATGACGGACGGTACTTGATCACATTGACTGGCGTGATCCGATTTACCATAGCGGTAGAGCTGGAATTGCAGCGGGGCTACCGCCGTGTGCGGGCCGACCTGTCGCGCTATCGCTCCGATCTGGATACAGACACTGTTGCGGTCCCTTTAGGCCGCGACCGGCTAATGACGGCGCTACGGGCCTATTTCACCACGCGCGGATTCGACGCCAACTGGGATATGATCAACGAGATGCCGGATGATCAGCTTGTTACCACCCTCGCCATGGTCTGCCCGTTCGACCCCGCGGAGAAGCAGGCGTTGATGGAAGCGCCGGGCCTGGCTGACCGCGCTGCAACGTTACTGACGCTGCTCCAAATGGGCGCCCACGCCCCAGACGACACCCGCCAAGGAAGGCAAGCGAGCTGATGAGCGACATCGACCCGAGACTGCTGGAAATCCTCGTGTGCCCGGTCACGAAAGGACCGCTTGAGTATGACCGCGCGGCCGGCGAGCTTATTAGCCGGCAGGCCGGACTTGCCTTCGCGATCAAGGATGGCATCCCCGTCATGCTTCCAGACGAGGCGCGGGTGTTGCCGGGTTAGGCGACTTCCTGCAGCAACTTGCGGCAGATCGGTGCTGCAAAACTGTCGAAGTTTTTAGCGGCCACCACGAAGCGCTTGGCCCTACCCTCAACGGCTCCGGTGTGGTGCGGCACACGCTTCGCGCCATAGTGTGGCCGGTTTTTGATGGACGGCGAGCCGTTGATCAAGGCCCTTTCTGCGACCAGGCGGTCGCGCTTCGGCTCTGCCGATGGACCGTAGCTGTGGCCATCGCTCCCGGCTAAACCGCAGCGCGCCCGATGGGCTGATGCACAGCAGGCTGCTCCATGCCTTGGCGTGTAGTGCCGACCCCCAGGCCCGGGCGTCGGCCGCATCGGCGGTACCGGTTCAGAGTAGAAGTATTTCTTGGCGTTCGTCGGCCGCCCACTGCACATACGCGATAGTGATGGCCCCAGGCGGCACGCCCCGGATGGCAGCCAGCGCTTGCAGGTTCTGCAGCCCGGCGCGGTACCCATCCCGCTGCATCGCTCTCGCTCATGGACCGGCTCACGTCGATCGCCAACACGAGGAGGAAGGCGACCGGAACGGCTGCCGCCACGGGTAACAACAGCCCGGAGCCGGAGGCCATCAGGGTGCGTCTATGCATCGTTCAGCAACGCTAGCTTGACACCGGCGGCCCTGCCCAGCATTTTCCCGATCCCAAGGCGGGGTTGTAGCTCAGTTGGTAGAGCGCCTCGTTCGCAATGAGGAGGTCAGGGGTTCGATTCCCCTCAACTCCACCTCCGCTTTGGGCATACAGTGCAATAGGTTAGCAAGAGATTGTTCCGGCTTCCATATTGAGCCGACTTTCGCCAGCGGACCCCCAACGGACCTGCCAGGTCAGAAAGTACGGGTATGAAGCGGTGTTGGAAGGGCGCACTCATAGGCGGGTCGGTGGGCGCGTTTTATGGCCTGACGGGTGCATTACAGAAATATCCGGCCAATTATTGGACATTCGACGAGGGCATCGCCCGTATCGGTGGCTACGCGATTGTCT
>JANONC010000132.1:0-5196 GCA_031420655.1 Rhodospirillales bacterium | reverse complement strand
CCAGATAGCGTGGCGATGTCTCGCCTGATCGATAAAGGTGACAAGCGGCTCAGATGGCAGGTTCGGAAACTACTTAAGCCAGGCATGCGAACACACTGTGATTAAGGGTAGTAAGTAGTTTCCGACGCTGTTCCCGTCATACCGGACTGAGAAACGTTTGTTCTCGAAGTCAGCGAGATCCCTCATTTTCAATCCAAAGCCTACTGTCTCGCTATCTGGTCCGGCACGCGCGGCCGTCCGGCACAGCTTTGGGGCCAGTTTGTGACCCGGCTACGCAGTAACGATGCGTTGGTCGTCCTGATGGATTGTCAGTCAGGGCCACTCGGAATGGTGCGAACCATGGAACAGCAGGCTTTGTTCTCGGCACTGGTGTCGCTCGCAAGCATTGCGTCTGCCCTGGCCATTCCGGTCCTGCTTGTAACCACGCCCGGACCGGGTGCGGCCAATGAGGTGGTACCAGAACTGGCGCGCGTAGCCCTGGGTGCCCGCCATATTACCCGCCATCGGACCAGCGTTTGGGAGGACGTCGCTTTCCGGGAAGCGGTCAAGGAGACAGGCCGAACCACGCTGATCATCGGCGGCGCCGGCACCGATACTGCCGTGGCGTTGCTGGCCCTGGCGGCGCGGGATGCCGGCCTCAACTGTGCCGTAGCAGTTGACGCATGCGGTACCGTCAGCGAGGTGGCCGAGCGTGCGGCTTGGATGCGCTTGGCGAGCTCCGGCGTGGCTCTGGTTTCTTGGACGGGCCTGGCGACGGAATTGGCTGACACGGTTACTGGCCCACAAAGCGTCGCCGCGCAGGCCATCGTGCGAGCGCACTTCGCCAACCTGCCCCGCACCATCCCGCTGCACCGGGAGTAGGTTTCGTTCTGACGACGACGCCAGGCGTACTGGTGCCGGACCGGGCGTCGTTACTGCGGACGGCCGCCTTGCCGATCGGCAGCGTTCTTCAGTCCTTCGGCTCGGGCGTTGGCGGGATGACCACTGCCGGTGCCGCTAACGCCCTGCGGCAGGCTGGGCCGAACCGGATTGAGGCGGCCGCACCACGGCGATTGCTGGCAGCCTTTGCCGGCCGGTTCCGCAACCCGCTTGTTCTCGTCTTGCTTGGCGCTGCCACCGTGTCGGCATTCACCGGTGACGTACCAAGTTTCGCCATCATCGCCGTCATCGTGCTCGCGTCCGTCATCCTAGATGTGGTGCAGGAGCACCGGGCCCAGACTGCGGCAGAAAGCCTGCGAGACCAGGTGGCGCTGTCGGCCAAAGTGATGCGCGATGGCACGGCGCAGGATATCCCGTCTGTCGGGATCGTGCCCGGCGACCTGGTCCTACTCGCCGCGGGAGACCTGGTACCGGCCGACGCCCGGCTGACCGAAGCGCACGATCTGTATGTGAACGAGGCGCTGTTGACCGGCGAGCCCTATCCGGCTGCGAAGGAGGTCGTGCCACCACCGGCCGGCACCGCCATGTTCCCGGCGAACCTCGTGTTCATGGGTACGTCGGTCGTCAGCGGCACCGCGCGGGCGCTGGTACTGGCGACCGGGGCGCGGGCGCAGCTGGGGACCATCGCCAAGGCCTTGCAGAAGCCACCGCCGCCAGATGCCTTCGATGTTGGGATACGCGCGTTTGGTCTCATGATCGTGCGGCTGACGATCTTGCTGGTATTGTTCGTCTTGCTAGCCAACCTGTTGCTGCACCGGCCGTTGCTGCAGTCGTTCCTGTTCGCGCTGGCGCTGGCCGTAGGGCTTACGCCGGAGCTGCTGCCGATGGTCGTCTCGGTCACGCTGGCGCACGGCGCGCTGCGGCTCTCGCGCAAGTCGGTGATTGTCAAACGCCTGTCGGCCATTCACGATCTGGGTGCCATGGACGTGCTGTGCAGCGATAAGACCGGCACGCTGACGGCTGCGCACATTAAGCTCGCGCGGCAGGTGGACCTTGCCGGGCAAGATACGACGACGGTGCTGCGGACGGCTTTGCTCAACGCGGCTTTTGCAACCGGCATACGAAGCCCGCTGGATCAGGCGATCCTCGATGCCGGCACGGCCGATGTGGCCGCGTGGCGGAAGATCGACGAGGTGCCGTTCGACTTCGAGCGCCGCCGGGTATCGGTCCTGATCGAAGGCGAAGGCCACCGGTTACTGGTGGTGAAGGGCGCGCCGGAGGATGTACTCGGCCTCGCATCCCACTATGAGCCGCAGGGTAAACCACCCGCTCCACTGGACCCGGCCGCGCGGAAGGCCGCCAGCGTAACATTCGAAGCCCTGGGTGCGGCGGGCTTCCGGGTGCTGGGCGTTGCGTGGCGTGTGGTCGAGCCGGGGCGAGACCATGCGGACGTTGCAAGCGATCGAGACCTCATCTTTGCCGGTTTTTTGGCTTTCGGGGATCCACCAAAAGAGGGTGCGGCAGCGGCGCTGAAGGCTCTGGTCCAGCTAGGTGTCACGGTAAAGGTCGTGACCGGCGATAATGAGCAGGTGACCCGGCATGTCTGCGCCGCACTGGGTCTTGTGGTTCAAGACGTGCTGTGTGGTCCGGAACTGGAGGATCTCACGGACGAAGCGTTGCTGGCCCGGCTCGCGCGCACGACGCTGTTTTGCCGGGTCGCGCCGCAGCAGAAGTCACGGATCATCATGGCGCTGCGCCGGCAGGGGCACGTGGTGGGCTATATCGGCGACGGTATCAACGACGCGCCATCCCTGCACGCGGCTGATGTCGGCTTTTCGGTCGATACGGCGGTGGATGTCGCCAAGGACGCGGCCAGCATGATCTTGCTCCGCAAGGATCTCGGCGTATTGGCGGAGGGCGTGCGGGAGGGCCGGCGCACCTATGCCAACATCCTCAAGTACATTCTGATGGGAACCAGCTCGAACTTTGGCAATATGATATCGATGGCGGCAGGCGTGCTGTTCCTGCCGTTTTTACCGATGCTGCCCACGCAAATTTTGCTGAACAACCTCCTCTACGACGTTTCGCAGCTGGCCATTCCGCTCGACCGGGTGGACGGTGCCATGCTGGCTAAGCCCCGGCGCTGGAACATGGCAAGTATCCGGCGGTTCATGTGGGTGTTTGGTCCATTGAGCGCGGCGTTCGACCTGATGACGTTTGGTGTGTTGCTCCTGGGTTTTGGGGCAGACGAAGTTCTGTTTCATACCGGCTGGTTCGTATGCTCCTTCGCCGAGCAAGTGCTGGTCATCTTCATCATCCGCAGTACCCACCCTTTGCGCGACCGGCCGCATCCTGTGCTGGCTGTTACGTCGCTGTCAGCGTTGGCAGTGGCTCTTGCGCTGCCGTATAGCCCGGTCGCCCCGTGGCTGGGCTTTGTGCCCGTGCCCGCGCCCGTGGCGGGGGCACTGGCGCTGCTGACGACGACGTACCTGCTGGTCGTATTTGGAACCAGGCGGTGGTTACTCGGTGCTGATCAGGCTGGCTGAGCGCCGATCAGCAGGCGAGGTTCATGCCGGCACCATGACCGGCGCCGGTGGCCGTCCGCGCAGACTTGGTCCGTGGGCACACACTGGATTTTCCGGTTACCGTTTGCTAGGCGCGGGAGACTCCAGCCACTGCCTGGAACACGGGTTTGGATTGGTGACTACGGTGAAGAAACTGCCAGACCCAGGCGGCCTGTGCTCCCGCTAAGCCGATTTGGTTCAGCAACCCCACCACACGGGCGGTCTGCGAGCCGCGGATGGTGGGCGCGGCGTGATGGCACGAAGGCGGAACACGGTGTTGCCTGCGATGCCGTGCTGCTTCACGCGATTGGTATCGCCGGAGTCAGCGTCCGGGTTCGGCGTCCCTTCGGCACTACTCAGGGTAGAGGCCAGATGGGTGATCAGGCCGCTGCGGTTGGTGCGCGTGTCACTGTGTTGCGGCAGCGTAAACCGACGCCTTGCGTGCAGCAGGCGGGAGTTGCTTTCGCTGACAGCCCGTCAGAGGTGTTTTTTAAATGCAGTAAGCGTGTTGTTAGCCGAGATCACCGGCTACCAGCCCCAATGAATGGGTGCGTGTCCGGCCACGGGTGACTGAAATGTGGCCAGCTGGGTGCCCGCGATCGAACCCAGGAACGCCGTCCGGCGTCCGGGGCCGCCGAAGGCGATGCTGGATAGGCTTTTCAGAGTCGTATCCGTAGGTGTGACCAGCATTGGCCGCGTCAGGCGATGCTGAAGGTAGGCCTGCTCCAGCGTTTCAAGATGGTTCGCGTCGCTATCGTCCAGAACGACATGCTGACTTCCGTCCGGCATAACGCGGATCAGGCGGTTGGCCGCTACACCCACGACCCAGATGCTATCCTCCTCATCGAGGGCGAGCCCGTCTGGATAGCAGCCGTGGCCGAATTGCGCATGCACCGTCCGGTCCAGCAACGTCGCATCCGGCCCGATGCCGAAGCGGGTCAGCCGCCGCCCGAATGTTTCGCTAACGAATAGGTGCCGTCCGTTCGGATGCACCAGGCACTCGTTTGTTCCCGCAATCCCATCGGCGGCGATACGTGCGCCCGCGCCGTCCACAACAATGATAACGCCCTCGGCGGCCTCGGTCCTGTAGCGGCCATCTGCCGCTAACGCGGGGTTGGCGCAGATCCACAGGCGCCCGCCGCTGTCGAGCCGTACGAAGTTCACCGCCTCAAGCGGTACGCCATCCACCTCGAGCAAAAACGGCCGTGCCTGGCCGTCCGGACGAAGTTCCCAGACGCCGCCGGGGCTGTGCAGGTTTGCAACCAGGAACGACCCGTCCTGCCGCAAGGCGATGCCGTTTGGCACCAGCTTGGCATCCGAACCGATCAGCCGCTGCTGGCCGTCCGGCTGAATATGCAGCACGCCACCCCGACTGTCGGACACAAACAGGTCACCCCGCGCGATTGCCAGCACACACTCAGGCCGGTGCAGGCCGGTGCCGCAAAAGCCAAGGCCCGCGACGCTGACTTGGAAATCATCAGGCATCACAGCTCATGATGTGAACCACTGATGGCATTGTGTGTCCGCACATGCTCTGTCCTAATTCAGTGCCTGCGGTCGCTGCTCTTCCAAGAATTGCACGACCGCATTGATGAACTGCATCCTGTTCTTTTCCAGCATCACCGTATGCGTGCCTTCGCCCAGCTCCACCCAGCGCTTGTAGGGCGCGTTCTTCAGTTCGGCGAAATAGGCCGCGGTTTGGTAGCTTGGCAGATCGGCGTCCCACTCCGCATGGATCAGCAGGGTCGGGACC
>JANONC010000131.1:0-2314 GCA_031420655.1 Rhodospirillales bacterium | reverse complement strand
GCCTCATGACGACGCGGCGTGACGACCTCTCCAAAGCGGACGCGGTCACGGTGGCAGCGATCGAGACGGGTGTGCCGACACTTGCGACCGCACGCAATCTGATGGAGCGGTTCCATCGCTTGTTCAGGGTCCACGATACAGACGCGCTGGCCAGTTGGGTGACCGACGCCAGAGCCAGCCTGCTTGCCTCGTTCGGGAAAGGGATCGTCGCCGATCTCGCCGCGGTCAGGGCCGCCCTGACTGAACCATGGTCGAATGGGCAGACAGAGGGACAGATCACCAAGCTCAAGCTGGTCAAGCGACAGATGTATGGCAGCGCTCGCCTCGACCTGCTTCGTGCCCGCCTTGTTGTAACAACGTGACCTGCCGGCAGCGAATCTGCACCGAGAGTGAGTCAGAGCCCCTTTTGGATGCCGATTGACAAGCCGGCTGCACCGGGAGTTGCGTGATCTCGGCTTTGGCGGCGGCTACACCGCGGTCAAAGTCTTCGTTCGCGGCATCCGGCCAGGTGCAACCGCGGGCTTCGAGGTGCGGTTCGAGACGCCGCCGGGCCGCCAGGCGCAGGTCGACTTTGCCCATTTCCGCACGGTGTTCACCGACGAGCCGGGCGTCGAGCGGGTCGTGTGGCTGTTCTCGTTGGTGCTGGGACATAGCCGCATGCTGTGGGGTCGGTTCGTACCGCAGCAGGACATGCAGACAGTGCTGCGCTGCCACGCTGCCGCTTTCGAGGCGCTGGGCGGGGCACCGGCCGAGATCCTCTACGACCGGATGAAAACCGTTGTTGATCGCGAGGTGGCGCAGAATGGTCCCGAGGCCGGCCACATCGTCTACAACCGCACCCTGGTCGAGTTCGCTCGCCACTACGGCTACCTGCCAAAGGCCTGCAAGGCCTATCGCGCCAAGACCAAGGGCAAGGTCGAGCGGCCGTTCCGCTACATCCGCGAGGACTTCTTCCTCGGTCGCAGCTTCCGCAACCGCGACGACCTCAACAGTCAATTCCGTCAGTGGCTCGACCAGGTCGCCAACGCCCGGGTGCACGCCACCACGCACCGGGTGGTCAGCGTGCATTTCGCCAAGGAGCGCCCCAGCCTTCAGCCGCTGCCGGCCGGACCGTTTCAGGCCGTGCTGCGCCTCGAACGCCGCATTACCAAGGATGGAATGGTCTCGGTCGACGGCAACCTCTACAGCGTGCCCGACACGACCCGCCGCCGCCCGGTCGAGGTGCACAGCACGGCCGACGAGGTGCGCATCCTCGAAGCGGGCAAGGTTGTCGCGGTGCATCCCGTGATGGACGGCCGCGGCCAGCGCCGCATCACGGCGGGACACCGGACAATGCCACCGCCCGTCAACAGCCAGACACCCCGGCACGGCGTGCCGCCCAGCCGGTCCGGCGAGGTCGTCGCTTTGCGGCCTCTGGCCTTCTACGACGCAGTCGGCAAGCGATTGGCCGCCGATGGCACGGTCGGTGGGGCGGCGGCGTGAGCATCTCGACCATGCCGGAGAACCCGGTTACGCGGATCCGCCACAACCTGGTCGGCCTGCGCATGCCGCGCGCGCTTGAGGCGCTTGAGGGCGTCATCCAGCAGATCGAGCGCGGCCAACTCGGCGCCATCGAGGCGATCGACATCCTGCTCGCCGAGGAGATCACCGTGCGCGAGGGCCGGCGGATCAAGGCTGCTCTCCAGATGGCGCGACTGGCCACGGTCAAGACGCTAACGGGCTTTGACTTCTCGTTCCAGCCATCGCTCGACCGCAACCGGATCATGGCGCTAGCCAGCCTCGAATTCATCGGCAAGCACGAGGTCGTCCACTTTATCGGCCAGTCCGGCACGGGAAAAAGCCATCTCGCCGTGGCACTCGGAGTGGAGGCGATCCGGGCGGGACGCAGCGTCTATTTCTGCCCGTTGGCCGACATCATCGACAGCCTTGCCAAGGCCGACCGGGAGGGGCGCCTGCGCGAGCGTATCCGCTATCTCTGCCGCACCCAGCTGCTGATGATCGACGAGATCGGCTACGTCACGCTGGGTGCTGCCGCGGGAAACCTGTTCTTTCAGCTGGTCAACGCTCGTTACGAGCGCGGTGCCATGATCCTGACCTCTAACCGCGGGTTTGCCGAGTGGGGCCAGGTGTTCGGCGATCCCGTCATTGCCACGGCCCTGCTGGACCGGCTGCTGCACCACGCGGTTGTCGTGCACATTGAGGGCTCCAGCTACCGCATGCGCCAGCACGCCGACCTGCTGCCGCCAGTCACGCCATTCGCTCCCCATCCAGGTGCACAGCCCAAGCGCCGCGGGCGACCGCCGAAGGTCGCGGT
>JANONC010000130.1:0-3882 GCA_031420655.1 Rhodospirillales bacterium | reverse complement strand
TTGCCGGACAGATAGCCAGATGCTTGCTGTCCGGATACGCCGCACGCCGCGCCGCCGGCTGCAAACAAATTGGGGAACGCCGCGCCCGCCGGGTCCAGCACCGCGGCGTTTGGCCCCACTGCCAGCCCGCCCTGGGTATGGAACAGCGCGCCTGTGACCCGCACGGCGCGGTAGGGTGGGGAAAGTGGCGGCGTGGTTCCATAATTGCGTCCGAACGGGTCGGGGTCGGGTCGGGTGGCAGACACTTCCAGCGCCGCTTTGGGCACGTGCATCTGAGCAGCGAGCGCGGCCAGGGTGGGTGCCGCCAAAACAATCCCCGCGGCTTCGGCCTGACGGAAATCCTCGAACTGCCGGGCGATGCTGGCGATCCGTGCGTCGAACACCGTCCATGCCACGCCGCCGGGCTGGCATAGGACGGGGGCAGCCTGTTCGGAGTAGCCCTGCGCCTCGTTTGAAAAGCGATCGCCATTGGAATTCACTTGAAAGCCACCCTCCGTGATGGTGGCCCACGTGATGAGAATGCCGCCCGGGTCGGCGACCGAGCCATGGCCCTGATGGCCCGGCAAGTCGCGCAGGGCGGCCCCCAGCGCAGACCCCCAGCGCAGCGCGTCACCCTGGTTGCCGGGATGGCCGAAATACAGCGCGTCGGTCATTGACGGCACGTGCTGCGCCACCAGCGCACGGTCACCGCCATAGCCGTTGCAGGCCAGGATCAGCGCGTCGCACGTGACGTGCTCGATCCCGCCATCCGGACGGCGATAGCCCACGCCCGCGATGCGCCGCCCGGCGGTGAAGAGAGTCTGCACGTGGGCGTCGCACAGGATGGTCGTGTCCCCGGCGGCGTGCAGCAGCGCGTCCATCAGCGCCGCCCCGGACCGGGCCGGCAGGCCGTGCATGCGATGGGTGCCGTGGCCGGGATAGTTGAAGTCCTGGATGACGGAAAACGGCAGCCCGTGCTGGTCCGTCAGCCACTCCAGGACGGAGGCACCGTGGGATGTGAGCGTTTGCACTAGCGCCGGGTCGGGCTCGTTATTCGCCTTGGCCATAATGTCTGCGGCGAAGGCGGCGGGGCTGTCCGCAATGCCAGCCGCAGCTTGCCACCGCGTTCCGGCGGCCGGGATCAACCCGGCGGAGAGCGCGGTCGAGCCCCGGGGCAGGGTATCCCGCTCCAGCACGAGCACCTCTGCGCCAAGGGCCCGGGCGTGCAGCGCGGCCACCAGCCCAGCGGCCCCTGCGCCCACGACCACGACGGGCACATGCGCGCCGAAACCGACGCCAGATGCGTCCCTGATCATAGTTCGGCCAGCGCTTCAGCAATCGTGGCCATCCGGCAGACGGGCCGCAGCGCGTCGATGGCTGTCGCGTGTACCGCGGGGGTGAAGGCGGCGCAGCCATCTTCCAGAACGGTTACGTCAAAGTCGCGCACATGCGCCTCTCGCACCGTGGAGGCCACGCCGCCGTTGGTCACGATGCCGCACACCAGCAGCCGGGTGATGCCGACCCGGCGCAGCACCCATTCCAGCCGGGTCATGTAGAAGGCGGAGTAGGCGATCTTTTCAACGGACAGATCGGCCGGGTGCAGCGCGTCCACCAGCTGGTGCCCCCATGCGCCCGGGCAGAAATCGCCGCGGGTTAGGAACGGGCGCAGTACCTGCAGATGGGGCGAGATCAGCGGCTCCCCATTACGGCCCGGCACCAGCGTAAATTGCGTCTGCACGACCCAGCCGCCGCCCGCGCGCAGCCGATGCGCTAGGGGTTGTAGGAGGCCGGGTAGGGCGGCGATGGCCGGCACACCCAGCCCGGCGCGGCCGTATGCGCCATCCGGGTGCACAAAGTCGTTTTGCAGGTCGCAGACCAGCAGCGCGGTGGCGGTCATATCCGGGTCACGACCAAATTGCCAAGCCGGTCGACGCGAGCGATCAGGCCGGGGTCGATGACGGTGGTGGCGTCCGGCTGCTCCAGAATAGCCGGGCCAGGGATTGTGGCACCCACGGGCAGAGCCAGCCGGTCGTGCACCGTGGCGTCCTGCCAGGTGCCGAACCATACGGGCCGGGTGCCACGGGCGGCGTGGGCCAGTGTGGTATTCGGCCCGGGGGCGAGGGCCGCCAGATCGAACGCCGGACGCCGCCCGATGGCTGCCGTACGCACATTCACGAGTCGCACGCCCAACCCTGGCAGCACCCGGCCGAACTGCGCGTTGTACGCACGCTCGAACGCTGTGCGAATCAGCGCTTCGGTCACGCCCGTGGTGCCGTCATGCATTGTCAGTGGCAGCGGCACCGCAACGGTATGGGTCTGCCCGGCATAGTGCATGTCCGCCTCGAACACCGTGTCTGTGCGGGTCATGGCCAGGCCGGACGCCGCAACGACCGCCTGTGCGGCCACCGCTTCCGCCACCAAGCGCCGGTCCAGCGCGGCGGCGTCGATCCCCGCCAGGTCCAGGTTTACCGTCTGCACCTGGTCATGCCGGATGTCGGCGATGATGCACCCTAGCGCCGAGGTGACGCCCGGGTAACGTGGCACCAGGGCGGCCTTCATACCGACGTCCAGGATCAAGGCCCCCACATGCACCGCGCCGCCGCCGCCGAACGGCACGGCCGCGAAGCGCTGCGGGTCATGCCCTCGCTCGATCGACACCAGCCGGATCGCCCCGGCCATGCGGGCATTGGCGACGCGCACGACCGCCTCCGCCGCCTGCTCCGCCCCTAGGCCGAGCGGGGTGCCCACATGGTTGAGCAGCGCCTGCCGGGCGGCTGCTACGTCCAGCCGGGTCAGTGCGCCGCCGATGGGACGTTCGGCGTTGATGCGCCCTAGCACGACGTTGGCGTCCGTGAGCGTCGGCCGTGTGCCGCCCTGGCCGTAGCACACGGGGCCAGGGCGGGAACCCGCACTCTCCGGCCCCACCTGCAACAGCCCACCCGCATCGACAGTGGCAATCGAGCCGCCGCCTGCGCCGATCGTGGTCATCTCGATCATGGGGGTGCGGATGACGAGCCCGAACTCGATCGTCGCTTGCGCCGCCAGAGCCACCTGGCCCTGCACGACGAGCGACACGTCGAACGAGGTACCGCCGAGGTCGCCGGTGATGACGTCCGGAAATCCGGCGGCGTGGGCAATGGCGGCAGCGGCGATCACGCCCGCGGCTGGGCCAGACAGCGCGGTTCGCACCGGTAAGCGGCGGGCGCCCGCGGTCGACATGACGCCGCCATTGGACTGCACGATATGAAATGGCCCCTCGAACCCGTCCGCCGCCAGAGCCTGTTCCAGCTTGCCCAGATAGCTGCCCACGACCGGTTGCAAATAGGCATTCAGCACGGTGGTGGAGGTGCGCTCGAATTCGCGGATTTCGGGCAGGATTTGGCTGGAGCAGGCAATGTTGCCGTTAGGCCAGACCGCCGCTGCGGCGGCAAGTGCGGCGCGTTCGTTGGCCGGGTTGGCGTAGGCGTTGATGAAGACGATCGCCAGCGCTTCAGCCCCCAGTGCGAGCAGCGCCCGCGCTTGGGCTTGCACGGCGGCGGGGTCGACGGGCTGGCGAACGCTGCCGTCGGCCAGCATGCGCTCCGCCACCTCCAGCCGCATGTCGCGGTCGACGACGGGGATGAAATCGCCCCATAGGCCCCAGGTCTGCCGCCGGTCGCGCCTGCGCATTTCCAACACGTCGCGAAAGCCGGCCGTAGTGATCAGGCCGACGCGCCCGCCCTTGCGCTCCAGCAGCGCATTGGTGCCGACGGTGGTACCGTGGACGATGCTGCCGAGCCCCGCGACAGGGCCGAACGCGCGTAGGCCGGCCATGAAGCCCACCGCCTCGTCGCCACGGTTGGACGGTACTTTCGCGGTTTGGAACGCGCCCGTCGCGTCGTCGAACAGCACCAGGTCGGTGAA
>JANONC010000129.1:0-7979 GCA_031420655.1 Rhodospirillales bacterium | reverse complement strand
GCCGGGCGAGCCAGGCGTGGAAGCCACTGCGTGAGACACCGAGCGCCTCGCAAAGCCACCGCACCGGCCAGATCCCTCGATGTTTTGCGACGAAGCCGAACTTCACAGCGACTCCCTCGCAAAGTAGGCCGCGGCTTTTTTTAGAATGTCGCGCTCCGCCTTGAGCTTGGCGACCTCACGCCGCAGCCGGTCCAGCTCCTGCTGCTCTGGCTTGAGCTGGCCCTGGCCCGGAAATGCCTGCTCCGGATGAGCGCCGAGTTCCTTGATCCATCGTCGCAGGACGCCCTCGCCCACCTCCAGATCCCGACTGGCCTGCACCACCGAAACTCCGCGCTCCTTAAACAGCCGGACTGCCTCCAGCTTGAACTCCCGGCTGAACTGTGGCCGCACCATCTGCACCCTCCAATTTCAGAAAACACCCTAAACTCGGTGTCCACCAAACCGGCAGCAGCTCACTGTAGCAAGGTTTTGCGAAGTGGGCGCAGGGGTGACATGTTCGACCGCTTGGCGGTTCAGGTCGCCTTGGGTTCGAGCCTGCTTCCCAAAACTTTGCTACAGAGCCGTTCTAAGTGTAGATAACTATTTCTAGCGGTTTAGCCTGGTTCTGGTTCTGCTTGCAGCTTCGCCTTGGGTAGCGTTAGCCCGATCAGGACAGGCAGGGCGAGCACCACCAGCGGAAACTGCGCCATGAGACCCGCGATGATCGCGACTGCTAGCGGCTGCTGCATGCCCGACCCGGCGCCGAGGGCAAGCGCAAGCGGTAGCAGAGTGAGGATCGCCGCGAGCGTGGTCATGGCGATCGGGCGAAAGCGGCTGCGTGCGGCTTCCATGAGCGCTTTGCGCGGCGGCATCGCGCGCGCGAGGTCGACGTACTCGGACACCAGGAAGATGGCCATCTCGGTGCCGATCCCGATGATCATCGTCATGCCCATGATCGCGGTGATATTCAGCTCGATCCCGGTCAGCCACAGCC
The DNA here is from genome assembly GCA_031420655.1 of Rhodospirillales bacterium. GTDB lineage: Bacteria > Pseudomonadota > Alphaproteobacteria > Acetobacterales > Acetobacteraceae > JANPPS01. The sequence goes on along the minus strand of JANONC010000129.1, from coordinate 7,006 downwards.
CAGCAAACACGGCCGTGGTGGACAGGACCGAAGCAGCAAGCACGATCACGGGAATCCAGAACCGCTCGTAGAGGAAGAGCAGGAGCACGAACTCCATGATCAGTGCCGCGGCGAATACGCGCTCGAGACCGGCGAACGCGATCTGCTGCTGTGCGTAGAGGCCGGCTAGCTCGTAGCGGACGCCGGGCGGGATCGCGCCGTTCTGATCTAGCACCTTCTTGGCATCCGCGACGGCGCTGCCGAGCGAACGGCCCTGCAGCCGGGCGGTGAGCGCCACCATGCGTTGCAGGTTCTCGCGTTGGATCTCGGCTTGGCCGGGCGCGGCCGAAACGGCGGCCACGCGGCCGAGCGCGAAGACGTGCCCGTCCGGGGCGCGGATGGGCAGCTCGGCCAATTGGTCGTCGTATTGCCGCAGCTCCGCTGGCAGCCAGACGCGCACGCCCACCTGCTTTGTGGCCTGGGGCAGCTGCGTTGCCACGGTTCCGGAGAGGTAGCTGTCCAGCGCAGCGCTCACCATGGCAGCGTCGACCCCCTCGAACGCAGCGCGGGTCGGGTCCACGCGGATGTTGAGGCCGTCGCCTGCGATTACGATGCCGTCGCGCACCGCAACGAGGCCGGGCACGTTCGCCAGCTTGGCGGCGAGCGCCTTGGCGGCCGGCGCCAGCAGCGCCGGGTCGTTGACGAACAGCTTGACCTCGACCGGCTGCGGCACCGCCGTAAGATCGCCGATCAGATCCTCCATCAGCTGTGACAGCGCGACGTTCAGACCCGGCACAGATCGGTCGATCTTATCTTGCACCTCGGTCATGACGGTCGCGATCGGTCGGCGCGGGCCGCTCTTGAGCAGGACGAAGAAGTCGCCCGTATTGGGTTCACTCAGGCCCCCGCCCAGCCCAGCGCCGATACGGGTCGAGTACGTGGCGATATCCGGCGTGGCGTTCAGGATCGTCTCGACCTGACGCAACTCGCGGGTGGTCTCGGCGAGCGACGTGCCGGGCGCGGAGCGGAAATCGAGCACGAAGCCGCCCTCATCCATCTTCGGCATGAAGCCGCTGCCGACATGGCTGTATGCGAACCAGCCCGCGACGAGCAGGGGCACGATGCCGAGCGCAACCATCCAAGGGCGGGCAAATAACCGATCCAGCAACCAGCGGTGGGCACGCCCGACCCGTCCCTCCGGACCTTGTCCGGGGTCCTTCCACTTGTCGAAATTGACGATGAGGTGGGTGAGAACGGGCACGGCGAGCGCGGTGAGCCCGTAGGAGATCACCAGCGCCGCCGCCATGGTCAAGGACAGCGCCTTAAAGAACGCGCCCGTGACGCCCGAGAGGAATGCCAGCGGCAGAAACACCAGAAGCGTCGCCGTGCTCGATCCGCTCAGCGGCGGCAGGAACTCGCGCCCGGCCGCCAGCACGACGTTCGCTGGTCCCTCGTCGTCGTTCGTCTCATCATCTCCGGTTACCTTCGTTCCAGTGCCCGCACGGCGCGCCAGGTGCTCGACCATGGTGATCACGTCATCGATCACCAGCCCGACCGCTGCCGCCAGGCCTCCCAGGGTCATGATGTTGAACGTCATGCCGAAGGCGAACAGTAGCAGCACGGTGATCGCCAACGTTGCCGGCACGACAAGCATGGCAACGAGCGTCACGCGCCAACTACGCAGGAACGCCAGCAGCACAGCTCCGGCGAGCACAAGTCCAATCAGAATGGCGTCACGCACGCTACTGGTGGAATTGGTGACGAGCGTCCTCTGGTCATACCATTTGACCAGCTTGACGTCGGGTGGCAGGCGGGGCTGGAACGTGGCCAGCGCCTGGCGCACCGCCGCCGCGATGGCCACGTTGTTGGCGCTGGGCTGTTGGTAGATCTGGAGCTGAACCGCTGGCGAGCCGCTCTCGCCCACCCGGATCCATTGCGGCATCACGCCGTCCCGGACCTCGGCGATGTCGCCCACGCGCACGACGCCATTCGCGCCGCCCTGGAGCACGGTATCGCGGACCTCTTCGAGCTGCCGCATCGTGTCGTCGAGCGCGAGCAGGAGCAGCTTGTCGTGGTCCTGTATTCGCCCGACGACGGTGAGCACGTTCGCCTTGCCCAGCGCCGTCGCTACGTCGGACAACGCAAGACCGTGCATGGCCAGCAAATGCGGGTTCGCCAGCACCTCGAACTCGCGAAGCTGCCCGCCCTGAACGCCCACATGGGACACGCCGGGGATGGCGGTTAGCAGCGGCAGAAGCTGAAACTGTGCGATATCGCGCAGGGTGACCGGGTCTACGGTCGGCGACAGCATCGAGTAAGCCACGACGGGAAACACGGTGGGGTCCATGCGCCGTACGAGATAATTGACCCCGGCAGGAAGGCTGGGCAGCGTCTGCGCGACCGCCGCCTCCACCTGCGTTGTGGCGGCGATCATGTTCGTGCCCCAGGGGAAGTCGAGCGAAATCTCGACTGAACCGCGGCTCGTCTTCGAGCGCCCGTTCAGCACGTCCTGCACCCGGCGCACCGCGCGCTCCAGTGGAATGGTCAGCAGCAACTCCGTCTGGTCTGCCGGCCGGGCGCCGGCATCCAAATTCAGCACCACACGGGGGAACTGCACGACTGGAAACAGGCCCCGCGGCAGCTGAAAGGCCGCGAACGCGCCCGCCATAGCGAAGGCGAGCATGACAGCAAGGATCGACCGCGTATGCCGCGCGACGAAGCTCCCGCCGCGTGCTGTGTTGGCCGGCACAGGGCCGCCGATCGTGTCCTCGCTCACGGGGTTGCGGCCCCGGCGCCTGCGGTGGTCGGCTCCTCGCGCACGGCAGCGCCGCCCTGAAGCTGGTAGTTGCCGCTGACGACTAGGGCATGCTTCAGATCCAGCGCTCCAGCGATGACCGTCGTGTTCCCCGACTTGCCCACGATTTGCACGTCCACTCGTACGGCTTTGCCGCCGGTGACCTGGAACACATACGGGCCCTTGGTGTCGGTCAGGACCGCATCGCGCGGCACGATCCAGCCCTGCATGCTGCCGACTTGGACAACGACGCGAACCGGCGCGCCCGGGAGCAGACCGATGCCCAACCCGGCATCCGAGCCGCCCTGCCGGCCGGCGCTGGGGTCCTTTTGGGGCGGGTCGATCAGCACCGGCACCAGACGGGTGGTGGGATCGAGCATGGCGCCGACGGAAAGCACGCTACCCTGTTCAGCGCCGCCGCCGTAAAGCGATTCGACCCGGGCTGACTGGCCTGCGTTAACCAGGTCACGCTGCGCTGGCTCGATGCCGACGGACGCCACAAACCGGCCGCTGCGGGCGAGCGTCAGGAGCGGTGTTCCCGCCGCGATCCGGGCGCCAGGCGCTACAGCAACGTTGGACACGACCCCGTCGGAGGGGGCCGTGAGCGTCTGTTCGGCGCTCCCGCCGCCGCCTTCGCCGCCACCTTGATTGAGGGCATTGAGAGTAGATTGCGCGTCCGCGGCTGCCTTGTCGGCCTGAGCAAGCTGGTCTTTGGTCGCGAGATGCTGAGCCAACAACTGCGCGGTGTGGGTGCGCGTGCTTGTCGCGAGCTTCACGGCATCGACCGCCTGTTTGTAAGCCGCGAGCGCCGCCGGACCGGCGCTAATGACGAGCAGCTTTTGCCCGCGGTGAACTGCGTGGCCCGGCGCCACTAAAACCTCCGTCACCTGCCCCGTGCGGAGCACGCTCAGCGTTTGGCTGCCGCCCCCGGGAGCGGCCTGGACGGTGCCGTAGGCCGTGAGAGTCCGCGGCAGGCTGCCCTGGTGCGGCGTTTCGGTGGTGACGAGCACGCTGGGCGCCGGAGTGCCCGAGACGCCGGAGGTCGTGTTGCCCTGAGCGAGGGCCGCGGCTGGCAGCAGAGCGAGGAGTGCGGCAAGGACGTGCCTCATAGGAGGCTCGGGTTCTCGGGTGGGATGAGTTGGACGGGCGGCAGCCCGACGCCGAGCAAAGTCGCCAGCGACGTGCGCGCGTCGATCAACTGCTGCTCCAAGCCGATCACCTGGCGTTCTTTCTCCAGCCGTGTGATCACGAGCTGCACGTAGCTCAGCTCGTCGAGCAGTCCGCCGCGCAGTGCTCCTTCGGCGTCCGCGGCGAGCGATCGGGCCTGGCCGAGGCCCGCGCGCGCTGCGGCGAGTTGGCGTTGCAGGACAGCGATATTTGCGAGGAGCGCCCGCGCGCCGCCCTCGGCCGCCGCCAGGCGTGCCGTATACTCCACGCGGAGCTGCTCGCGTGTCGCACGTTGGATGGCAATCTGACCCCGATTGCGATTGAACAGAGGCAATACAACCGAAATGGAGGGACCGAGCGACTGCACGCGCGTGGTGTCGCTGCCGTAGTTCGGGCCGAGGGTGAGTGCGGGGAACTGGCCCAGCACCGCCCCGCGCACGCGTGCTTCCTGCGCTTGGTAGCCAAGCTGCAGCGCGATCAGGTCTGGCCGGCGCACCGGCAGGCTGGCGAGCATGGCCGCGGCATCGCTTGGTGCGATCTCGGGCACGCGCAGTCTCGTTGCGAGTAGCGGCCGCACGTCCGGATTCAGGCCGAGCAAGGCGTCGAGGGCTTGCCAGCGCTTCTCCTGGCCCAACACGGCTGCGTAATATTGGGTCTGCAAGCTCGTGAGCGCGGACACGACCGGGGCCAGCATCTGCAAGGTGGCGTTCCCTTGCGCGACGGCCCGCGATAAGGTCTCACCGCGCTGCTGCAGCAGATCGAGCGTCTGCTGCAGGCTGTGCAGCAAGCGCCCCTGCTCAACGAGGTCGATCGCGAGCGTCTGCGCCTGTTGGATTGTCTGCCACTCCTGCCAGACCACATCCGCGTCCACTTGGAGCGCAGCTTCTGTGGCAGCCCGGCGGCGAACGGAGAGGGTGACGAGCGCGGTCAAGTCGGCCGTGAGCGTGGCGCCGATCGCATTGGCGAAGGCGGGACCCGCGAGATAAACATTGTAGCTGCCCGCGAGCACAGGGTCAGGCAGCAGCCCGGCCTCGATCACTTGAGCGCCGGCGACCCCGCGCCGTGCTCGAATCGCGCGGAGGTCAGGACTGTTCTGGACCGCGAGAAAGCTCACCTCCGCCAGCGTGAGCGGTCGGTCGGCTGGAATGGGCGGCAAATGACCGGGTCGCGCCCGATTAAGGCCAGCGACGCTCGACGCCAAAATGGGGCGTTCCTCCAGGGATGAGGTCTGGTAGCTCGCGCAGCCGGCCACTGCCGCGCAGAGCCATCCTATGCAGGCGAGGCGAATTTTGCCGCGGAGCGTCGTCGGCGCGTAACAGAAACGGACATCCACGGCGCGTTACTGACGCCCTTCAGGGGGCGGATCTCCTGGGCCGGGCTGCCTGGCAAGCAAGCTCTGGCCTAGTCGTTTCACTCGCCGGTTCAGAACCCTCTGCTTTGACGGACGGAGCGCGACGCCCACAGCTCGTTCACGTTTCTGGATGCCCGCACGCGTTGGCTGGTGGTGTCGCCAATTCCAGGTATTGCTGTCGCGCGCCGGAATCTGAGCTTGTGCTGTCGCGGGTAAGAACAGCATGACAAGAGCGGCAGCGCGAAGCGGGACTATGGTTTTCTCCGTTCGCTCACTAGTGCGACTGGGTTCCGTTTGCCGTTTATCCTTAGAGGCTGTCTCGAAACGTGTCCGACATGACCGCGTGAGGGGCTGGGCAGCCAGGCCAAATCGTGATTCGTCGAGGTTGCAACACACTGGACGAGGCCTTGATGTGGAACCCGGCCACCCGTCGGCAGCATAGCCGCGACGGGCTACGCTATGGAAGCGACCTGACCGATGCCGAATGGGCGATCCTGTCTCCTTTCCTGCCGTCCGAAGCCGATTGCGGCCGCAAACGCGCGCACCCGATGCGGGAGATCGTCAACGGCATCTGCTACGTGTTGCGCGGCGGCATTGCATGGCGGCTGATGCCGGACAGCTTCCCGCCCTGGCGCACGGTGTATCGCTGGTTCGCCCGGCTGCGCGACGACGGCACGTGGGAGACCATCAACCACCACTTGGTCATGCGGGACCGCGAGCGGATGGGGCGCGAGGCGAGCCCGACCGCTGCCGTCATCGACAGCCAAAGCGTCAAGACGACCGAGAGCGGTGGCGTGCGGGGCTACGATGGCGGCAAGAAGATCAAGGGACGCAAGCGGCACGCCATGGTGGACACGGATGGCCGGGCGCTCAAGCTGCAGGCCCACGCGGCCGATATTCAGGATCGCGACGGCGCCGGGCCGCTGCTGCGCGCATCACGCCCGAGTTGGCCGTTCGTGCAGCTCGCCTTCGCCGATGCGGGATATCAGGGTCCGCGCGTCGCATCGGCCAGTTCTATCCGCGTCGAGATCGTGCGCAAACCGGAGGGGCAAGTCGGTTTCGCCGTGCACGCCCGCAGGTGGGTGGTCGAGCGCTTCTTCGCCTGGATCAATCGTAACCGTCGCCTGGCCAAGGACGTCGAGGCGACGATCGCATCGGCTGAAGCATTCCTCTACGCAGCTTCCGCCATCCTGCTACTACGAAGGATGGCACGTTGACGAACCGATTCGAGACGGACTCTTATCGCGCGCTACGACGTCTCGGAATTCGACAATATACAGGTGGGATCCTGCAGTAAAGGCTACAATAGGCACCGTCTGAATGCCGGGCCGAGCATTGGGATCGACAATGCCTCGGGCAGATCTTATGACCGGAGTATAAGCGGAACTATTGTTTCCAGTGCCTGCTTTCCGGAAAAGCCACTGACTGAAAGTACAATGAGCGCGAACACGAAAGATAATGGAGTGCTCATGGTGACTTCTACTCAGTTCGATATGGGGCCTGCTCAGGAAGATACAGGCTGTCTGATAATACACATGAGGATGAACAGCGGCCGCGGACAAGCTTCGGAAACTACCTAGTGGATAACACCTGACGGAAGAGTCCTGGTTGGGATTCCCGCCGGAGCAGCGCCGTGCGAGTCTGCGGCATGCTCACCGGTATCTCCATCAGCCTCAATCCCTCCGACCGCGCCCGGCTCGTCGGGATTGCAGGGG
>JANONC010000128.1:0-6406 GCA_031420655.1 Rhodospirillales bacterium | reverse complement strand
CCGCCGCCGTTATGACCGCAGCAAGCTTCGCTATCCGAGCGATATGACCGACGACGAATGGGCGCTGATCAAACCCTTGATCCCGCCCGCCAAGCGCGGCGGTAATAAGCGCACGGTCGATGTGCGCGAGGTGGTCAACGGCGTCATGTTCATCCTCTCGACCGGCTGCCAGTGGGCATCGCTGCCGAAAGACCTTCCGCCGCGCAGCTCCACCAACGACTATTTCTGCCGCTGGGATTATGACGGCACGCTGGGCCGTATCCACCACACGCTCTATCTGCGATGTCGCGAACAGGCCGGGCGAGAGGCCAGTCCGACGGCGGCGATCATTGACAGCCAGAGCGTGAAAAGCGCGGAAAAAGGGGGGTCTCGGACCCACCCGGCTACGATGCAGGGAAGAAGATCAAGGGTAAAAAGCGCCACATCCTCGTTGATACGCACGGCCTGCTGATGCAGGGGATCGTCCACGCGGCAGATGTTCAGGACCGCGATGGCGGCGTGGTGCTGATGGCTTCGCTGTTTGGGCTGTTTCCTTTCCTGCTCAAGCTGTACGCCGACAGCGGCTACCAGGGGCCGAGGTTCCAGGATCGCCTGGCGCGGGTGTGCCGCGGCGTGAATGTCGAGATCGTTAAGCGTTCCGACACCGGCAAATTCGTCGTGTTGCCCAAACGATGGATTGTCGAGCGCACCATTGGCTGGCTCAACCGATGCCGCCGTTTGGCCAAGGATTGGGAGCGAATGAACCGCAACGCGCTCGCCTTCCTCCACTGGGCATCAATCAGAATGATGCTTCGTAAGCTCTGCCAAACCTGAAATTGATCCCGGATGGACTCTAAGCGAACCGCTGAAAACTCAGGTCCTTTCAAATCTTGACACGGTGACATACAAAGATCTCTCCGTCGTCCGGATTATGATACCACGTCAGCCGCAGATCAGCTTCGTGGGTGACAATTCTTTCATTCGAATTGGTAGTTCGACTTATTTGGCTAAGGGTCCCCAAATCGCCGCCGTAACCGCATTGTTCGTTAAAGGCTAGCTTATCCGCCGCCTAGATCAAATGAGAACCGCTACGGTATTACAGTGGATACAAGCGGGCCGGGTGATCTAGACACCCCCACCCCCTCACGGCATCTTGATGCCCGCTAAACCGCACGAGCAAGGGTTCATGTCTGAGAGCACAACCTGCGACATTCTCGTCATGGGCGGCGGCCCGGCCGGTAGCACCGCCGCGGCACTGCTCGCCCAGCAAGGCCGGGACGTTGTGCTGGTTGAGAAGGAGGCCCACCCGCGGTTCCACATCGGTGAAAGCCTGCTGCCTGGTAATTTGCGCCTGTTTGAAACCCTCGGCGTGCTCGACCAGGTCCGGGCCATTGGCGTGCATAAGCCCGGCGCGGAGTTTGTGTCGGATGAAACAGGCCAGACCATTGCGTTCCCGTTCCGCTTTGCGCTTGATGCGCGCTACACCCATGCCTGGCAGGTGCGCCGGTCCGCGCTGGATGAGCTGTTGTTTCGCAACGCGGCCCGGCTTGGCGCACGGACGCTGGAACACACGCGGGTCCGCAGCGTCAGCCTCAATCCCGGAGGGCGTGCGACAATTATGGCCGACACGCCGGACGGGCCGATCACGATCGCGCCGCGTTACGTGCTTGACGCGACCGGGCGGGATGCGCTGATTGCCACCACGCAACAGCTCAAGCAATCCAACAAGCGCAACAGCACCGCCGCGCTCTATGCCCACTTTACCGGCCTCACGCCACGCGCGGAGGACCGGCACGGCTATGTCACTATCCACCTGACGAGCGATGGCTGGTTCTGGTCCATTCCGCTGCCGGACGGCGTCACCAGCGTGGGCTTCGTTGGCAACCAATCCGCGTTCAAGGGCCGCCGGGGCACGCCGTCCGAGCTGTTTCACGACCGCATCCGCCGCAGCCCCACGCTGTTGGCCCGCATGACGAACGCGGAACCCGCCAGCGAAGTATTCAGCGCGGCCAACTACTCCTACCGCGCCAGCGCCGGGTACGGGCTGCAGCACATGCTGATCGGCGACGCATATGGCTTCGTGGACCCGATGTTTTCGACCGGCGTCATGATGGCCATGGTGGGGGGCGAGCGTGGCGCGGCCGTCGCCCATGTTGCGCTCGACGACCCGGCGAAGGGTCTGGTCATGGCCAAAAACGCCAGCCGGGACCTCGGCCGTGCCATGGACCGCATCAGCTGGCTGATTTACCGCATCAACGACCCGGTGCTGCGCCAACTCTTCTTCAATCCCAAGAACATGTTCCGTATGCGGGACGGGTTGATCAACCTGCTAGCTGGCAACCTCGGCGGCGGCTTGCGGGCAGAGGTGCCGGTTTATGCCTTCAAGGGCGTTTATCACGTGACCAGGCTGCTGTACCGCGCCGGATTAATCAAAGAGCGGGCGCAGGCAGCGCTCCACACCCCATCCATCCTGCCAGCGGAGTAGAGTTTATAATGACACGCGTTGTTTTGTTACTGGCGAGCCTGGCCCTCAGCGCGTGTGCTGGCGCCCGGGTCGCGCCGCTGCCCTATGTGTCCACGACAACGCCGGTGGCCGGGTCTGGACAGGTTGCCGTCGGTGCCGTGACCGATACGCGGGGGCGGGCCGACCCTAATTCCTATGGCGTCGTGCGCGGCCTGTACGGCAATACAATCCGGGGTTTCTCGACGGATGGCCCAGTGACCGCCACCGTCGCCAAGGCGCTCAGCGATGCGCTGGCCGCCCGCGGCATGCTGTCCCGCACCGGCGGCGGTAATGAGGTTCGGGTCACCGTCAGCCAGTTTGACGCGACCAGCTACTTCCGGCTTGAAGCCAAAGTGATGCTGCTGGCGCAAGTGGTGAACGCGGCCGGCCGGACGATCTATGAGACCAAGGGCCAGAGCATGAAGGTCAGGGGCACGGGCAACCAGATTGGCGGTGTGCTGTTCTCGGACATGGACGCGCTCAGCACCCTGATGCCGGCGGCGATGAGCGAGGCCATCGACCAAATCGTGGACGATGCCGGGTTCCGCCGGGCCGTGGCAGGGGCAGGCCGCCCCGGGGTATGACCCCACGATGGCTGGCGCTGCGATGACCGGTGCCGCGGTGCTACAGCGGACGGCGCTGCGCTACCACGGTGGTGGGCGGTTCGCCCGGCATTACGTCGCCAGTAAGCTGCGGACGGACCCGGTCCATCGCACGGTCCTGGCCATGGCCGCGCAACACCCGTTTGGCACCGTAACCGATGTCGGCTGCGGCCGCGGGCAGCTTGGCGTGGCATTGCTGGAGGCAAGCGGGGCCAGTTCCGTGCTGGGGTTGGATTGGGCCGGCGCGTCATTGCGGGATGCGGCCCGGGCCGGGGCGGGACTGGCGTTTACCGCACAGGCGCAGGACCTCGCCGCCGACCCCACCGTTCCGGCCTGCGACACGGTGCTGCTGATCGACGTGCTGTACATTCTACGGCAGGCCCAGGCTCTCACCCTGCTGGCCCATGCCGCCGCCGCCGCGCGCCGGTTGGTGCTGGTCCGCACGCTGGACCCCGGCCTCGGCCTACGCAGCCGGTTTCATGTGGCGCTGGAGCGGCTGGGCCAACCCATTTGGCCGCATGCCGGTGCCACGGTCGACCCGGCCCCTGTGGCCGCACTCATTCACGTCCTGGAGCAGGCCGGGTTTGCCGTCAGCGTCGCCCCGTGCTGGCAGGGTACGCCGTTTGCCAACGTCCTGCTTACCGCGCGCCGCCGATGATGTTGCGCCGCACGGTCCTGGCCGTCCTGCTCCCCGCAGCGGCCTATGCCGAGTGCACCAACGAAGCCGCCGCCCCGCTGTTTATCGAGCAGACGGGCCGCGAGCTCGGCACCATCCTGGCCGCCCCGGACCGGGCGCAGCTGGCACCGTTCCTGGACCGCGTGGTGGACATTCCCGGCTTTGCCCGCTTTTGCCTGAGCCGCTATTGGCAGGCCGCCACCGCCCCGCAGCGCGACACGTACCTTCGCCTGTTTCGCATCCTGCTGGCTAAAAACCTCAGCGAGCGCCTGGCCGCCTCAACCGCCAATGTGGCAAAGGTACAAACGCTGAAGCCCGAGTGCCGCGGCGATGAAATTCATGTCCCGACCCTGGTGGAGCGGCCGTACAACAAGCCGAACCGCATTGTATGGGTGGTCGTGAATGCCGGCGCCACGTTCAAGATCGTCGACGTGACGGCGGAGGGTATCTCTCTGCGCATCACCCAGCGGAGTGACACGGCAGCGTTCCTGCAGCGTCAGAACGGCGACGTGGGCGCGTTGTTGCGGGCGATGGAGCAACAGGCCGGGGGCTGATACATGCCGGCCATGGATGGGTTGAAAGCAGGGCTGCGGCGGGCCTGGCGCATGCTGCCACAGGGGCTGCGCCGCCGGGCCGTGACGCGCGTGCTGGGCTGGCTCGCCCCCCGGCCGGATGCGGTGCCGCCGCCGGCTGTAGCCGGCTTGGCGGTGGCCGGGCCGCTCGATGAAGCGTCCGGCATTGGCGAGGGTGCCCGGCTCATGCTGGCGGCCCTTGCGGTGCTGGGCGTGCCGCACTGGGCCGTGCGCCCCGGTGGCCCGGTGCCGCCGCCAGGGGTGCCGCTGCTACTGGTGGCCAACCCGGGCCTGCTCGGCCTGCTGGTGCTCCGGCTCGGTTGGCGCATGCTGCGCGGGCGGCGGGTGATTGGCTATTGGGCGTGGGAGCTGCCGGTCGCCCCGCCCTCCTGGCGCGCGGCACTGCCCTATGTACACGATGTGTGGGCGCCCTCGCAGTTCAGTGCGGATGCGCTGGCGTCGCTCAAGCCCGGCATCACCGTCGTGCCGCACCCCGTCGCAATCCGCCCGCCCGTGCCCGGCCTAACCGCCGATTTGGGCATAGCCGTGGGGACCGTCGTCACCCTAGTGTCATTCAACCTCGCATCCAGCTTCGAGCGGAAGAACCCGCTGGGGGCCATCGCGGCGCACCGCCTGGCGTTTGGCGACCGGGCCGACCGCGTTCTGCTGCTGCGTGTGGGCAACCCCGGCACCTTCCCGGCCGATTTCGCCCGCCTGCAACAGGCCGCCACGGCGCCCAACATCCGGATCGACACACGCACCCTGCCGGACGCCGACAATTGGGCCATCATGGCCGCGTGCGACATGGTACTCAGCCTGCATCGCAGTGAGGGGTTTGGCTTGGTCCCGGCCGAAGCGATGCTGCTCGGCGTACCCGTCATCGCAACGGATTGGTCGGGTTCGCAGACCTTCTTGTCATCAGACTGCGCTGCGCTGGTGCCGGTGCGTCTGGTGCCCGCCAACGACCCGCGTGGCGTGTCTGAAGCGCCCGGCGCGGTGTGGGCGGAGCCCGATATTACTGTGGCGGCTGCTCATTTGATCCGGCTTGCGGATAATCCGGACACGCGGCTCGCCCTGGGCCAGGCCGGCCAGCAGGCGGCGCGGACCAGGCTGGGCGCGGGCCCGCTGGCAGCCGCGCTGGCCGCGCTGCAATGAGGGTCCTGGTGTGGCAGTGGGGCCGCCGCGGCGCTGGCCCGCGCGTTGCGGCCGTGCTGGCGCAGCACCTGGCGGCGGTGCCCGACGTGCAGGTGCTGCTCTCCCTGGCGTCCGGGGCGGAACTGTTGCGCACGCAGCACCCGCCATCGGTCGATTTACCTTTTTCGACCTACAACAGCCTGCTGGGCTTGGTGTGCCGGGCCGTGATGGCACCGGTTCTTATTCCGTACCTCGCCCGCTGGTTGCGCGTGCATCGCGTGGACGTGGCCCTCTGCGCCATGCCGGCGGCGCTGGACGCGGTGATGGCGGCCGCACTGCGCCGGGCGCGCGTGCCATTCGCCGTTGTGGTGCACGACGCGACGCCCCATCCCGGCGACCGGTTCCCGGTGCAGTTGCGGCTGCAAGCCATGCTGCTACGGCGCGCATCCGGCGTGTTCGCCCTGTCGCGCCACGTGGCGGACGGGCTTACCCATCACGGCCGCCCGGTGTTTATGTCCTCACTTCCGCCGTTGGTGTTCGGTGGCACCCCGGCCGCTCCCCGGACGCATGACGGCCCCCTACGGCTCCTGAGCTTCGGCCGCCTGCTGGCGTATAAGGGGCTCGACCTGCTGGCCGATAGCCTGGTCGCGCTCGGGACGCGGCCGGATCTGGAGGTGCGCGTTGTGGGGCAGGGCCCGGACTCGCCCGCCCTGGCCGCCCTGGCGCGCCTGCCCGGCGTCACGGTCGAAAACCGCTGGGTCCCGGAGGACGAGCTGGGCGCGCTGCTCGCTTGGTCCGATGCGCTCATCCTACCGTATCGTGAGGCCAGCCAGTCTGGCGTCGCCGCGGCCGCGCTGGCTGCCCGGCGCTGGGTGATAGCGACGGATGTGGGTGGCCTGCGGGAGCAGCTGCAGCACGAACAAGCGGCCCTGCTGTGCCC
>JANONC010000127.1:0-20591 GCA_031420655.1 Rhodospirillales bacterium | reverse complement strand
GCCTGCGTGCGCGTGTTGCGGAGCCGCAGGCCGCGCACAACTTCGGGCGCGCCGCCACCCAGCACCTCTTCTACCGCATGGTCCCAGATGACGCTGATGCGCGGATGCTCGAACAACCGGCGTTGCAGGATCTTCTCGGCTCGGAGCGAGTCGCGGCGGTGCACGAGGGTCACGTGGCTGGCATGGTGGGTGAGGAACAACGCTTCCTCGACCGCCGTGTTGCCACCGCCAATCACGGCGACGGTCGTGCCGCGATAAAAAAAGCCGTCGCAGGTGGCGCAGGCCGACACCCCCGCCCCCTGCAGCCGCTGTTCGGACGGCAGGCCGAGCCAACGCGCCTGCGCCCCGGTGGCGATCACGACCGTATCGGCCAGGTACACATCGCCTCCATCGCCCACGCATCGGAACGGGCGGCGGCTGAAATCCACCTCCATGATCAGGTCGTTCAGGATCCGGGTGCCGACATGCGCGGCCTGGGCCGTCATCTGCTCCATCAGCCAGGGGCCCTGGATCGCGTGCTCAAAGCCCGGGTAGTTCTCGACATCGGTCGTAATCATCAGCTGACCGCCGGGTTGCAGGCCCGCGACCAGCACCGGGGCGAGGCCGCCGCGCGCGGCATAGATGGCTGCCGTGTACCCAGCCGGGCCGGCACCGATTATCAGAACGCGAGTTTCGATCGTTTGCATCGTCATTCCACCTTCTTAGCTTGGTTCTTAAGCTGCTGACGCGTAATATAATTGCGAATGCCTTGGGTGCTACGATGAAGTTTAATGAAGCCGAGACGGGTCTGGATACGGTTGACCAGCGAATCCTACTCGAACTGCAACAGGACGGCCGCATGACCAATGTGGAGATTGCACGCCGGGCAGAGATCACCGCACCGCCCTGCTTGCGCCGCGTTCGCCGGCTGGAGGAAGCAGGGATCATCCGCGGCTACCATGCCGATATCGACCCGGCGCTGCTGGGGTGGGAGATCGTGTTCTTCGCCATCGTCGGGCTCGAAAGCCAGAAAGAGGCGGTGTTGAGCGCGTTCGAGCGTACTGTGGCGCAATGGCCGGAGGTGCGGGAATGCCACATGATCCGCGGTGGCGGCGACTTCCTGCTGCGCCTGGTGGCGCGCGACACGGCCGATGAGAACCGCCTGACGCAGTTACTGACGGGTGCTGCGTCCGTCAGCCGGGTACAAACGTTGCAGACGATCCGCACCAGCCTGAACCTGGCCGGCGTCCCGCTATAAGAGTTTGGTGGGCGGCATTGGCCGCCGTCACGTTGGTCCGGCTGGTTGTTGCTGGCACCATGCCCCTGTCGCCAGACGAAGCGTATTACTGGGTTTGGTCGCGGGCGTTGGCGCTTGGTTATCTGGATCATCCGCCCATGGTGGCGCTATGGATCTGGGCCGGGACGGCGCTGGCTGGTGACACGGCTCTGGGCGTCCGGCTTCTTGCCCCGGTGTCGGCGGCTGTAGGCTCGGTGTTGCTGGCAAACGTCGCGGCGGTGCTGTTCCCAGGGCGGCGCGTGGGGGTGGCGGCGGCGGTGCTGCTCAACGCCACGCTGATGCTGGGCGCGGGCGCGGTGACCATGACTCCGGATACGCCGCTGCTGTTTTTTTGGATTGCCTGCCTGGCGGCATTGGTGCGGGTGCGGCGGCACCCCGCCTGGTGGCTTGCCACTGGTGTGCTGGCCGGGCTGGCGCTGGACAGCAAATACACGGCCGGTTTCCTGGGGATGGGCATCGTGCTGTGGCTGGCGGTGTGCGCGCGGGGTGAGTTCCGGCGCTGGCAACTCTGGGCGGGCGGGGCGCTGGCGGCGGTCGTCTTTGCACCGGTTGTGTGGTGGAACGCCGGGCACGGCTGGGCCAGCTTCGCCAAGCAGGGCGGACGCGCGGGCGACTGGGTGCCGGCCCGGGCGCTGGCGCATCTGGGTGAACTCGTTGCGGGGCAGGTGGTTCTGGCCACGCCCTGGATTGCGGTGTTGTTCGCGGCCGGGATCGTGGCCGCCGTGCGGCGCTGGCGGAACCCGGCCTGGGCGCTGCTAGCCGCCATGACGGTGCCGGCGTTGCTGGTGTTCGTGCAGCATGCGGTGGGAGACCGGGTGCAGGCGAACTGGCCATCGATCATCTATCCTGGCGCGGCCCTGGCCGCAGCGGCCCTGGGCTGGCCCTGGCGCGCGGCGGCCACAACTGGAATCGTGCTGACCGGTACCGTCATGTTGCAGGCGACGGCCGCCCCGTTTGTACTGCCGCGTGTGGCCGACCCTCTGCTGATCCGCCTCGGCGGCTGGGCGGAGTTGGCGCATCGCGCGGCGGAACTGCGCCAGGGCGGCTTTGTGGCGGCGGAAAATTACGGTGTCGCCTCGCTGCTCGCCTTCTACTTACCCGGTGTCGGCGTGCTGGCTGCCGAACCACGCTGGGCCACGATCGACCTGCCCCGCGCCGCGCCGCAAAGTGGCGTGCTGCTCATCAGCACCCGCCGGGCGGAGCCGCCGGATCCGTCGGTCTGGGCAGATGTGACGGCGCTGCCCGACCTGATCCGCGCCCGCAATGGCGTCGTAGCCGAGACATACCACGCCTACCGTGTCACGCTGCGCGGCACCGCCATCCTGTTACCGGAACCCCGCTAGATGATTGCTCCAACCTACAACGACGTGCGCGGTGCCCTGGCCCGTATCGCCCCCCACGTGGTGCGCACCCCCGTCTTGCGTCACCCGGCGCTGGACGACGCCACGGGCGGCACGATCCTGCTAAAACCCGAGTCACTGCAGCGCACAGGCAGCTTTAAGTTCCGCGGTGCGACTAACGCGACGTTGCAGCTCGACCCGGCCGCGCGCGCGCGCGGGGTCGTCGCCCCCTCGTCCGGCAACCACGGTCAGGCGCTGGCGTGTGCGGCGAAGTCGCTCGGCATCCCGTGCACGATCGTCATGCCTGCCGACGCGCCGCGCATGAAGATCGAGAACACGCGCGGCTGGGGTGCCACGATCATTCTGTACGACCGCGCGACAGAGGACCGGATGGCTATCGCGCACGGTGTGATGGACCGCACCGGTGCCACGCTGATTCCTCCGTTCGAACACCGGGATGTCATCGCCGGGCAGGGGACGCTGGCGCTGGAATTGCTGGCCGACGCAGGAGTCGCTCTGGACGCGCTGCTGATTTGCACGGGCGGCGGCGGTATGGTGGCCGGCTGCGCCCTGGCCGTCGAAGGCGCGTCGCCCGGCACAGCCGTTTATGCAGTGGAGCCGGAGCAGTCGGACGACACCGCCCGTAGCCTGGCCAGCGGCGTGCGTGAGCGTAACGCGCCCGGCGGCAGCCTGCTTTGCGACGCGCTGCTAACCGAACAGCCCGGCGCGCTCACGTTCAGCATCAACCAGCCGCGGCTGTCGGGCGGGCTGGTGGTGTCGGATACAGAGGTGCTGGCGGCCATGCGGTTTGCGTTCGCGCACCTGAAGCTTGTGGTGGAGCCCGGCGGTGCCGTAGCGCTGGCGGCGCTGCTGAGCGGGCGGTTCGATGCGCGCGGCCGGGTGGTGGGCGCGGTCCTGAGCGGCGGCAACGTGGACGCAGCGGTGTTTATGCGGGCATTAGCCGGCGGCCCTGCAACGCAATATTAATGCCTGGCGGCCATTGTACCGCTGCAGCAAGCGGAGCGGTCCTGGATGGCGGTCAAAACGCGCAACAAGCCCATGATCGTCATCCGCAAGGAAGAGGTTGTGGCGAGCGGCCACCATGGCGGGGCGTGGAAGGTGGCATATGCCGACTTCGTCACAGCCATGATGGCGTTCTTTTTGCTGATGTGGCTGCTGAATGCCACGACGGAGGAGCAGCGGATCGGCCTGGCCGACTATTTTAGTCCCAACAACCTGTTGGCCCGCAGCACCTCCGGCTCCGGCCAGCCATTTGGCGGCACGACGCCGAACGCGGTCGGCTCACTCGCCTCCGACCGTGGCGCGATGCAGCCGGTCCGGACGAAGCCGATTGCATTGCTGGACATCGATGAGGACGACTCAGACACGCCCGCGATAGCCACGAGCGCGAAGCGGGAGGGTGGTGCGGCTGCCAATGGGGAAAGCGCGACCGCGGCGGGCGACCGGGCCGGCACCGCGGCCACGATGGTGCAGTTACGGCTACCAGTGCCAATCATAGTCCCGCGCGAGACAGCCCTGCGCGAGACAGCCCTGCGCGAAACAGAGCGAGTAGAGCGCCAGGCGTTCGAGCGCGCGGCTGAACAAATCCGTGAGGCCGTCCGCAACGACCCAGCGCTGGCGGAAGTCGCGCACCAGCTGGCCATCGACGTAACGCCTGAGGGGCTGCGTATTCAAATCATCGACGAGGACCGGCGGCCCATGTTTCCGACCGGCTCGGCCCAGATGGCGGAACGCGCCCGAGCGCTGTTGGCCAAAGTGGCGCCCGTGCTGCTGCGCCTGCCGGAACAGATCGCCATCGACGGCCATACCGACTCGGCCGCCTACCGCGGCACCGACCGCAGCAACTGGGACCTGTCGGCCGAACGCGCCAACGCGACCCGGCGCATCCTGGGCGACATGGGCCTGTCCGATGACCGGTTCCGCAGCGTGAGCGGGCACGCTGACCGCGATCCCTTGATCAAGGAGGACCGGATGGCGGCGGCAAACCGGCGCATCGCCATCATGGTCCTGCGCCGCAGTGCCCCCAATGGTGCGCCCGGTGCTGCGCCCATCGCCACGCCCGTCTCACTTCCCGGCGCGCCGAGCTAACCGTTATGCTGACCATCGGCGGTCTCGTCTTCCTGCTCGTCTGTGTGTTCGGCAGCTATGTGCTGTCGGGCGGCAGCCTTGAGCCGCTTATGGAGGCTATGCCGTTCGAACTGCTCACCATTGGCGGCGCGGCGATCGGCACGTTTGTCATGTCCAACAGCCTGCATGACGTGAAGCACACGCTGGCCGGGTTCAAGAAAATCCTTAAGGGCGGCACGTACCAGAAATCTCAGTATATCGACCTGCTCAGCCTGCTGTTCTTCTTTACCCGGCTCGCCAACTCGAAGGGTCCATTGGCGCTCGAAGCGCATATCGAGCGGCCGGAGGAAAGCAGTGCCTTCCTGAAATTTCCCGCAATTCTGTCCAACCATCACGCGACCGCGATCATCTGCGACTACCTGCGCATGCTGGGCATGAACGCCGACGATCCGCACCAGACCGAGGACCTCCTTGGACGTGAGTTGAAAAAAACCCTTCATGAAGAGCTTCACGGCAGCCACGCGTTGCAAAGCATGGCGGACGGTTTGCCGGCGCTCGGCATTGTCGCGGCCGTGCTGGGCGTAATTAAGACCATGTCGCACATCAGCGAGCCACCGGCCGTGCTGGGGGCCATGATCGGCGGCGCTCTAGTCGGCACCTTTCTCGGTGTATTGCTGGCCTACGGCATGGTCGGCCCGTTCGCGGCGCGACTGAAGGGTGTGGTGGAGGAAGAAAGCAAATACTTCGAAGTCATCCGCGCCGTCCTCGTCGCGCACCTGCATGGCAACGCACCACAGATCAGCGTCGAGACCGGGCGGAAGATGGCCCCTAACCAATACATGCCGAGCTTTACCGAGCTGGAAACCGCGTTGCAGCAAGTAAGCACGGCTTAACGGGTTACGCCTATCCCACGGTTGACCGTGGGACGGAGGTAACCCGTCGCTTTCGGCTCTACTACGCTAGAACTTCTTTAAACAACTGTTCCATCGACGCGAACGACCGTGCATCGGCCTCCGCGCTATACCGAATGGCGTCGGGCATGTTGCGGCTGGCCGCCTTGGGTTCGGTAAAGCTGTGCACCACGCCGCCATAGACGTGCAGCTGCCAATCCACCTGTGCCGCCCGCATCTCCGCCTCGAACGCGGCGCGCTGCTCGGCGGGGATCATCGGGTCATCGGCACCGATGCAGACCAGGATCTTCGCCTTGATCGTACCCGGCCCCTTCACCGGGTCTGCTGACCCCAGGCCGCTATGGAAGCCGACCGCGGCCTGGATGTTTGCACCGCTGCGCGCCAACTCCAGCGCCATCGTACCGCCAAAGCAATAGCCAATGGCCGCGACGCGGGTGGCCCCTGTCTCGCTCACCAGGGCCTGTAGCGCGGCGGTGGCCCGGGCGCGCGTCCGCTCCGGGGCTGTGAACAACGGCTGCAGCAGGCCGATCGCCTCTTGCAAGTCGGTCACTAGTTTCGCGTCGCCGTGCAGGTCGCAGGCCAGGGCGTGGTAGCCCAAGCCGGCCAGCCGCTCGGCTTTGGCCAGCGCATGCTCGCTCAGGCCAAACGCTTCCGGGAAGACCAGTACCGCCGGGGCGGTGGCCGAGGCGGCGGGAAAGAGCTGGCTTTGGAAATTTAGGCCGTCGGCCGCATAGGTCAGGGTTTTGCTCATGGGAGGACAGCCTTTCGAGAACGCAATCGATCGGCCGCACACATCCTACACCGCGTGGGGTGGGTGCAACCCCATCAGCGTCACGTCGCCAACGAGGCCAGCTCGAAATCACGGAAACGCTGGCGCAGCGCCAGTTTGTTTATCTTGCCCGTGGCTGTGTGCGGCAACTTGTCCACGACCACGACCTGATCCGGCACCCACCATTTGGCGACCTGGCCGTCGAAGCTGGCGAGCAGCGCTTCCGCGTCGATCGTGGCACCGGGCTTGGCTACGACGATGAGCAACGGACGTTCGTCCCACTTTGGATGGCGGGCGGCCACGATCGCCGCTTCCGCCACTGTTGGAAAAGCCACGGCGATGTTTTCCAGCTGGATCGAGCTGATCCATTCGCCGCCCGATTTTACGATGTCCTTCGTGCGGTCCGTGATCTCCATCATGCCGTGCCGGTCGATGGTGGCCACATCTCCCGTCGGGAACCAGCCCTGCGCGTCCACCGAGTCGGCCTCGGCATTCATGTAGCGCTGTGTAACCCATGGGCCCCGCACCATGAGGTTGCCGAAGGTCACGCCGTCCCACGGCAGGCTGGCGCCGGCGTCGTCCACGATCTTCATGTCCAGACCCGACACTGCGCGGCCCTGCTTATATTGCATGCGCGCCGCCTCCTGTGCCGACAGGTCAGCGAAGCTCGCCTTGGGCGCATAGCAGGTGCCGAGCGGGCTGGTCTCGGACATGCCCCAGGCGTGGTCGACCTGCACGCCATACTCCTCCCGAAATGCGTCCATCAGCATGGCCGGGCAAGCGGAGCCGCCGCAAATGAGGCGCCGCAGCGTCTCGAGCCGCGTGCCGGACTCGCGCAAATAGGTGAGGAGGCCCATCCACACCGTGGGTACGCCGGCGGACATCGTCACGCGCTCGCTATTCATGAGGGCGGCGACACTCTGCCCATCCAGCTGGCGGCCCGGCATGATTAGGCTGGCGCCCACCATGGGTGCGGCATACGGGATGCCCCAGGCATTGACATGGAACATCGGTACAACCGGCATGATCCGATCGACGCTGCGCAGGCCGAACACGTCGGTAAGATTGACCGCATAGGCGTGCAGGAGCGTGCTGCGGTGGCTGTACAGCACGCCTTTCGGCTTGCCGGTCGTGCCGGACGTGTAGCAGAGCGCGCTGGCGGTTCGCTCGTCGAAACTCGGCCATTCGTAATCGTCATCGGTCAGCAGGTCTTCGTAGCAGAGTAGGCTTTGCGCGGAACCGAGCTTCAGTTCGGGCATTTCGGCCGGGGTGCCCATAACGATGACGGCGCGCAGGCCAGGGACTTGCGGGGCCACTGCGGCGACCAGAGACGCAAACGCCGGGTCGGTAAACAGAAGGGTGCTGCCGGCGTCTTTGAGAATATGGACAATATCGTCGGCCGCCAAGCGGGGATTGACGGTGTGAACGATGGCACCCATGCCGGAGACGCCGTAGTAGAGTTCCATGTGCCGGTGCCCGTTCCAAGCCAGCGTCGCCACCCGGTCGCTGTCCTGCACGCCCAGCCGCCCCAGTGCCCGCGCCAACTGCCGTGCCCGCTGTTCCAGTACGGCATAGGAATGCCGCACGAGGGTGCCGTCACCTTGGCGGGAGACAACTTCCGCATCGGCATGATGGCGGGCGGCATGGACCAGGATGCCGGAGATCATTAGCGGCTGCGATTGCATAAGGCCGAGCATGGCGTTCTTCCCATTCGTTCAACACTTCTTGCAATCAAGATGGACTGCGCCGCCGGGCGTGTCGATGTGGTTGAAGCGGGACCTACACTTGCGTAGCGTCCATTCCGGGGAGAACCACGCATGTCTGGCTTTGCAAGCACGACCGACCTGGCTGACAAACCTATTACGTTCACGGAGCTCGCACCCTGCTGCTATGGCTACACGGCCGAGGGGGATCCCAACTCCGGTGTCGTGATCGGGCCAAATAGCGTGGTGGTAATCGATGCGCAGGCAACGCCCATCATGGCCCAAGGCATCATCGACCGTGTGCGGCAGATCACGGACAAGCCGATCCGCCATGTGGTGCTGACCCACTACCACGCCGTACGCGTGCTCGGCGCGAGCGCGTTCGCCGGCGCCGAGATCATCGCGTCTGATGTGTGCCGGGCCATGACGGTGGAGCGGGGGCAGGCCGATACCGATAGCGAGATCGCGCGCTTTCCCCGCCTGTTCCGAGGGCGGGACAGCATTCCAGGCCTGACTTGGCCCACGCTGACGTTCCACAAGCGCATGACGCTATGGCTGGGCGACTTGGAAGTGCAGATCATCCACATCGGCCGCAGCCACACGGCGGGCGACACTGTCGTGTGGCTGCCGCAGCAGCGCGTGCTGTATAGCGGTGACGTGGTGGAATTCGGTGCCACCCCCTATTGCGGCGACGCGCATTTTGCCGACTGGCCGGCCACGCTGGACGCTGTGCAAGCGCTCAACCCGGTGGCACTCGTGCCCGGCCGCGGCCGCGCGCTGACGACCGAGGCGGAGTGCCGGCAGGCGATCGAGGGCACGCGCGCCTTCACGTCCGACCTGTTCCAAGTCGTCTGCGCTGCGGGCGATGCGCCGCTAAAGGCGGTGTACGACCAGGCCATGGCCGCAATGCGTCCCAAATACGGCCACTGGGTTATTTTTGACCACTGCATGCCGTTCAACGTCAGCCGCGCCTATGACGAAGCACGCGGCCTGGACCACCCCCGGATCTGGACGGCGCAGCGCGACGTCGACATGTGGCAATCACTCGAACGCGGTGTGCCGGTACCGGCGGCGGAGGCGTAGATTGGGACATGTCTCGCCCAGCTATGGCGCGACACCCCCGGCCGCGGACGGGTGCCATCATCCGGCGGTGATTGTCGGCGGTGGGTTGGTCGGCCTGACCCTGGCGCTCGACTTGGCGCAGCGCGGCGTGCCGGTTGTGCTGCTCGACGATGACGACACGGTCAGCACCGGCTCCCGCGCGATCTGCTTTGCCAAGCGCACGCTCGAGGTATTCGCGCGCCTGGGGCTCGGGCCGCGGATGAAGGCAAAGGGCATCACGTGGAATTTGGGCCGCGTGTTCGCGGGCGAGCGGGAGGTGTTTAGTTTCGACCTGTTGCCAGAAACCGGGCACGAGTACCCGGCCTTCGTCAATCTGCAGCAATACTATGTAGAAGAGTGGCTGGTCGAAGCGTGCCAGGCTGTGGGAGTGGCGCTGCGCTGGCGGCACCGGGTCACGGCGTTGGAACCACGGGCGGACGGCGTGACAGTGACCGTCGCGACCGACGCCGGGCCCTACACGCTGCAGGCCGGATGGCTGCTGGCGTGTGACGGCGCGCGCAGCTTTGTGCGGGAAACGATGGGCCTACCCTTCGTCGGCCGGGTCTTTCGCGACCGGTTCCTGATTGCCGACGTGCGCATGCAGGCCGCGTTCCCAACCGAACGCTGGTTCTGGTTCGACCCGCCGTTCCATCCTAACCAGTCGGCTCTGCTGCACCGCCAGCCGGACGATATTTGGCGAATCGATCTGCAGCTCGGCTGGGATGCGGATCCGGAGATCGAGCGCGACCCGGCGCGGGTGCGCGCCCGCGTGCAGGCGATGCTGGGGCCAGACGTGCCGTTCGAGCTGGAGTGGGTTTCGATCTACACCTTCCGCTGCCGCCGCCTGGAGCGGTTTGTGCACGGGCGCGTGGTGTTTGTGGGTGACAGCGCGCATCAGGTGAGCCCGTTCGGTGCCCGCGGCGGCAATGGCGGCGTGCAGGACGCGGACAACCTGGCCTGGAAGCTGGCGGCCGTGCTGGGCGGCGCGGCCCCGTCGTTGATCGGCACTTATGACGACGAACGTATCCGCGCCGCGGACGAGAATATCCTGCACAGCACTCGCGCGACGGATTTTATCACGCCGAAAACCGCGGCCGCGCGGGCCTATCGCGACGCGGTGCTGTCTTTGGCCGCCACGCACCCGTTTGCGCGCGCCATGGTCAACTCCGGCCGCCTATCCCGCCCGTGCCGGCTCGCGCTGGGCGGCGATAGCGATGCTTGGGCCGGCGTGCGGCCGGGTGATCCGGCCGTTGATTGCCCGGTGGGCGATGGCTGGCTGCTGCAACGCGTGGGCCCTAGCTTCACGCTGCTGGCTTTCGGGTTCGACACCGGCGCGGTGCCCGGCGTGACCGTCGTGACGCTGCCCGCCACGGGCCTCGCCGCCCAGCGCTATGGCGCGCCGCCGGGCGGGTGCGTGCTGCTGCGGCCGGACCAGCATGTGCTCGCCACCTTTACGCACCACGACCCCACCCGCATCCAGGCCGCCATCGCCGCCTGTCTGCACGCCGCCCCGGCACCGGGACGCGCGGCATGGGAGCGCGCGGCTTGAAGGATCCGGACGCGCTGTATGCCGCCCTTGTCACCGCGCATGACAAGCTTGACGACGCCGCCTCTCGCAGGCTGGACGCACGGCTCGTACTGCTGATGGCGCACCATATCGGGGACGATGCGGTGGTATTGGACCTGCTCCGCCAAGCGAAGGAAACGCCATGAACGCCACCCTGCGCCCCTCCGTCGCGACCACCAACGCGGGCTACATGTCCGGCTTCGGCAACGGTTTTGAGACGGAGGCGCTTGCTGGCGCGCTACCTATCGGCCGTAACTCACCCCAGCGCTGTCCGTATGGGCTGTATGCCGAGCAGTTGAGCGGCAGTCCGTTCACCGCACCCCGCATGGCCAACGAGCGCAGCTGGCTCTACCGCATCCGCCCCACTGTGCAGCATTGGGGCGCGTTCCAACCCGCGCCATCCAGCCTGTGGCGCACCGCCCCTTGCGCCGAAATCGTGATACCGCCCGCGCCCATGCGATGGGACCCGTGGCCCGCGGCGGCGACTGGCGTGTCGTTTATTGAGGGCATGGTCACCATCACTACGGGCGGGGACGCCAGCGCCAGCGCCGGCATGGCCGCCCACCTCTATGCCGCTAGCCGGGACATGGTGGACGAGTACTTCTACAATGCCGATGGCGAGCTGCTGATCGTCCCGCAGCAGGGTCGCCTGCATCTGGCAACCGAGTTCGGCCTGATCGACCTCGCACCTGGCGAGATCGCGGTCATCCCGCGCGGGATCAAGTTCCGCGTGTCGCTGCCGGACGGCACCGCTTCTGGCTATGTGTGCGAGAACTATGGCGGCGCGTTCACCTTGCCCGAGCGTGGCCCGATCGGCGCCAACTGCCTGGCCAACCCGCGTGATTTCCTGACGCCCAACGCGGCCTATGAAGACCGGGAGGTCACAAGCCAGCTTACGGTCAAGTATGCCGGCACTCTGTGGCAGGCGACGATCGGTCAAAGCCCGCTCGACGTCGTGGCGTGGCACGGCAATTATGCGCCGTACAAATACGACCTCCGCCGGTACTCGCCCGTGGGACCGCTGCTGTTCGACCATGCCGACCCCAGTATTTTCACAGTGCTGACGGCGCCGAGTGAAACGCCGGGCACGGCCAATATCGACTTTGTCTGCTTCCCAGACCGCTGGCTGGTGGCTGAGGACACGTTTCGACCGCCCTGGTACCACATGAATGTCATGAGCGAGTTCATGGGACTGATCTATGGCCAGTATGACGCTAAGCCGCGCGGCTTTGTGCCGGGCGGCTTCAGCCTGCACAACGCCATGCTGCCGCACGGGCCGGATGCGGACGCGTTCGAGGGTGCCAGCCACGCGACGCTCGCGCC
The DNA here is from genome assembly GCA_031420655.1 of Rhodospirillales bacterium. Lineage (GTDB taxonomy): Bacteria > Pseudomonadota > Alphaproteobacteria > Acetobacterales > Acetobacteraceae > JANPPS01. The sequence continues at coordinate 8,513 of JANONC010000127.1, read as the reverse complement.
CCGCAAGCTGGAGGGCACGATGGCCTTCATGTTCGAAAGCCGGCACCGCCAGGCCGTCACCCGCGCCGCCGCCGAAGCACCGGGCCTGCAGCACGACTACGCAACGTGCTGGGCCGGCCTGAAAAGGCGCTTCGCGCCATGACGGTGCCCGGTGTGGACCACACGCATGACCCGGCGCTGACCAGTTGGGTCGATAGCGCCAATGGTCACGCGGACTTTCCGATCCAAAACCTACCGTTTGGCGTGTTCTCGCCATTGGCCGGAGCACCGCGAGGCGGGGTCGCGATCGGTGACATGATCCTGGACCTGCGCGCGCTGCACGACGACACGCTGCTGGATGACGAAGCCCAGGCGGCGGTCCATGCCTGCATCGGGCCGTCGCTCAATGCCTTCATGGCCATGGGTGCCGGGCCGCGGGCTGCGTTGCGCGATGCCGTCAGCGCGCTGCTGGCAGACGGGGCCGACCCGCGCCCGCATCTGTTGCATCGCGCCGCGGACTGCATCCTGTACCTGCCTGCGCATGTCGGGGACTATTCCGACTTCTATGCCGGCATCCACCATGCCGAGACGGTGGGATCGTTGCTGCGGCCGGAGCAGCCACTCATGCCCAACTATAAATGGGTGCCAGTTGGCTATCACGGTCGCGCAAGCACGCTACGCCCGCCCGGCGACGTGCGGCGACCCAATGGCCAGTGCAAGCCGGCCAACGAGACCGTGCCTACCTTCGGCCCGAGTCGAGCGCTCGATTACGAGCTTGAATTGGGCATCTGGGCCGGACCCGGTACCGCACTTGGCACCAGCGTCCCGATTGGGCAGGCGCATGAGCATATCGCCGGGTACTGCCTGCTGAACGACTGGAGCGCACGGGACATCCAGGGCTGGGAGGCGCAGCCGCTCGGCCCCTTTTTGGCCAAGAGTTTCGCAACGAGTGTCAGCCCTTGGATCATCACTCCCGAAGCGCTGGCACCCTTTTGCATCGCCCAGCCCGCGCGTGAGCCCGAGGACCCTGCGCCGCTGCCTTATTTGTATGACGCTGCCGACCAAGCCCATGGCGCACTCGGCCTGATGCTAGAGGTGCTGATCGAAACGCCGTCCATGCGCGCCGCCGGACACGCCCCGCACCGGCTGAGCACGGGCCCGGCCAGCGCGCTGTACTGGACGCCAGCGCAACTGATCACGCATCAGGCCAGCAATGGCTGCGCCCTCAATCCCGGTGACCTGCTGGGGACCGGCACCGTCTCGTCGCCGGGCGCATCTGGCTGCTTGCTGGAGATGACGCGCGGCGGGCGGGAGCCGGTCAAGCTGCCGGGTGGCGAGACCCGGCGGTTCCTGGAGGACGGCGACCGGATCATCTTGCGTGCGCGTGCGGCCCGGGACGGAGCGGTCACGATCGGGTTTGGCGATTGCGCGTGTACCGTGCTGCCCGCCCTCGTGCTGGAACCGATGTGAGCCTCTATTTCCAGCTCTGGATTGGCCTATATAAATAGGCAATCAGGAGGCACATTAGCCCATGCGTCGATCATCGTCCTTCATTGCAGGCCTGGCCGCTCTTTCCCTCGTTCTTGCACCGTCGTTCGCCCTGGCCAAGGCAGGCGGGGGAATTTCCATGGGCAGCCGCGGCGGCCGCACCTACACTGCGCCGCCCTCCACCAACACTGCGCCGTCCAATGCCGCGCCGATGGAGCGCAGCATGGCACCTCGTGCGCCATCTGCCCCGACGGGTGCCCCGCTGGGTGCGCCGGCCCGGTCGGGCGGGTTCATGTCCGGTTTGGCCGGTGGGCTGCTGGGCGTCGGCATCGGCAGCATGCTGTTTGGCGGCGGCCTGTTCGGCGGCGGCGGCTTTGGCATCTCAAGCCTGCTGAGCCTGCTGATTCAGGGTGCGCTGTTATTCTTCGTCGGCCGCTGGCTGTTCCGCCGCTTCCTGGGTGGCCAGCGCGGGATGGCAGGTGGGCCATCGGTGCGGATGGCACAGCCGCAGCAGACGTCCGCGATGGCCATGCCGGGAGCGGCCGTGGGCAGCAGCGTCACGCTCAGCAAGGCGGACTACACGGCGTTCGAACAGTTGCTGCAGGGCGTGCAGGCCGCCTGGACCGCATCCGACACCAACGCGTTGCGCGGCCTGGCAACACCGGAGATGGCTGGCTACTTTGCCGAACAGCTGGCCGATCAAACCAGCCGCGGCGTCACCAACTCCGTCAGCCATGTGAAGCTGGAGCAGGGTGACCTGTCGGAGGCGTGGACGGAGGGTACGCGGGACTATGCCACCGTCGCCATGCGGTTCTCGGCACTGGATGTGACGAAGGATCAAGCCGGGCGAGTCGTGCAGGGTGACCTGGCGTTGCGGACCATGACGACCGAGCTGTGGACGTTCGTGCGTGCCCGGGGCGGCAGCTGGATCCTATCGGCCATTCAGCAGGCCCGTTGACCGTGGGGCACCCTGGGCCCGGTTCCAGGGTGCCTTCCATCACCTAAAGTTCATCAACGTGACTTCAACTCTGCCGTATTAACCCGTCACTGAGACGAGAGTCGTCCAACAAGACGAGGATAATACGGGCGCATGAATGCACTCTATCCAACTCCGCACTACGACCGGGCGGGTCGACATCACTACCGGGCGGTTTTCATTTCCGACACGCATCTCGGCACCAAGGGCGCGCGAACGGATTTTCTGTCGGACTTCCTCGGGTCGATGTCCTGCGACTTCCTGTTCCTGGTCGGCGACATCGTCGATGGCTGGCGGTTGCGCAAATGCTGGTATTGGGACGCGGAGCACGACCGGGTTATCCGGCACATCCTGCGTCACGCCCGTAACGGCACCGCCGTCACCTACATCCCCGGCAACCATGACGAAATGTTCCGCGCCTGGCTGCCGACAGCCATGGATCCGGCGACGCTCGAGGTGGCGGGCATCGCATTACGCAACGAAGCCGAGCATACGACCGCGGCCGGCAAACGTTTTCTGATCACCCATGGTGACCAATTCGACAGCGTTGTCCGCTACGCCAAAGTTTTGGCCCATTTGGGTGACAGTGCTTATGTCGCCTCACTCGTGTTCAATCGTTGGTTCAATGTCGTGCGGCGCAAGCTTGGTTACCCGTACTGGTCGCTAAGCCAGTGGCTGAAGCGGCAAGTGAAGGAAGCGGTGAAGACGATAGACCGGTTCGAGACGGCGCTGGCGGGCGAAGCGGAGCGCCGGGGCTTCGACGGTGTCGTCTGCGGGCACATCCATCATGCAGAGATGCGCCGGGTGGGTGGCGTTATGTATATGAACGACGGCGATTGGGTGGAAAGCTGCACCGCACTGGTGGAGCATCACGATGGACGGATGGAGCTGATCGATTGGGCGGCGGTGAACAATCTCAGCTTCTTCGCGCCGCGCGGCCGTCTGACAACGAATGCCTGACCGGGTTACGTATCCTCATTGTCAGCGACGCCTGGCACCCGCAGGTTAATGGCGTCGTGCAGACGCTTACGACGGTCGCGGGCGAGTTGCACTCGCTCGGTCACCATGTCGAGGTTATCGGCCCTGACCGGTTTCGCACCATCGCCATGCCGACCTATTCCAGTATCCGGGTCGCGCTGTGGCCAGGCCGCTCGCTTGGCGGGCTGATCGAGCGGTTCAGGCCCGACGCGCTACATATCGCAACGGAAGGGCCCCTGGGCCTGGCCGCCCGGCGGTGGGCGGTGCAGCATGGCCACGCGTTTACCACGGCGTTCCACACGCGCTTTCCCGAATACCTTTATGCGCGCACTGGCATGCCGCTGTCGCTTAGCTACGCCTGGCTGCGCCGGTTCCACAATGCTGGCCATGGCATGATGGTCGCCACCGGCACGCTGCAGCAGGAGTTGTCGGGCCGCGGATTTCGCACTGTCCGGCCCTGGACCCGGGGGGTCGATCTCCGCCGGTTTCAGCCGCAAGTGCCGCGACAATCCCCGCAGTGGCCCCGCCCGGTTTTTCTATACGTGGGCCGCATCGCGGTTGAGAAGAACATCGGCGCGTTTCTGTCACTCGACCTGCCTGGCACAAAAGTAGTCGCCGGTGATGGCCCGCAGCTGGAGGCGTTGCAGCACGCCCATCCCAGCGCCGTATTTTTAGGTGAGCGGACAGGGGATAACCTCGCGCAGGTCTATGCCGCGGCCGATGTGTTGGTGTTTCCCTCGCTCACCGACACCTTCGGGCTCGTGCTGCTCGAAAGCTTGGCCTCGGGCACGCCGATCGCCGCCCATCCGGTCACGGGCCCGGTTGATATTCTGGCAGGGGCCGCGCCGGGGGTGGGAGCACTCGATCACGACCTGCGGGCTGCCGCCCTGCGCGCCCTGTCTGGCGACCGCCGGGCGTGCCGCGCGCATGCGGAACGATTTTCGTGGCGGGCCTGCGCCGACTTGTTTGTCGACAACCTGGCGGTCGTACGCAGGCCCGTTTAGTCGTTACCTTCGCAGCAGCAACGCCATGCGTTCATGGTCCGTATCGACGGCTTCGAATAGCTTTAGGAACGCCTTGACATCAGCATCCTGGGTACGCGCAGCTGAGGCCCCGCTACTCCTTTTATCCTCGGCGTTGATCCGATCCGTTTCGCTGACAAAGGCGTCGTCCGTCATCGGGTTTATGCCGTTGCTGCGCATCCCGCCGGCATCCCTCAGCTCGTTGGGCAATGTCACGCCCTAGGCCTGCGCGGCGGCCATCGAGTAGCGCGGTCCTCGGCCGTGACGCCTGCCAGCACGACAAGTGCCGCTGTTTAAGCCATGGCGGCCGTCAGCGGTATCGACAGCAGCAGCCTGCCAATAGCGAGGGTGGAGAGGCGCATGTTCACTGTTTTCCGAAATGAGTTGCCAGGGGATAATGCCCGGCATACGGGCGAGTTGTGCGTCAGAACCGGGAGGTGACCCCCCGTTTGCCGCAATCAGGCCACCATGCTACCGCCCGGCCATGATCAAACAGGTGCTGCGGCACGATTGGGTCGTGGCCGGTGGGGTCTGGGCGGGAACGGTGGCGCTGCGGGGCGTGTTGCGCAGCACTGCCTGGACGCTGGAGGGACTGCCTCCCGCCTTCCAAGATGCAAGCCCGGCCATCTTTGCGTTCTGGCACGAACGGCTTCCGCTCATGCCCGCCTTATGGACGCATGCGCTGGCTGCACGCCGGGCGCAGGGCAGTGCGCCAGGCCGCATGGCAGTGCTGGTCAGCCGCAACCATGACGGGCGCCTGATTGGCCAAGTGATGCGCGCCTTCGGGGTGGACTTGGCCTATGGCTCATCGGCCAAGGGCGGGTCGCAAAAGGGCGGTTCGGCCGCCTTGCGGGCGTTGCTGGCCGTACTGGCCGGGGGTGGGCAGGTGGTCATTACGCCGGATGGCCCGCGTGGGCCGCGCCGGGTCGCGCACCCGGGCGTCGCGCAACTCGCAGCGCTGGCGGGGGTGCCGGTTATCCCGTGCGGGGCGCAAGTGACCCGGCGACGCACGCTGTCCAGCTGGGACCGGATGGTGCTGCCGCTGCCGTTCGGGCGCGGCGCCATCGTGTGTGGCGCGCCCATCGCTGTGCCACGCATGGGCTGGGCGGCGACGCTGCCCGGCATTGCCCAAGCGTTGGACACAGCCGCGGACCGGGCGGATGCTTTGTGCCGTTGATCTCTGCCCTCTGGCGCCATCTCGCGACCCTGGCGGCCCCGTCGCTCCGCTGGTCGTTGCGCCGCCGGGCTACCCGGGGAAAGGAGATCCGAAGCCGCTTGCCGGAGCGGGAGGGGATCGATCCTACACCACGCCCGCCGGGCCGGCTGGTTTGGGTGCATGCGGCTAGTGTGGGTGAGGCACGATCCATGCTTCCGGTGCTTCCCCATCTGGCGGGCGTGACTGTTGTGTTCACGACCGGTACCGTCACCTCGGCCGGGTTGTTCGCCGGCGGCGGCGGTGTCCTACATCGCTTCGTACCGCTTGACGTTCCGGCCTGGGTGGCGCGATTCTTGGACCATTGGCGGCCCGATGCGGCAGTGTTCGTCGAAAGCGAGCTTTGGCCGAATACGCTTGCGGCGTGCCAGGCGCGGGGTATTCCGCTCCTGCTCGTCAATGCCCGCATGTCCGAACAAAGCGCCCGGGGCTGGTGCCGGGCACCCCGGTTTGCGAAGCGCGTGCTGGCCGCGTTCGATCAGGTCCGGGCCCGGTCGGACGCAGACGCTGGCCGGTTGCGGCAACTCGGTGCCCGGGGGGTCGTGGTAGCGGGTGACCTGAAGTGGTCCGCCCCGCCGCTCGGCGTGGACAACGCCGAACTCTCGCGCTTGCAGGCGCTGCTGACCGGGCGTCCCGTATGGCTTGCGGCCAGCACGCATCCGGGTGAGGAGATGGTGGCCGCTGCTATTCACGCGGCTTTGGTACCGGATTTCCCGGGGCTGCTCACGATCGTGGCACCCCGCCACCCCGGCCGTGGCACTACAGTGTTGCCCGGAGTACCGCACCGGGCGGCCGGGCAGGACCCAACGGAGGGTATCTGGGTGGTGGACACGATGGGGGAGCTGGGTTTGCTATATCGCCTGGCCCCGGTCGTCTTTGTGGGCCGCAGCCTGCTGGGCCGCGGCGGCCAGAACCCTTGGGAGCCGGCCCGCCTGGGCTGCGCCGTCGCCACCGGGCCACACACGGCTAATTTCGACGATGCGGTACACGCGTTGCAGACGGCCGGTGCGTTGACCGTCGTGCCAGACCCGGCCGCGTTGCAGGATTGGGTGCGCCTGATGCTGGCCGATCCGGCGCGGCGTGACGCTGCCGCGAGGGCGGGGCAGGGCGTGGCGACGGGTGCCGATGATCTGCCAGCCGCAACGGCCCGGGCCATTTTAGCGCTTTTGCCATGAGGACGCCCGCCTTTTGGCAGCAGGACGGCCTGTTGCCGCGATTGCTTGCCCCGGCCTCAGCCGTGTACGCGCGCGCCACCGCCTGGCGAGTTGCGCGTCCGGGCTGGACGGCGCCGGTCCCCGTGCTGTGCGTCGGTAACGCGGGCGTGGGCGGCGCGGGTAAAACAACCGTCGTGCTGGACCTTGTTAGCCGGCTGCGGGCCCGGGGGTCGGCCGTGCACTGCCTGACCCGCGGCTATGGCGGACGGGCACCGGCCAACGACGTGCTGCGCGTCAGCCCAACCGACCGCGCGGATTGGGTGGGGGACGAGGCGCTGCTGCTGGCCACCGCCGCACCCACATGGCGCTGTGCAGACCGGGCACGGGCGGCGCGGGCGGCGATCGCGGCCGGTGCGGGGGTGCTGATCATGGATGACGGGTTGCAAAACCCGACGCTGAAACACTCGGCCGCGCTGCTGGTGGTGGACACGGTGGCCGGGTTCGGCAATGGCCGCGTGTTGCCCGCCGGGCCGCTGCGGGAGCCCGCCATCACAGCCGCCCGCCGCTGCCGTGCGGCTGTGCTGATCGGCGACGGCCCTATCCCAAACCTGCCCATTCCAATTTTGCGCGCCCGGCTGCGTGCCGACCGGCTTCTACCTGCCATCCGAGTCTATGCCTTCGCAGGCATTGGTCGCCCGGCCAAGTTCCACGCGACGCTGAAGGAAGCCGGGGCCGTACTGGCCGGGTCGGAAGACTTTCCCGACCACCACACCTATCGCGCTAGCGAGCTTGAACGGATCTTTGCCCGCGCGGCCACGCTGTTTGCCACCCCGGTCACCACCCCCAAGGACGCTGCCCGGCTCGATCCGGTGGACCGGGCGATGGTGCAGGTCGTCGGTGTCACTCTCGAGTGGCAAGACACGGCCGCGATCGAGGCCGTGCTGGACGAACTGTTGTCATGAAAAGGCGGCACCAAATCGAGGTGCTAATAGCCGTTGCCGCCGTAGGGCAGACGCTAGTTTGTTCTTTGGCCTGCCAAGGCTAGGAAATGCTGTCCGGCGGCGCGTGATTCGCAGCGTATTGGACCATTCCAACGCTACCGCAGCCGAACCCGGCAGAGAGCCGACGGGTCAGGCCACGCTACAACAGCCATAGTGATGGCTATTATTACTCCGTCGTTGTCGGAAACGACTCAGTCTGGATTGGGGCCAGAGCTATCGTCGGCCTGGTCGGCCGCCGGGACGGCTGACGGTGCTTCACCCGCTTCTGCGCGGCGCTTAGCCTCGTCTTTCTCGCGGGCCTTTTCTTCTTTCTTGGCCTGCTTGGCCCGGTCGCGCTCGGCACGCTGCATGTTGTAATTCGGCTTGAACACCATGGTCACGTCCTAGCGATATGCTCCTGGCCGGATTTGACCCCGGCCAGGACAGTTTAGTTAGGCGTTCTGCAGGCTCACGGCAGAGGTCTTACCCTGCTGGCCACGCTCGAGCTCGAAGCTCAGCTTCTGACCCTCGTTCAGCGTGCCCATACCAGCGCGCTCGACGGCAGAAATGTGTACGAATACATCCTTGCTGCCGTCATCGGGCTGAATGAAACCAAAGCCCTTTTGCGAATTAAACCACTTAACAGTACCAACGGCCATCGTCGCTTCTCCATAGTCACGGCGGCCCACGCGGTGTGAGCCGGATTACTTTTTTGCATTCAGG
>JANONC010000126.1:0-3320 GCA_031420655.1 Rhodospirillales bacterium | reverse complement strand
CGCGCGGGCGGCGTGGGGTGCCAGAGCCAGCAAGCGCAGGATCAGCATCCCGCCCATGCTGTGGCCGACCAGCACGGGCCGTTCGAACTGGCGCAGGAATGCGCCCAGGGTGGCGACCAGCGCGTCGATCGTCACCAGCGGTAGCGGCGACGATCCGCCATAGCCCGGCATGTCCCACGCGATGGCGCGGTACCCGGCGGCGGCAAAGGCCTCAAGTTGCAGCGCGAAGGTGCTGGCACCGGCGCCGATGCCATGCAGGAACACCACCGCTGGGCCTTCGCCCGCCTCCTGGTACGTGACCCGGCCCTGGGTTGGGAGCTGGTCCGTCTCCTGCTGCGTGCCTTGGTGCGCGGGCTCGGCCAGGTCGATGTGGCGATGATGGATCATTGTTGCGAAGCCGTGGGCATCAGGTGGTACGAGCCGTCGCGGATTTCGACCATGACCTGGCTGTCGGCCCGCGCGCCGCTATGGTCAGTGGGGGACAGGCTGAACACGGCTTCTGCGCCGGGCAGGTTACGGACGTTTTCCATCGCGTCGCGCAGCGCCGTACGGAAGGCGGGCGTACCGGGCTGGCCTGCTTTGAGAGCTACCGGAACCGCCGCGTCAATGAGTAAAAACCCGTCCCACAGCGTGGCACCGAACAGGCTGCGGGTGCCGGGGCCGTATTTGCCTTCATAAGCCTGCACGAATTTGAGCGCCGCCGCTTTGACCGGGTGGCCGTCCGGTAATTGCTCGGCGACCAGGACGGGGACGGAGCTGAACATGGTGCCGTTCAGCGCGGCACCTCCCACGCGTATGGCGTCCGGCCCGGCGATGCCCTGCACGGTGTAGATCTGCCCCGTGTAGCCCCGGGCGCGCAGCTCGATGATGGGGGTGGTGGCCGGGGTGGCGCTGGCGGCAACGAACACGGCGTCCGGCCGCGCCTGCGTCAGGCGCAAGACCTGCGGAGTGACGCTGGTGTCGCCGGGGTTGTAGCGCACCTCCAGCAGCGTCTTCACGCCACGTTCGTTCGCCTGCGCGTCGAGCGCCTTGATGTACCCGTCGCCGAGCGCGTTGGCGAAGCCGATATGGCCGAGCGAGGTTTTGCCGGTGCGCAACATGTGGTCGACGATCTGCACGGTCGCGACCCGCTCGCTCGGGATGAGCTTGAATGCCCAGCGCCGGTTACCCTCGGGCGGCTCGTTCACGGCGCTGCTACCGGCTAGGCTGATCATGGGCACGCCGGTGGCGCCGATCACGTCCAGCAGGGCAATGGAATTGGGCGTTGTGCTGGGGCCCATGATGGCGTCGACGTGGTCTTCCTCGATCAGCTTGCGGGCAGCGCGCACGGCGGCGGTGGTGTCGGACGCATCATCCAGCACGACCCAGCGCACCTTTTCCCCGGCAATGGTAACGGGCAGCAGTTCGATGGTGTTGCGCTCTGGGATGCCCAGGCCCGCGCCGGGGCCCGTCAGAGAAAGCACCGCGCCGATAGTGATTTCGGCGTGCGCGGTGGTAGTGAGGAGGAGCAGGAGGAAGAGGGCACGCATGGTGGGGTGGCTCCGTAAATTGGTGCTGCTAGAGGGCTGCCTTGGATCGGTGTTGTGGCTTCATTGCGTTTGAATTCCATGAGCCCTGAGCTTGTCGAAGGGCGTCCCGGCTAAGCGAAGGCGGTCCTGGTTTTCCGTCCTTCGACCAGCTCAAGACTAGCGGGGAGGGTGACACGGCGCCCAAAGCCTTAACGCATGTCTCGAGCGCAAAATCATAGAGGAACCCCGTCTTCTTTGACCGCAACGATTGCCAGCGCTTCAATTTCCACCAACGCCGCCGGTTCGACCAGCATAGTGACGCCGACGACGGCCATGGCGGGATAGTGGCGGCCCATGATGGTACGCCAGACGGCGCCCAGAGCCGGGCCGGCGGCGCGGTAGGCACCCATATCGGTTACGTACCAGGTCATGCGGGCCACGTCCGCCGGGCCTGCGCCAGCTTCGGCCAGCACGGCCAGAACGTTGTGCAAGGTCTGGCCGATCTGCGCCACCAGCCCGTCTGCAAACCGGCCTTCCGCATCCCAGCCGATCATGCCGCCCGTGGTGACCACACGGCCGGTGCCAGCCGTGCCGTTGGCGTAGCCGCGGGGGCGGGGCCAGGTGGGGGGGTGTAGGATCGTCAGGCTCAATTGCTGGCCCCCAGCAGCTGGCGGGCGATGACAACGCGCTGGATTTCGCTGGCCCCTTCGTAGATGCGCAGGGCGCGCACCTCGCGGTACAGCTCTTCCACTTTGTTACCGCGGGTGACGCCGGCCCCGCCGTGGATTTGCACGGCGCGGTCCACAACGCGCTGCGCCGCCTCCGTCGCATACAGCTTGGCCATCGCCGCCTCCCGCGTCACGCGCGCCGCCCCGGAATCTTTGGTCCAGGCAGCGCGATAGACCAGCAGGGCGGCGGCGTCGATCTCGGTCGCCATGTCCGCCAGCGCCGCCTGCGTCACCGCCATGTCCGACAGCGGCGCGCCGAACAACTTTCGCGATGTCGCATGGCGCATGGCTTCGTCTAAAGCACGCCGGGCCAGGCCCAGGGCGGCGGCACCTACGGTCGAGCGAAAAATGTCCAGCACGGACATGGCGATGCGGAAGCCCTGGCCGGGCTGGCCCAGCAACGCATCGGCGCCGACGCGGCACTGGTCGTAGCGCAGCGTCGCCAGCGGGTGCGGCGCCATGGTGTCGATCCGCCCGGCAATGTGGAGGCCCGGCGCGTCCGCCCCCACGATGAAGGCCGACAGGCCCTTGGTGCCCGGCCCCTCGCCAGTACGGGCGAAGGTCACGTAGTGCCCGGCGATGCCGCCATTGCTGATCCAGGTCTTTTCACCGTCCAGCACCCAACCATCACCATCGCACACCGCCGTCGTCGCCAAAGCCGCCACGTCGGAGCCGGCCGCGGCCTCACTCAGCGCAAAGGCGGCCAGCGACGTGCCAGCGCGGACGGCCGGCAGCCACTGCGCGCGCTGCGCCGGCGTGCCGAACAGGGTGATGGCACCCGTGCCCAGGCCCTGCATGGCGAAGGCAAAGTCCATCAGCCCCGCGTGCCGGCCCATGATGTCGCGCGCCAAGCAGAGCTTGCGCACATCCAACGCACCCACCTCCGGCACCGCGGCGCGCAGCAGCCCGGCCGCGCCCATGGCGGCCACCATGCGCTGGCAGCTACCGTCCACGTCATGCTCGTCCGCCAGATGGGCGTGCGCGCCCGCCCAATCCTCCACCTCGGCCGCCCAGGCGCGGTGCTGGGGCTCGAAGAACGGCCAGTCGAGGTACGTGCGGTCGGTCATGATCCCTCAAAGACCGG
>JANONC010000125.1:0-26715 GCA_031420655.1 Rhodospirillales bacterium | reverse complement strand
GGGCCTGAACATCTACTTTTGCGACCCGCACAGCCCGTGGCAGCGCGGAACGAACGAGAACACGAACGGGTTGCTGCGCCAGTATTTCCCGAAGGGCACCGACCTGAGTGCTCACAGCAAGAATGCTCTCCAGGCGGTGGCGCTGGCCCTAAACACCAGACCGCGCAAGACCCTCGGCTGGAAGACACCTGCCGAGGCGTTTGACGAGCACCTGCGGTTAGCCCACATGACCGTTGCGACGACCGGTTGAACCTAAGCCGCTCATCCAGATTGTCGCGCTACAAGCAATCGCCCGGCTGTGGGATCGGTGTCGCCATGCCGAATACGGCCCGGCGACGGATAGGCCGTGACCCGGCGATCATCGATGGCTTCCAGGTTGGCTTCGGTTGCGAACCCCGTGTCGCCCGAGACCTTGCGCAGTTTGCGCCCGAGGTTCGCACGGGCCTGATCGACCAGCGGGATGAGGGCGGCAAAGTCGGCCGGGTTGGTGCCCAGTTGCTGGGCGACAATGATCTGGTGCGCAGCATCGACGGCAATCTGGCCGTTATAGCCGGCGATGAACCCGCCCTGGCTTGGCATGATGCGGCTGTCGCCGTCGGTGAAGTTGCGGGAGTCGCTGATGGTGCGGAAGTCCGGCTGGTTCAGCCCGGTGACGGCCATCATGTCCACCCGCTCCTCGCAGGCCCGCGCCAGTTGGCGGCTGGAGAACGCCGTTAAGCGCAGCAAAGCCCGCGAATACTCCAGCGGCCATCCGTTCGTGCGGCGCACCGTCAACGCCCAGTCGCCGTATTTTTCAGCGCGGCGGTCGCTACCCGGCCAGGGTGCATCGGTCGAGCACCAGCGGGTCTGCGCCGCTGCCGTCCCAAGCCGTCGGCACGCCACGAACCAGCACCGGATCGCCCGTTTTCAGGGCGGCAATGCGGTCCAGGACTCCGCCGTCGGCAGACAGCACGCACACGGCCTCCCCACGCGATCCAGCATCGTCCGGGGCGGCGCCGGGCAGGCCGATGCTGATGACGGCGGCCTGTCGCGGCACCTCCTGCGGGCCGCTGCCGAACCAGCGCAGGTTCCATTCCGTGCGCGGCCGAACACGCAGGAACGCGGCCTGGACCAGCAGCGGACGGTCGCGGTGGTTGGCCTCGAACCGAATGGGGCCGAGGCGCTGGGCTTCCCGTACCAGGTCGCGCGCCAGCACGGCGCCGGGCACGCCGGGACCGACCATTACGGGCGCGCGGGCGGCCACGGCATAGGCGCTGGTAAAGCGCGGGATGTAATAAAGCCGCACCTCGTTCTGGCCAGGCGGGCCTGCGGGAACTGTCAAGCGCATTCGCGTGGGCGCTACGGGCACGCTGTCCGCCACCAGGGCGTCCGGTTCCGCCACCGCGTCCGGCGCCCCGGCAGGCACGACGGCGATGCGGTGGTTCGATCCCTCCCGCAGCGCCGCCGCATCCATGTCCAACGTGACGCCGTCCACCAGCCGCACCGCGGGAGCAGCGGGGCGCAGCCAGACCTGGTTCGCGGAGGGCGGCACCCCCCGGCCGGGCTGGGCTGGGCCAGGCTGGCCGAGACGCAGACGGGCCACGGTGGCAAAGGTGCCCTCCGGATAGGTATTGAGGTAGGCCCGGTACTCCGCCGCAGTGTTGCCAACCCGCACCGAGTCCCAAAAAGCCAACTCCTCGGCCGACTGGGCCCCGGCGGGTGCGGGCAGCAGCGCCAGCAGCGCCGCCATGCCCACACGGGTCACTGGAAGGTCAGCCCGGCACGGGCCATGACCTCCATCCGGCCATCAGAGTTATACTGCCGGGACAGGTAGCGGACCTCATAGGCCCCAGGCGGCAGGGCGGGGATAACAACGCCCGCACGTTCAATCTCATACAGGTGCGCCAGGCCCTTCACCAGGAACTGGCTCTCGTCCGGCGTGCCGTCCGGGGCGAAGTCCGGCGCGCCGACTCGCACGACGACGAGCAGGTCGAACAGCGCCGCCGGCAGGAAGCCGCGGCAGCGCACCACCACGGGCTGACCCCGGGCGGCCACGGCCGGCAATACGTCGAGACGATATAGGTTGATGTCTCCGAGCGGCGGGACCGGCGGCGCGAGCGGCCGGACCGGGCCGTTGCCGTTGCCGTTGAACTGGGCGATCCGCACCCGTGCCAACGGTGCGAAGCGGCCATCCGGGAACAGGAGCAGGTAGCCTTCGTAATCCGACTTCAGGCCATGTGCCGTAACGGCCTTCCACAGGCCGATCTCGGCCGCCGTGTCGTCCTCTGCTGCCGCCGGCCCGGCAAAGGCTGCCAGCAGAGCGCCAGCAAGGGCGCGGCGCCTCATCGCACGGCGAAGGCGGTCATCGCCTTCAGCTCGTACCGGATGGGAGAATCGTTATTATAGAGGGTGGTCATCCAACGGACCTCGTAGGCGCCGGGCGCGAAAGGGCCGGCCTCGTACCCAGGGCTGCCGGGATTGCTGCAATTACTGCCGTGGTTGGACCACAGCACGCCGCTCTGCTCCCGGTTCCGGGTGGGATCCATCACCGGCGTCCCAGCGGGAACGATGACGAGTTTATCGGAGTTATTTTCCTGCGGGAAGTTTAGACAGTTGACGGTAAATCGCTGCCCGACCCGGCCGTTGGGCGGCGTGAGAGTAACCGAGGGGTCCGGACCCGCATCCGGCACGGGCGTGGGGCCTGGCGCCGTGGCGCGGGTCCCGCCGTTGGGCACCGGGGCACTGCCGCCGAGTTGTTGCACGCGCACGCGGGCCAGCTCGGCGTAGCGACCATTCGGGTAGGATTGCAGGTAGGCGCGATATTCGTCGACGGCCTTGCTCGACTGGATTGACTGCCAGAAGGCGAGGTCTCCGGGATCGGTCACGCCTTGCGCGCCTGCGCCGGACGCCAGCGTGGCCAGCACCATCCATCCCAGAACACGGCTGCTCACCGCCATTTCCATCTCCGATCCGGTTCGTTTCGGCCGCAAACCATGAAAACATGGCATGTCCAATCGGACCGCGCAACAATCATTCCGTGCGGTTCAGAAGCAGTCAAAATGCGCCGACTGCACTTGTGCCGCCGCAACTGCCCTCCCCAGCGCGCCCAGGGCGTCCATGTGCTGCACCCCGTCCAGCCGCTGCACGTCCGCCGCAGCGATGTTCTGCAGGCCCAGGGCATCCAGGCCGCGCCGGCTCAGGTCGGCGTTGTAGCGCAGGTAGGTGAACAGCGGCGCCAGCCCGCTGCCACCCAGCAGGTCGCCCACTTCCCCGTCCAACGGCAGCCCGGCGCGAGTGTCGCCGAACATACGGCACATCAGGTCCTGCCCGTTCAGGCTGGAGTACATCAGCGCCCGGGGCACCGCGCGGGCTTGGTAAAGGATCCCCATTTGGTCCGCTCGCAACGTCGGGCTGGCCTGCGGCACCGTGCCGGTGCCGACCGACACCAGTAACAGCTGGTCCGCCCCGGTCGGCCAGCACAGGCGATAGGGGGCGCTGGTGGCCATCAGAAACAGGAGGAAGGCCGGGTTGTTGTAGGGAGTGATGCCGCCATCCTCGAACACAAAGCGGCTGGGTCCAACCTGCACGGATTCCGCAGGAAAGAAAGTCGGTGCGGCGGTGCTGGCGCGCACGATCTGCCATAGCGGCAGATCCAGGTTGCAGTCCGGCAGCGCACGGTCGTTGTAGCGGGCGCGGGGGTTGCTGCTCAGCGGCCAGGGGCTGTCGGTGGTCGCGTTCTGCAACACGACCGTCAGCAGCGTCCGCAGGTCCGGGCTGCCCAGCGTGCGGTCGGTGCCGAACGCGTCCCGCAGAGCCTGGGCTAGCGGACCCGCCTCATACCGGTAGCGCAGCCGGTGGAGCGCCCGCGCCCGGCCAAACATCGCCCGGCCCTGCTCCACGAAGAACCGCCGGACCTCCGCCACTGGCATCCCGAGCGCCAGGCCCGCCGCGACGATCGCACCCGTGCTGGTGCCGCCGATGTAGTCGAACCAATCCGCCAGCACCCACTCCGGCCCGGCGCCCAGCCGCGCGCGTAGTGCGGCCTCGATCCCGGCCAGGATCTCGATGGCGATTAGCCCGCGTATGCCGCCGCCATCGATGGCGAGCAGCCGCTTCGGACCTGGCCGGTCCATACGCTCCAGCAAGGACGCGCTGCTCATACCATTACAATACCGAGATGGTGCGGGCCTTGATGAGCAGTTGCCAATCCGCCCCTTCGGCTAGCATGACGTCGGCGATCCGCCGGGCCACGCGCAGCACGGGTGCACGCCTTGGCCCAGCGGCGTCCAGCGCCGCCAGTTGCACCTGCAGTTCTGCGGCGACGGCGCGGTAGCGGGTGGCAAGACGGTTATATTCACCGAACCCAAGCAGCCCCAGGAACACCGGCGCCAGGGCCGGCAGGATCAGCGCGGTCTCGTCGAACCACAGCGGCGTGGGGGCGCCGCCGGTCAGCATCGCCGCGGTCCGTATGGCAGCGGCGGCGACGCCGCAGGAGAACAGCGCCACGCCGATGCGCTGCAACCGCCTGGCGAGAGCGCTATAACGGGTGGCGCGGCTTAGTAGATAGGCCACCTGCCCCGCCGCCTGCGCCCGTACGAATGCGGCGGCTTCGGCCACCGCATTCGTATCCAGCCGGGTGGACAGGAGCCCCACGGCACGCGCCGAGCGCTGCCCATACCAGGCCGTCCAATCCGCCGCGTGCGCCAGATGCACGGCAGCGCCGGGCGGGCGCACCGCGGCGCCCAGCGGCAGGAGCAAGCGGGCGTTGCGCAGATACTCGGCCAACGCCCGATACGCGATGAACCGGCGTTGCGACCGCGCCCACCTGCCGCGGGTGGAGAAGGCGATCACGGCGATCAACGCAGCAAATTGCAGCGCGACGCCGAGGGGCCGCAGCGCCGCCGGGCCGAAGGAGGCGACAAAAGCCCCCAGCGTCGCCGGCAACACCAGGCCAAAGCGGAGCAGACCCGCAGCCCTGAACCGGACGGCATACAGGCCGGCCAGGCGGTCGGCCGGGCCGAACACGGGCAACAAGCGCCCCTCGCTGGCAGGCACCCTGGCCTGCGGCAACTCGGGTGGCGGCTGCAGGGCGGACAGGCGGGCGCCGAGCAGCACCGCACCTTCGGACCAACGCACGAAGGCCCCGGCCCATCGTGCGGCACGAGGCTCATCCTCATACATGGCGGTAGGGAAGCCCTCGGTGTCCGTTGGGGGCAGCAGCGCCGCGGCGAGCAACGCCTCGACCGTGCCGGACCCGTGCCACTCAACCGGACCTACGCCGGTGGGCGGCAACACGGCGACGGGCAGGCCTCGTTCCAGCGCCTGGGCGACCACATCGCCGGTGCCGCCGGGTCCACGAGGCGGCAGGCCGTCCCACACGGCTAGCAGCAGGTCAGATTGCTCGATGACCTGCACGCCGATATCGGCATAGGGTTCGCCGCCGCGTCGGCGGTCCCCGTCCAGTTCGCTGATTACAGATGCCTGCGCCAGCAGGGCATGAAAGCGGCGGCGCGCCGGCCCGGCCTCGAAGTCCCGCGCGAACTCCTCCGCGGTGAAGGGCAGCACGGCGACTAGCAACCAGCCCTCCGCCAGCGCCGCAGTGGCCAGGACGGTGTCGGCGCCCTCGGCCAAGCCGCACGTGCAGCGCAGGATAGGCGGGGAGGGCTGATACAGCGGTGCGGTGCTGGCCTGGTCGGCGGCGTGCAGGCACCTCACCCCGTCGCGCACCTGGCGGAACAGTTCTGTTGCCTGACTTTGCAACACCGATGCGTCGGTCCCGGGCAGGGCGCGATGGCCCGTGACGCCGATCTGGAACGCCATGACCGGGCGCGGCGGGGCGGCGGCGGAACTCACGCGTTACCGCGACGCCGCACGAGCGGCTTGCGAAGGCGGGCGCGTGTGGGAGGGAGGGACGGTCAGGATCAGGCGGACTCCTTTGCCGAGTTACGATGGCAGTTACGCCGGACTCTCTCAATGGCTTGCGCTACCGGAACGACCCGGTACGCTTTGGCAGCAAGCATCGCGGTGGGCATGGCAGACGAGATGGAGGCGCCGGTCGCGCTGCGGGTGGGGCTGGTCGGGTCACTCGACGGCGTGGGCACCGCGCCGGTGCTGGATATGCTCGGGCAAATCCAAGCGCTGCTGGTCGGCAAGGACGGTCCTGCGCTGCTGCGGCTGGTCGTGCTGTACCCGGCGGACCCCTCCCTGACCGCCGGCGCGGTGGCCGCAGGGTGGACTGTCCACCAGGTTGCCGGACTGCCGCGGGACGGCGTGCCGCCTGGCGCCCTGGTCCTGGACGGCGACCTGGCCAACCCCGGCCCCGCGCAGGACGCCGCCGTGCGCACCGTCATACGCAATTGCGACCTGCTGGCGGCGCTGGGCGATGCTAAAGGCACGCCGCTGGAGTCCCATGTGCGGCAGGCGCTGGGGTTGGGCGTGCCGGTATGGTGGCTGGCGCCGGGCCAGCCTTCGCGGCTGCTGCTGGAGCGCGGCTGGCACCTGGCGCCTGGCCTGGCGCCGGAAGGCGACGCCGCCTGGGCCAGCCTGCGCGCCGCCCTGCAAGCGATGCTGCGACGGCCGAAGGCATGCGGCCCGCCGCTGGATGCGCAGTTGAAGGACCGCCGGCTGTGGCACGCGCACCAGGCGGTGCTGAACCTGCTGTGGCGTCCGCCTTCTACCGGAGCGGCCGCAGTTGCGGCGCCCTCGCCGCCTTACTGGGCGCCGTTGCAGGCGGCGGCGGACCGGCTGGCGAATGGGTATGCCGACCGCTACCGGTCTTCCTACACGGTTGTGCTCGGGCTGGCGGCGCTGGCGCTGGCGGCAGCGGTGCTTGGGCTGGCGCTGGGCGAGCACGGCGGCTTCTGGACCGCAGCGCCGGAGGTGCTGGCGCTGCTGGGCATCGTCGCTATCGTGCAGCTCAATACCCGGCTGGATTGGCGGAGACGGCTGATCCTGTGCCGCCTACTTGCAGAGCTGTGCCGTAAGCAGGGCGCGCTGGGACTGCTTGGGCGCAGCCTGCCGGTGTCCCGCATCGCCCTCATGACGGACGAGGGCGAGATGGGCTGGGTTGGCTGGCGCTTCGCCGCCGCCGTGCGCGCCGCGCCGTTGCCGTCCGGCGTGCTGGCCGGGGCATCACTGGATGCGGCGCGGGACGCTGCGGCGGCGGTGCTGCTAGGCGGCCAGCACGCCTATCACGCCGCGCGGATCGATGCCGGAGAACGGCGGGAACGGCGGTTGGTCCAGTTCGGCACGTGGGCGTTCTACGTAACGGCCGCCTGCGTCATGGTGAAGATCGTGCTGCTGGCGCCCTACCCTGGCGTGGCGGAAAGTTTTGGGTTGGTTGCGGCGCTGCTGCCCGCCTTCGCCGCGGCGTTATTCGGGTTTCGCGCCTATGCCGAGCTGGAGCTGATGGTGCAGCAGTCGGAGCGGATGCTGCGCGTGCTGGGCGCGGCGCAACGCAGCCTGGACCGGACCGACACAGGGCGCCCGCTAGCAAGCCAGCACGTCGGCGACGTGCTGGAGGATGCTGCGGCGGCAATGCTGGCAGATGTGGAGGGGTGGGTGCAGGTGTCGCAGGTAAAAGCGGTGGAGGCAGGGTAACGGCAAATTGACAGTCAACTCGGGACGCTCAATAGTTCTTGTACCGTTCCAAAACTGACCCCATATGCCCCAGCGCTTCCGCATCTTTATCTCGTCCCCGTCCGACGTCTTCGCCGAGCGCGAGCGTATCGAGCGTGTCATCGTTCGCCTGAACGGCGAGTTTGGCGGCAGCCTGCTGGAGGCGATCCGATGGGAGCGCTCCTACTACACCGCCGCCAAGACCTTCCAGGACCAGATCCCCCTCCCGTCTCAGACCGACCTGGTCCTGTGCATCTTTTGGAAGCGCCTTGGCTTCGAGCTGCCTGCAGACTACCGCCGCTCCGACGGCACCACGCCGACCGGCACCGAGTACGAGTTCGAGGACGCGATGCAAGCCGCCCGTGCCCGCGGTACCCCGGACGTGCTGGTCTACCGTAAGGCCGCCCCCGTCTTGCTGGACGCCGAACAGGTCGAGATGGAGCAAGCGCAGTTCGAGGCGCTGAAGACCTTCTGGTCCCGCTGGTTCCGCTCGGAAACCGGCCAGTTCACCGCTGCCTACCAGAGCTTCGAAACCACCGACCAACTGGAGACCGACGTCGAGGCGCACATCCGCCAATGGCTTGCCCGACATGCGGTCGCTGCCGCCGGCGTGACCTGGTCCGTGGAAACGCTTGGATCGCCGTTCCGCGGGTTGCAGCCCTTCGACATCGGACACGCCGCCGTGTTCTTCGGCCGCCGCCGAGCCGTGGAACATGCGCGCGAGCGGCTGGTGGATGCCGCCGGGCGCGGCACACCCTTCCTGCTGGTGCTGGGCGCCAGCGGCTCCGGTAAGTCCTCGCTCGTCCGCGCCGGGCTGGCCCCGCGGGTCGCGCAGCCCGGCGCCGTCGCGGGCGTGGACACCTGGCGCACCTGCGTGATGCGGCCGGGGGAAGGCGACACGCCGCTCCATGCGCTCGCCCGCGCGCTGTATGCGCCCGCCGTGCTGCCGGAGCTGGCAGCCGGGGACAGCCCGGCGCCGCCAGACTTTGCTGCCCTGCTCGCCGCAGCACCCGACGCCGCGGCGCGGGTAGTCCGGCTAGCGCTCACCCGCGCCTTCGCGGGTATGGCGGAGCGGGAAGGCTTCGATCGCCCAGTCGAGGCGCGGCTGTTGCTGGTGGTGGACCAGTTCGAGGAAGCGCTGACCACGCCTGGGCTGCGCGACGCCTTTGCCGGCGCGCTGACAGGGCTGATCGCCAGCGGTGTCGTGTGGGTCATCGCCACTTTGCGCAGCGACCTGTACGCGCCGTTCCAGGCCGCCCCGGCGCTGACGGCGCTGCGTGACGCGGGCGCGCAACTCGACCTGCTGCCACCGTCAGCCAACGAGCTGAACGAGATTGTAACCGGCCCCGCAGCCGCGGCCGGATTGCGGTTCGATACGCGGCAGGGCGGCGCCGGGCTGGACGACGTACTGACCGAGGCCGCCGGCCAGCCCGGCGCGCTGCCGCTGCTGCAACTGGCGCTGGACGCTCTGTTTGAGGCGCGGGACCCCGCCGCCAACCTGCTCACCTTCAGCGACTATGACGCGATCGGCGGCCTACCTGGCGTCGTCGAACGCCGGGCGGAGACGACGCTGGCGGCGCTCGATCCCGAAGCGGCGGCGGCACTCCCGGTGGTGCTGCGCGCCCTGGTGGACGTGACCGATGACGGCATCGTCACTGGCCGCGCCGCGCCGCGGGAACTGGCGGCACCCAATCCGGATGCGCGGCGGCTGGTGGACGCGTTCATCGCCGCCCGCCTGCTGGTAGCCGGCACGCTGGGCGACGCCGCACGCATCCGGGTCGCGCATGACGCGCTGCTCTCCGGCTGGCCACGCGCCGCACAGGCCATCGCCGCCGACCGGGAGGCGCTGTGCACCCGGGGCCGGGTGGAAGCGGCTGCCCATCGCTGGCTGTTGGAACAGCGCGATCCCGACTTCCTGCTGCCACCCGGCCGTCCGCTGGCCGAGGCAGCGGAACTGGCGACGGCCCGGCCCGAAAGCCTGGGTGCTGACGCCCACGCCTATGTCGACGCATCGCGCCAGGTGGATACCGCCCGGGGGGAGGCCGCAGCCGCGCTGGCCCAGCGTGAACTGCGGCTGGAGGCGGAAATACAGCAAGCCCGCGCCGATGCGGCAACGCGGGTGATCCGCCGTACCCGCGTGGCGGCGGCCCTGGTCTCCGTCTTGCTGGTTGCAGCCCTGGGAGCCGCCGCGTTCGCCTATGCCCAGCGGAACGAGGCCACGCGGCAAACTGCCCGCGCCGAACGGCAAACGCAGGAGGCGGAGGCGCAGACCGCCCGGGCGGAGCAGAACTTCACGGCCGCGCTGGAGAGCGGCGCCAGCCTAGTGGGTGCCGTAAACGCTCACATTGCCGATGGTGGGATGACACGCCGGGTGGCGCGCGAGTTGCTGGATACGGCCAATGCCGGCATGGGGTCGCTGCTGACCAGTACGACTCAAGCCGCCGTGCCGGTCGCCCTGCTGGACACGCAAAGCCGGCTCGAAGTCAGCTTTTCCCGGGTACTTTCGGCAGTATGCGAAGGGGGCGAAGCGCGGTCCCGGGCGACCCAGGCCGTCGCCACCGCACAAGCCGCCCTACAGCGCGACCCGGTGGACGCCCGGGAGCAGGCGCTGGTGACCGCGATGCACGCTTTGGGCCTGGCAGCCGAGACCGAGAGCGACTGGACCGGTGCCCAGGCAATCTTCGAGCAGGCCGAGACGCGCGCCCAGCCCCATACCGGCCCGATATGGAAGGCCCTGCTGCAAACAATCCGTCGCGACCTTGCCTTCACGATATCGGATGGGCCGCAGCGGGACCACGCCGTGGCGTTGCTGCAAGACGACCTTGCCTGGGAGCGGGAGCAGCCGGTAACCCCGGCCACTTTGGCCCACACCGCGCAGGCCGAACGTACGCTGGCCTACTCCGCACTGTATGCCAAGGAATACGACCGCGCGATGGCGGGCATGCTGCGAGAGGCGGCTCTACTGCGCCAGCTTGCAAGCTTGCAGCCCAACAACCTCGAATGGCAGCGTTACTTGGCCAATAACGCGCGGCAACGTTCGACCGTGCTACGCCGGCAAGGCGACGATGTTGGCAGCCTGGCTCTGCTGCGCGAAGCGGCGGCCGGCAACGCGGCCATCTTGGCGCACGACCCAGAGAATGCGCGCTATCTGATCGCCAAACTCGCGACCGACATCGCGCTCGGGCGGACGCTGATGTTGGGCCAGGACAGAGCTGGTGCTGCGGCGGTGCTGCGGCCCAACCTCGATGAGGTGAAAGCGTTGCGGGGCGGCGGTGCTGCCAACCGCATGTGCCAGACCGAGGCGGCGCAGCTGGAGGCGAGCATCGGCAACCTCATGCTCCTGATGGGCAGCAGTGTGGAGGGGATCGCGGCGCTGGAGGAGAGCCTGTCCGCCGCACGCGCCCTGGCCGACAGCGCCCCATCCGACCCGGCGCGCCAGCACGCCGTGGTAGAGGCAGAGGCGACCGTGGCCCGTGGCATGATCATCGCCCGGCAGGAAACGGAAGTTGCCGCCCATGCCCGTGCCGGCATCGCGGTGCTGGAACCGCTTTTGGCCGCTGGGCCGCTCGATTGGCACGCCGAGTTGTCGCAGCTACGGAATTACCTGGGCGACGCGCTGGTCAAAGCGGGGGATCATGCAGGCGCGCTGGCCGCGTTCGAGGCTGACCGCAGGGCTGGCGAGGCGTTGATCCTGGCCTACCCGGGCGATGACGGACGCTGGCGCAACCAGGTCGCAGCCAGCCTGCTGCGTTCCGCCACGGTGCAGGGCCTGGCCAACAACCCGGGTTCCCAGCGGGAGGCGTTGGACGCCGCCTCCGCCGCGGTCGCGCCCTTGGCGGGCCGTGACCTGCCGATCGTGTGGCAACGCACCATCATCGAGTTACGCCAGAACATCGCCACCGCCGAACTGGTCGCCCACGACCACGCCGCCGCCATCGTCCACTACGAGGAAGCGCTGCAGCTGGCCGAAGCGCTGGACAGCCAGTTCCCGGGTGACGAGACGGCGCGGCGGACCCATGGGCAGGCGCTCATGTGGCTGGCCGCCGGTTACCGGATCGACGGCCAGACCGAAAAGGCCGACGCGGCTGAAGCCCGGCGCAAGGCGCTACTCGCTGGACCCAGCTGAGCGGGCCAACGGCCGGGGGAGGCCGGCCGCGAGCAACCCACCCGCCACCAGCACGCCGGCCATGAACCCACCCGCATGGGCGGCCCAGTCCACGTTAGGTGCCAAGCTATACAGCGCGTTGACCCCGACCGTCTGCGCAATCCATGCGCCGCGAATTTCCGGCACCCGTCCGCTCAAATAGAACGCGACCATGATGCCCAGCAATCCGGCGATGGCACCTGAAGCGCCAACGCTCACCACATCCGGATGGGCGGTGGCGCTGAGTAGGCTGCCGGCCAGGCCGCAGACCGTGTAGGCCGCCAGCGAACGCACCGGGCCGATCCGCAATTCGAGGAACATGCCGGTGATGGAAAGCAGCACCATGTTGCCGAGAATGTGCATTGGCCCGGCATGTAGGTACATCGCCGTCACCAGCCGCCAGGGCTGCCCATTCAGGCTGAGTTCGCCCAAATTGCCGCCCCAGCCCACCAGTGTGTCTGCGTCAAAGCTGAGGTCACCCACCGTGGCGGCCATCATCAGATAGACTACGACATTAGCGATGATGACGAGGATCAGCACACCGGCAGCTTTCTCATCGCCGGTGTGCGGTCGCCCGTCCGCCAACCGCCACCGCCAGGTCCACCCCGGCCGGGATCGACTCGGCCGTGACGTTCACCAGCAACGGCCCGCCGTTGGAGTCGACCAGCACGCGCGCCACCTTCAGCATCGCATAGCCGTCCCCACCCGCCGCCAAATAGTCAGTCGTCGCCAGTCGATAATGCCTCTCCAGCGCGACCGGCCCGCCATTGATCGTGACGGCACCCAGCCGGTAGCCGGGAGCTGCGGCCGGGTCGAACGTGAAGTGGACGCCGGACACTTGCGGGAAGCGCCCGGCGTCTTCCTCGATACCGGATAGGCCGTATTCGAGCGCTTGCACCAGCGTGGCACCGGAAACTTCCAGCATTTCGACCGCGTTGCCAAACGGCATTTCGGCCATCAGGTCCCGCCGGGTCAGCACGGTGCCGGCCGGATAGAGCCGGTCGCCCCGCAGCGCGCCACCGTTGAACAGCGCGACGTCCGCCTGGAAGTAGGCCCGCAGCGCGTCGGCCACCAAATTGCCCAGCGCCGCCTCCTGACTGCGGACGATGGTGGTCCGGCTATCGAGCGGACTGGCGAGCCGGGTCAGCGGCTGGGTCAGGATGCCAGCAATTTGTCCGTCGATGGACGCAATGAGCGGCGCGATCCGCTCAGACGGCGCAAGATCGATGTTGGGCACCAGTTTCCAGCCGACGGCCCGGACCAGGGCCGGGGTACCCGCTGCCCGGTCCGGCCGGGTAATCAGCAACTGCGCCACCGCGAGCCATCGCCCGTCCGACGCAGCCTTCAGCACGGGGACGCCGGGGCTACTTTGAAATTCTGCCGGCTCATGGTCGTGCCCGCCCAGCACCAGGTCGATCCCCGGGACGGAGCGGGCCATGCGCACATCCGCCGCCAGGTCCTGGTGGGTGAGGGCCACGACGATGTCTGCGCCATCACGGCGGAGCGCCGCGGCACCGTCGCGCAGCGCCGTCTCCTCATCGGTAAAAGTGATGCCGTCCGCGTGCGGGGCCAGCCGGGCGGTATCCTGCGTCAGTACGCCGACGAAGCCGACGCGCAGGCCATCGGCCTCCCGCATGATCGTGGCCACGGCCCCGCCAAACAGCTTGCCATCGTCGCCCACCACGTTGGCCCCGAGCCACGGGAATTGCGCTTCGCCCATCCGGGCCGCGGCCACATCGGACCCGAAATCGAACTCATGGTTGCCAAGGACCGCCACCTCGGTTCCCATGGCATTCAGCAGCGCGATCATGTGTGCACCCTGCGTCACGCTGGAGGTGATGGAGGGGGACAGCACGTCACCACCAAAGGTTTGGAACACGGGTCCCCGGGCCAGGGCGCGTTCTGACTCGATCAATGTCATCAGCTCCGCCAGGCCGCCAAACTCATCCTTTGGCCCATGCCGGTAGACGTCGTTGAAGTGCAGGAACGTAAGCGTGGTGGTTCCCACCGCGGCTGCGGCCGGTGAGATATTCAGCCCCGCCGCGGTCGCCAACACCCCAAGCATGCTCCGCCGCCCGATGACCGCCACGCTTCGCTCCGTTGGTTCTGCGTGATTGTTACGGAACATTTGCATCCTGCCTAGGGGTGGGCGAGGGCGTGATGCCTCGGCGCGAAACGTTGAGCGGATCTGCAATCTGAACAGAGTGCAAAGCGCGGTCATTGTCATGCGCATCTGCGCCCGCGGCCGCCCCATCCATATCTGCGCCACCGCGGCCAGGACCTCAACGGGCCCCGGCCGGAACTAGACTATATCGACCGGCCTTAGCGCCGTTTCAGCCGAGCAACTGACTACCGCGCGCCAACCAGCCCAAAAGCCGCATAGAGCCGCTCGCTAGCTGGCCAGGCGATCATGACGATCCATCGCCCCAAATATCACGCCCCCACCATACCCGCTAAGCGCAGTACCGTCGCGACCCACCGGCCACCATCAGCGCTTGACCGCCGGGCCGGGCACCTGCCTGTGCCTCGGGCGCGGGTTCCACTACCGTGAGGCCTGAGACAGGCGGCACTGCCGGCGGGCAATCGCGACCGCGGGCGGCGTTTCAGGCCCGGCCACCGGCACCGGCGTCCAGCGCGCGTCGCAGCTGTGGCACTGCACCGCACGACCCGGGTTAGTCGGTCGTCTGGTGCAGTGCCACAGCACAAGAGGGGCAGGCGATGCGCATAAGCCCTGATACCGCGGTGCCACGCCGTTGCAAACGGCCTGGCCCCCTGTCAGAGCAGCTTGAGGGCTCCGGCGGCTTGCAGGCTTGCGATCGAGCCGGTCTGGTTGTGCAGCACCGCAGTGTAGCCCCCGACATAGCCGTTGCCGGAACCGAAATAGACCGTGGTGTCGGCGCCGCCCGTACCGGTTGCGGCCGCAGCCAAATAGAGGGATAGCGTACCTGCCGTATGGTCCCAATTCGTCCCGGCCAGCGCCGCAGACACATCCAGCACGTCACCATTGGTTTGTGAGAAGCCATAGATATCGGCCTGGCCGATATGGCCGTTTGTCAGCGCGATCGTGTCATGGTCGCCGGCGCCAAAGATGAAGGCCCGCCCAGCCGAGGACACGACGGCGTTGGCTCCCATGAAATGCACCGTGCTGCCATCGGGCCCGAGCGTAATGCTGCCATCGGTGTTGTTGCGGGCTGCCCCAGTGTCGGCCAGCGCGGCAGTGCTGACGACGGTTCCGCCCTGGGTGGTGATGGCCACGTTGGTGAGCGTCGTGCCACCGGCGATGGAGATGACGCTCCGCCCTTCATGGATCGTGCCGTTACTGATCGCGCTGCCGGCCTTGGTGAGCCCTACCGAACCAAATCCGCCGGGCGCATTCAGATCGAGCGTGCCGCCACTAAGGTCCAGCTTGCCACCGAGCAGGAGCGCACCGCCCCCGCCCGTATTGCCGAGCCGGGCCAGGCTCGTGTCCTGGTCGACCTGCAGCTTGGCTCCTGCCGCGACGGCGATGGAGCCGGTGTTGGAGATATCGTTGCTGTATATCTCCAGCTTGGCCCCAGCGGAGACGCTGACCGTACCCGTGTTGGTGACGGAGCCGCCACTAATCAGGACATCGCCGGCCGTTTCGGTCAGCGTACCCTGGTTGGTAAAGCCCGTGCCTAAAAAATGAACGCCGGCAGAGGCTGTCGTGATGGTGCCGGCGTTGATGAACGGCGCTATTATAGAACCTCCAGACCCTGCCTGGATGTCCATCGATGAGGTTGCGCCTAATGTCAATAGGGTGTTGTCGATCAGGTATTTGCTGATGCTGGTGACCGGAACGCCGGGCACTGCAAGCATATGTATGGCGGTGTGGTCGAGAACCTGCGCCTTGGTAAACGAAATGTCGTCGGAGCTGCCCGCAAAGTTGAGGACCAGGCCCTGGGTTGTGAGCGTGTCGGCATCCAAACGGCCTGACAGGGTCAAAGTGCCGTTGACGGCCACGCCTGACAGGTGGCCACTGGCGGAGGTGAACGTACCCTGCAACGCGCCGTTCGTGAGCGTCACGCCGTTCAGTTCAACGACGGAAGTGCCGGGCAGGACCGTTGCGCTGTCGAGGGTGCCACCGGCCAGGTCGAGCGTGCCGAAACCAAGCGAAAGCGTGCCGCCGGAGCCGATCGTGGTGCCGAACGATGCCAAATCCGACAGGGCCGTCGCGTTGTCGATTTCAAGCGTGGCACCCGGTGCCAGCGCGATCGTACCTGTACTGGCCGGCTGTGCATTTACATTGGCACCGGACAGCCTGTTTTTGTTCACCTGTAGCCGCGCCCCGGACGCGACTGAGATCGTACCTTGATTGATGACGCTGTTCGGTATGATCCTCCCATCCGGAGCGATCGTGCCTCCAGACGAACTTATTTCCGTCGTGCCGCCCTGAACGGACAAGGTCGTATCAGCAGCAAGAATGACCGAGCCTTCACCGGCGCTGAAGCCATTCGTGCTGGGCGTAGCGCCGGCCCCAGAAATAAACGAGACGCCGGAAACCGTTTGATTGCCCAAGAAATTAAGTCTGGCGCCGTACATCTGCGGTGAGTTGCGCAAATCGACCGGCCCGCCCTGAACGACAAACCCGTTTCTGATGGAATAGCTTCCTCCCACCAGCGACAGGCCACCCGACCAGGTAACCCCGTCAAACGTTGTGCCGTTACCCAGGGTCAGATAGCTACCCTGTTGGATAGTGCCCCCCTTGATAGTCCCGCCATTGGCCGTTCCAATGCTACCAAACTGCGGCAAAGTCGTCTGGTTGAGCGTGGTGCCCGTGAGGTCGAGCGTGCCGGAAACCGTCAAAGCACTGCCGGTCGCAACGATGCTCTTGAGCAAACCCGGCGTCACGACGGTTTGGTACTGAATGGAAAGCGCGCCGGACCCTAGGTCGATCGTGCCCGTGTTGGTGATGGTCCCGCTTAGCGACAGCCCGGCGCCGTCCGATAGTTTGATGGTGCCTGTATTGATAAGGCCACCCGCCCCGAGCACCAGAAACTTACCAGCGCCGGTAATGGTGCCGGAATTGGCCAGACTGAGGCTTGATAATAGCAAGGTAGCCGGCGAGGCCGCCCCCGAAAGCAGCGTCAGGTCGATACGGCCAGTGTTGACGGTGTCCCGTCCGAACAGGGTGACCGAGCCCTTTATTTGCCCGGCATTGCTGATGTTACCTACCAGGGCACTGACAGAACCGCTCCCATCCAGCACGACGCCGGACCCGAGCGTGATGGTATCGGCATAGGAACCGAAAATACCGGCCGACGTGCCGCCCAAATGGATCGCGACGTTGTCGAACGATTGGCTTCCCAGGTAGCTTAGCGAAGTGACGCCGTTGTTGCCGGAGCGAAGGTCGAGCGTGGCTGCGGTGTACGGCTGCGCATTGGCCATGGAGATGTAGCCACCATCTACCGCGAGCGCGTTGGCAAAGGTCACGCCATCGAGAATCACGGTGCCATAGGTGATTTTACCACCGTTCTGCTTCAAAACCGCATGCCGGAGCGTCCCGCCACCAAGCGTCAGCACGCCACCCTGCACATCGACGGCACCGTTTACCTCGAGCGTCCCCCCGGTGAGCGAGAGGGTGCCCCCGGTTAGCGTCACGCCGGCCACAACGTCCGTGCCCCTATCATGCGTGACCGTAACGGTGCCGGGCAGCGCTAGCAGAACGGTATCCGCCGCGCCGGGCACCTGCAGGCCGTCCCAGTTGTCGGGCACGGGCCAGAATCCGCTGATGGGAGAAGACCACGCCGTGGTGTAATTGCCCGCGGCAATGGTGAAAGCGGTCGACGCTGGCGTGCCGGCCAACGCGTTACCTGCCAAGTCAAGGATCTGCGCAGCATTTAGCGTTACGGTGTAATTGCCGGCCTGCAAGACCGGGTAGGTGACAACGATCTGCCGGCCGCCCGCGCGGGACTGGTACGATAGGGGTGCGACGACCCCGTTGCCCGGACCGGTCAGCGAAAAGCTGCCCGGCGTGAGCGCTGAAGGGTCGATCGGCTTGGAAAAGCGGTACGTGATGCTACGGAACTTCGCTGAGTGCGTTGATCCGCCGACAAGGGACAGATCCAACAAGGTCGGCTGGGTCCGGTCAGGAGTCAGTGTCACGACCAATGGCGCGGTCGTCGTTACATGGCCGGCCGTGTCGGTGGCACGAATAGCCAGGGTTACCGTGGTGCCCGCGGCGGCAATGCTGGGCAGGAAAGCCGATAGTTCGAACGGATAGGAGTTGTCGTTCACCACCGCCTTGCCGTTCAGCAACAGCTCGACATTGCGTATCTGCCCGGGGTCGGTGAGCTGGATGGTGAACCCCGCGACGCTGCCTTCGCTCAACGTAGCGGCCGTGGCGCCGGGCGTCGAGCCAGGTCCGGACAGGATGGTAATGGTCGGGCCCACGCCACTGGTGTCGATCGCCTTGTAGTTGACGACCTGCAGCCCCGACGTGCCGTCCGCAACGTAAGCGACACCGGCGCCAATCGCGATACCGTTCGGCGCGCCCGGCAGGGTAAACTCGGTCAGGAGCGCGCTGGTGTTGGTGGGATCGCGCGTGTCTGCGAAATCCAGCACATTCGTGCCGATAGTGACGGTTCCAATCGCCACACCCTGCCCGGTGCCATTCAGGACGACAGCGGCGCCGACCGTACCCGTGCGCGAGGCGCCCGCAAGCACGACCGGAGTGGCTGGCACCCTGACATCCACGGTCGTGTAGCCCGCCACCGTGGAACCGGCATAGACGATTCCGGCAGCGGCAAAGAGGTTGCTATTGCCAAAAGACGAGATCGGAGCGCTGCCCGTACGGACCATGACGCCCGTCGCGATACTCACCCCGGTCAGGATGCCGGCGTTGTCCCTGACCCACAGGGTCGACCCGTCCCGGGTCAGGCCGAGCAGCCCATTCTCACTCAGCGGCAGACGCTGCAGTACCGCCCCCGTCGCGAGGTCGATGGCCACGAGGCTGTTGTCGTCAGTGCAATACGCGACGCCCTCAAACGTTTGCACCGCCCGCACCGATCCGGCGACCGTCGTGATCACGGTGGGTGCCGTCAGAGACTTGAGGTCGAGCAGCACGAGACCGCCCGCTCCGTCCGCCACGGCTGCGATCCCGAGCGTGCTGTCCACAGCCACGCCCGTCGCGTCGCCAGTCAGCTTGGTCTCCGACAGCAGTCCGGGCTTCAGCGGGTTGCTGACGTCCAGGATCGCAAGCCCGTAAAGTCCGGTGGCGACATAAGCGTACGCACCCGCCGGATCGGTCAACGATCCCGCGATCACCACCTGGGTCGCCGAGCCCTGCAACGCGGCCGACGCGATCACCCCGGTGGTATTGAGCAACGAACGTGTCGCCGCGACACCCTGGTGCACCGCCACCACGTCCATCACGCCCGGCACGAGGCTGTCGGCCCTTGTGACGCTGCCGCCCACGATCCCCTCCACCAGGTCCGGCAGGCCGCCCGGCCCGGTGATGGGCAGGCCGGCGATCGGCAAGAAAAGTGGGTTGGGGAGTGTCGTGGTGGCACCCGATGTAGCACTGGTTCCGGTTGTGACCGCATACAGGTCAAGCGCTGCATCGTAGTACTTGATCGTGTACTGGCTGGACGGCGGGAAGAAGAAGTCGAGCTTGCCCGATGCACCAGTCACACCACGATAGACTTGTCCGCCGACCGTAACTTCATAGTACACGTCAGCCGGCGCGCCATTGATGACGCGCTCCACATTCGCCAGCAACGCGGGCAAGGTCGTATCGAGCGTCGAATTCGAGATCGTCGTGGATAAGCTGCCCAACGCACCGGTCGCCCCCGTAAGCCCGCCCTGAAATGAGCTGAGCTGCGTCGTCACCGCCGCAAACGCGGCAGCCAGGTCAGACACGCTGTCGTTGGCCGACGCCAGGACAATCCCGGATCCGTCAGATGCCGCGGTGTCTTGCGTTACGACGCCGAACTGGTTTACCAAAAAGTTCACGGCGTCACACACGGTGTTTAACTGTCCCACGCTCAGATTGCCGTTCAGCAGATTTTGCAGATTCACCAATTCTTTGGTTAGAAACGAGGCAGTATTGAGTCCAGAGTACAACAAGGTGTAACTCAGCGGCGATAGGCATCCAGCCGAATTAGCGTTACTAACGATATAAGTCCCAGCATCTAAAATCGCGTTCAAGCATACTATGCTAGTGGTAATCTCTGCCGTTTCAGTCTTCGCTGCTGCAAGGGCGACGTTGTAGAGGGCGGCGATATTGGAGCATGTGTACTCTAACACGTTCGCCCTCGCCACCAGCGCCGCCTGCGAATCACCCTGCGCCTGCGCTTGTTTAAGTGCCGCCACGTTGTTCACGATCTGAATCGTATTAGCCGTAATATCGGCAAAATCTTTCAGCAGCGCCTTGATCGTCGCCACTTGCTGGTAAACTTTGCCCAGGCAGTCGAGGCCGTCCTTAATCAGCACCGGCAATGTGTCTTTGAAAGCGCCCGCAACTTTCTTTTTATCGCACGGCATGTCTGGTTTGGGGTCGGTCGCCGAGTTCGGCCCAGACGAGCTTGAGCCCGGCGGCGTCACGCCATGCCAGCCGGGCTTCGTCACACCCTGGCCGGGGTCGGTCGTGATCGTCAGGCCATCCGCAGAGGCGGTGGCCGTCCCGTCGATCACCAGTCGGCCGGTCGTGTGGTCGAACGACAGCACGTACGTCTTCTCACCCGGTGCCAGCCCGAACACGTTCGGCAGCGTGAGCGTGGCAGGCGTGGTAAACGCGGCGCCGCCGGGCGCCTGGATCGTGATGTCGAACGTGTGTTGCAGCAGCCCGGCGGGCAGCATGTCTTTCACCAGGTCGGCCGGCACCGGGCTGATGCCCACCGTGGCCCCCGCGATCGGCTTGCCATCCATCCCCACTAGGCTGCCCGGCGCCACCGTCAGGCTTAGCTGCGAGCGCTGCGCGTCCGACAGCAGCCCGGCCGCGTCGGCTGGTACTGTCACGACCGTCTGCGCCGTGGTGCTGAGCGGTGTCAGGATGTCGGCCTGCACGCGCGGTAGATAAACGCCGAGCGTCGTTTTATGGGCCGCCATCTCCTCGGCCGTGCCCATGCCGCCCGGCAGCGTGTTCACCACCCCGGCCTGCACCTGGGTGTCCAGCACCATCTCGGGGAAAAAGACCCCGGTGGGCGCGTTGGTCGCGGTGCGGCCGTCGATGGCGACCTTCACCGTGCCGGACGGCACACCGGTCAGGGTAAAGCTGCCTAGGCTGTCGGTGTATACAGCCTGGCTTTCCTGTCCCAGCACATAGACCTTCGCGTGCGCGATCGGCTTTAGGTAGGTCTTCGTTCCATCCGGGTTGTTGCGTACGTCATCCGCGCCGCCGGGCTGCAGGTCAGCGCCCGGGTCGGCCACGATGCCGGTCAACACCGTCGTGGCGATGGACGCCGTGCTGACCGTCACCAGGCGGGACGTAGCCGTGCTACCCGGCGCTCCCGTGCCCGCCGCATCGAGCTGCGCTCCATCCGTACCGCGGATCAGAGAACCCACTAGGTGTAGCGTGATCGTCGCCGCACCCGGCAACGGGTTAGTAAAGAACAGTGACGCACCCGTCCCGTCTGCCCGCGGCACAATCGTCGCCGCAACCGGGGCACCGCTGGCGTCGGTCGCGTAGAGGCTGCTGGCCGTCAGCGTCGTGGGATCGACCGCGCGGGAGAACACCACCTCCGGCCGGTACGTCACGCCGATGTCGCCCGCGTCATTGACCGGAGTCAGCGACACGATCGTGAGCGGCACCAGGGCAGCCAGCGTCTCCGTCGCTGTCACAACGGAAACACCGCCGGACGCGTCGGACGCCCGCACTGTGAGCGTATGCGACCCGGCGGCCAGCTTCGACAGGTCGAGCGCCGTGTCGAACGCACCGGTGCCGGTAAACAACACGGGCGTTACCACCCCGGCGTCGAACTGGTACGTCAGTCCCGTCACGGCCGCAGCCGTGCTGGACACGGTCCCCACCAGCCGCGAGGCCGCCGTCAGCGCGCCATTGGTGCCGGGCGACGCCAGGCTGAGCGAAATGCCGCCCGACCCGCGGGTGTACGGCGCCGTGATCGACGTGACCTTCTGGCCCGCATCCTGCGCCTGCAGCGCAATTTGGTGCGCCCCGGCCGCCACGGTGCCAAACAGCGTGTCCGTCGACAGCGTGAATCGCCCGGCGGCATCGACCACCACGGTCTTGGCCGCCCCGCCATCCAGCGTGGCAATGATCTGGGTCAGCGGTGCCGTATCATCCAGCGCGTAGCCACTCAGCGTCAGCGTGCCGGACGTGCTGGCCGTCCCTTGCTGGTCCAGCAGCAGTACCGGGCCATTATTGCGCCCGCCCTCGAATGTCGTGACCACATTCGAGCCGACATATGTGCCGAGCGTGGCGCCGTCCGCGCTGTCCCACGTGTAATGAATGCCGGCGTACAGCCGGCTGATGGCGGCTTCCTGCGCGGCACCGTCAAAGCTCGCAAAGCTGCGCGTGACTCCGGAGGAGTTGGTGCTGCTGAACCCGACTGTGCCAAACAGGCTGTCCAGCACCGTCGCGGCTGCCGCGCTGTAAGTGGAGTGGCCCGACACATAACTGGGGTGCGGCGGCGTCTTGAGCAGCGGCGTCCAGGTGGGGTCGGCGGTGCCCACAACGCCGTCGCGTATGATCGTAATCGGGCGCGCCGCATCGTAGAAGTACTTGGCGTTGAAATCGGCAAAGGCAGAATCGGCCAGCGCCACGTCCACCTCTGCCAGCACGCGGGCGCTGGTCGCGGTGTCCAGGCCGAGGCTCGCCACAACCTGCCGCGCAATCGCGTTCCAGTGGCCGGGTGGCGTGACCGTGCCGGCGCCGTCGGACCAGTATTTTGCGATGGCCGTCTGGTCGGCGGTGCGCGTGGTGGAGGTCAGGCTGCCGATCGACTGCACCAGGGCCACACCCTGTTTGTAGGCGTCGCTCGTCAACGCAGGCGGGCCGGCGGGGCGGAACTCACTATCGCTGGTCAGGGTAAACGGCGTGACGGTTGCCCATTGCGGGTCCTGTGCCAGGCCGAAATCAGGCGCCGTGGGCCGCCACTTGCCGGGGTCGGCACTGCCGTCGAACGGCGTAATCTTGTTCCAGCCATCGCGATCGCGGATGGCGATCACCGCGGCAGCGACGGCCCTGCCGAACGTCACGGCCTGGTCGGTCAGCGCGCCCGCCGGCTCGGCCGCCACGACGCGGGCCAGGGCTGCGTCGAAAATCGCAGCCCGGGTTGGGAATAAGTAGACCAGCACGTCATGCGCCGCCGCCGCAATGGCTGGCGCGGCGGCAATGCCGGCCGGTGCCGCCAGGCGCACCAGGAACCCGGCCTTGCCTTGCAGCGCGTTCAGCGCGTCCACGACCGCGACCCCCTCGATCGCCATGGCACGGGAAGCGACTTGCGGGTCCGTACCCTGGGCCGGCAGGCTATCGAGCAGTAGCTGGTCCCAATCGGTCACCACCGTGCCGGCCGGATCAGCCGTGCGGTCCAGCCCCACGGACACGCGGCCGAGCCGCCCTTGCGTGTCGATCGCCGTCAGCTCGACCGTGTTGTGACCGGCCGCCAGCTGCACGCCCGCCAGCCGGAATAGGCCAGACGCATCGGCCACCGCCGTCAGGGTCGTGCCCGTCAGATGTACGGTGACGCCCGGATCGGCCTGGCCGGTCAGCTCAACGACCGGCGCGCCCGTCGCATGGTCACTGGTCGTGCGGTACGCGACAGCCAGGCTGGCAGAGGGTGCATGGCCCGGCGTCGTGCCCGTATCCCGGCCTTCGTTCCGGCCGTAAGTGAGGTAGTGCTGTAGCGGGTCGGTATGGGTGGCCGCCACGTCCGGGTATTCGGCCAGGTAAGCGCGGGTGTTGAACAACGCGCTTGGGTTCCGGCCCTCTTTCCAGCCGATGGTCGTGTACTGCAGCAGCGGGTCGATTCCGGCTGCGGCCACGTCCGGGTTGTTCGCCAGGTAGTATTTCGTGTCGAACAGGGCGTTGGGGTTACGCCCCTCGTGCCAGCCCAGCGTCAAGAAATGCTGCAGCGGATCGACTTTTGCTGCGGCCACGTCCGGGTTCTGAGCTAGATAGTAGGCGCGGTCGAAATCCACGTCGTAGCGTGGCAGTCTGCCCTCGGCCTGTCCTTTGGTAATATAATGCAGCAACGGGTCGATCCCGGCCGCTTTCACGTCCGGGTTGTTCAACAGGTATTGGCTGACGCTGAAACCGGCACTCGGGTCCCGGCCCTCCGTCCAGCCGCGCGTTATAAAATGCAGCAAGGGGTTGATGCCTGTGGCGGCTACGTCCGGGTTTTGTGCTAAATAGAAACGGGTGTTGAACAGAGCGCTCGGGTCGCGTCCTTCTTTCCAGCCGAAGGTGAGGTAATGTTGCAGCGGATCAACGCCCGCGGCCGCGACGTCAGGGTTGTTCGCAAGGTAATAAATTCGGTCAAAGCCCTGATCGTAGCGCGCTAGCCGACCTTCTGCCTTGCCCGCCGCGTTGTAATGCGAAAGCGGCTCAACCCCGGCTGCCCGGACGTCAGGATTGTTGGCAAGGTACTGCGACACACTGAAACCGGCACTCGGGTCTCGTCCCTCGCGCCATCCGATGCTTTGGAAATGCTGGAGCGGATCGACTTTGGCGGCTGCCACATCCGGATTGTGCGAGAGGTAATATGCTGCATCAAAGCCCGCCGGCACTGCCGTGGCTGCAATCAGAACGTACGCTATCTCCGAGAAGTCCGTGGGCTCTGAAAGCGACAATGGACGAATCAGCATTTGACGATCCCTTATCGATATAAAGACCTTCTATCATCGTATCGATTTACAGCGCAATACGAAATGGTTAGCTGACGTGCCCCCCTAGAAGTGGTCCGCCGGAGGTGAGATTTCGGTGTGAACACGGAAGGAATTGGAATGGCGCGCAAGCATCATAAGCCGGAGGAGATCGTCGCCAAGCTGCGTCAGGTTGAGGTGCTGGTGGGACAGGGCAAGCCGGTAGCCGAAGGGGTCCGGGCGATTGGGGTGACGGAGGCGACCGACTACCGCTGGCGTGCGGAGTATGGCGGTCTGAAGCTGGACCAGGTGAGGCGCTTGAAGGTTCTGGAGCAGGAGAACGGGCGCCTGCGGCGAGCAGTGGCTGACCTGACGCTCGAAAAGCTGGTGCTGAAGGAAGCCGCGTCGGGAAACTGGTAGGCGCCGCGCGTCGTCGGACGTGCGTGGCACACGTCACGGCCAAGCTGGACGTCTCGGAGCGGTTTGCCTGCCGGGTGCTGGATCAGCACCGTTCGACGCAGCGCAAGGTGGCAGAGGCGGCCGACGACGAAGCGGCGCTGACAGCGGCGATCATCGACTGGGCTCGACAGTATGGCCGCTACGGCTACCGCCGGGTCACGGCCTTGCTGCGGGCCGAGGGCTGGGCGTGCAACCACAAGCGGGTGGAGCGGATCTGGCGGCGTGAGGGCCTGCGCGTGCCAGCCCGGCAACCCAAGCGCGGGCGGTTGTGGCTGAACGACGGGTCCTGCGTCCGGCTGCGGCCGGAGCGGGCGATAGGGTATGGGCCTACGACTTCGTCGAGGACCGGACCCGGGACGGGCGCAAGCTGGGGTCATGCGACGTCATCGACGTGCTGACGGACCTGTTCATTGCCCGCGGCACGCCTGGGCTCGTCCGGTCAGACAATGGGCCTGAGTTCGTGGCCACCGCCGTGAAGGGCTGGATCACAGGTGTCGGCGCCAAGACGGCCTACATCGAGCCGGGCAGTCCCTGGGAGAACGGCTATGAGGAAAGCTTCAACGGCAAGCTGCGGGACGAGCTGCTCGACATGGAGGTGTTCAACACGCTGGCTGAAGCCAAGGTCCTGATCGAGCAATGGCGGGTGCATTACAACACCGTGCGCCCGCACTCCTCCTTGGGCTACCGGCCGCCCGCGCCGGACGTCGTTCTGTTCGGCACGCCGATGCCGCCCGGCCGCCCGGCCCGACCGGGTCACCTCCGCCGCCCGCTACGATGCTGCACTAACATTCTGCCCGGACCACCCGATGGGGGCTGGTCAGGTGCGCCGGTAGCGGCTGTGAAGCCGATGGGACACCTGGGCGCAGGTGGGACACAAGCGGCCGAGGGCTGATGCGGGCTGGATGTGATGACGACGTGATTGGCGGTTGACACGACCCCCACGACGGCGAGGCCGGCAGGGATCAGGGGCAATATGCGCGTGGGCAAGGAAGACCTTCACCAAGGAGGGCTCCTCTACGTGCTCATTCGAGACCTCAACGACAGCACGGAAAGTGCGGGAGAACCCATTTTTCGTCAGTGTGTCCGAGACTTCAACTTCGTGATGGTCTTCTATGGAAAATACCCGGAACGGCCGGGCATGGACCGATCACATAGGTGGCCATCGTTTTTAAGGAACTCGCCTCAACCGACCAGGTTGCCGAGAGCACCGCAGGTGAGGTTTCAAACGCATCGACCACGGCGTCGACCTCGGCATCCGGCAGGTCGCGGAGGTCCGCATTGATGCGACGCCGGTTGACCCAGTTCACGAGCCACCGCAGCAGCGTGTTCCCGGGCACCCGCACCTAGGAAGCCGATCCCAGAGATGACTTACGAGATGATCTGCGTCGCCCCCGCGGTCGCGAGCAGGCGCATGCCGTGGTCGGCAAATGCCGCTGTGCTCACCGCGACCAGCGCGTAGGTGCGCAAACCGCCGAGCGTTGCCGCCACTGGCGTTCAAACCCGATCAACATGCCCAGCACGAACGAGGTCGCGTAGGCGATGACAGTATAGAGGTAAGCGCTTGCCACGAAGGACACCCACCAGGCGGAGAGCAGGGCAACCGTCACGTCAGGTAGCTGCGCACGATGTCAATCAATTCCTCGACCGCGACCGATGCCTCGGCCTTCGTTGGCGCTTCGACCACCTTTTCACGCAGGTGGTCCTCGATCACCTCGGCGATAAACCCGTCCATTCCG
>JANONC010000124.1:0-19200 GCA_031420655.1 Rhodospirillales bacterium | reverse complement strand
TTTCCTCCCTAAACTTGGCCCTGCGGCTGCCACAGCCGCGGGCCTTCTTTTTGTTTAGCGTGTGGCAACTCGGGTGTGAAGCAATTTCCTAACAGGAAACTACTTTCCGCGGCAAGAAAGTATGCTGCGCCGCAATAAGTCGTTTCAACTCCAATCATGGCTGGCTGGGGATTTCGAAAGGTTCGGCACTACTCGGCGCCGCCGTTCCATGCCCGGCTCTGTTCGAGTTGGCCCACTATGTCACCACGGCGCGAGCCGAAGCCCATGCCGCCATCGTCTTGCGCGGCATCTTCGGTTAGGGTCCGCGCCACCTCAGTTCAGGACTGTCATGCGCCTCTCCCGCTCGCTACTGCCAACGTCAAAAGATATTCCGGCGGAGGCACAGATCGCGTCGCACCGCCTCATGCTGCGGGCGGGGCTGGTTAAGCAGGTCAGCGCCGGCATCTATGCCTGGCTACCCGCCGGGTGGCGCGTGCTGCAGAACATCGCGCAGGTGGTGCGCGAAGAGCAGGACCGCGTTGGTGCGCAGGAGATGCTGATGCCCACCCTGCAGGGAGCTGATTTGTGGCAGCGCACCGGGCGCTATGACGCATACGGGCCCGAAATGCTGCGTATCAAGGACCGGCAGGACCGCGACCTGATCTATAGCCCCACCAACGAATTGCTGGTGGCGGATTTGATGCGCCAATCCATCAACTCCTACCGCCAGTTGCCGCAGACGCTGTACCATATCCAGTGGAAGTTCAGGGATGAGACCCGGCCCCGGTTTGGCGTCATGCGCGGACGGGAGTTCCTAATGAAGGATGCTTATTCGTTCGACATGGATCAGGCGGGCGCCGTCAATAGTTACCGCCAAATGCTGCTGGCGTATCTGCGCACCTTCCAGCGCCTGGGCGTGCGCGCCGTACCGATGGCCGCCGATACAGGCCCGATCGGCGGGGACCTCAGCCACGAATTCCACATCCTGGCCGAAACGGGCGAAAGCCAGGTGTTCTACGACAGCGCCGTCGAGGACATCCAGCTGGGCCTGGACGACGTCGACCATACCGACCCGGCGCAGCTGGAGCGCCTGTTCAATGCCGTCACGGCCCCCTACGCGGCGACGGACGAAAAGCACGACATCGCCGCCTGGGCAACGGTGCCACCGGAGCGGCAGCGCGAGGGCAGGGGAATCGAGGTCGGGCAGATCTTCAATTTTGGCACGCTGTACAGCGAGCTGGTGGGCCTGCATGTGGCCGGGCCGGACGGGCCGGTGGCGCCGAACATGGGCAGCTACGGTATCGGCGTGTCACGGCTGGTGGGTGCCCTGATTGAGGCGCACCACGACGAGGCTGGGATCAAGTGGCCCGACAGCGTGGCCCCGTTCCGCGCCGCGATCCTGAACCTGAAACAGGGCGACACCGCCACGGGTGCGGTCTGCGAAACAGCCTATGCCGCCATGCCCGGCCGCGCATTGTATGACGACAGGGACGAGCGAGCGGGGGTCAAGTTTGCCGACGCGGACCTGATGGGCCACCCGTGGCAGATCATCGTGGGTCCGCGCGGTGTGGCGGCCGGTACGGTCGAGATCAAGCGGCGCGCGACCGGCGAGCGGCAAGAGCTTTCGCTCGACGCCGCCCTCGCTCATATCGGTTAGACGATGTTCGGACAATTCGAGCGCGCCGTCGCTGGCCGGTACCTGCGTGCCCGGCGCGGCGAGCGGTTTGTAAGTGTGATCGCAGGGTTCAGCCTCGTGGGGATTGCGCTGGGGGTGGCGACGCTCATCATCGTCATGTCTGTGATGGGTGGGTTTCAGAAGGACCTGCTGGCGCGCATCTTGGGATTCAACGGGCATCTGGGAGTTTACGGCGCGGGCGTGCCGCTCACGCAATACGATGCACTTGCCGAGCGTATCCGGACGGTGCCGGGCGTGGTCTCGGCCGTGCCGGTGGTGGATGGGCAGGTGCTGCTGAAGTCACCGCGCGGGAACTCGGCCGGTGGGCTGGTGCGGGGCATCGCGCCCGAGAACCTGCGCCAGATGAAGGCGGTGGCGGACAACATTCGCGCCGGTTCGCTGGCGGATTTCCAGGGTGAGGACGCGATCGCGATCGGCGTGGGCCTGGCGGGTAAGTTCGGCCTGACCGTCGGCGATGAACTCACGCTGCTGTCGCCCGACGGTGCCGCGACCGCGTTCGGCACCATCCCCCGCGTGCGCGCCTACCGGATCGTCGCCGTGTTCCAGGTCGGCATGAACGAGTACGACACCAGCTACGTGTTCCTGCCGCTGGAGGCTGCGCAGATTTTCTTCCAGCAGCCCGGCGCCGCATCGCATATCGAGGTCATGGTGGACGACCCGCAATCCGTGAAGTCGGTGGGCCGGGCCATTACCGCCGCGGCGGGCGGGCCGGTGCGGGTGATCGACTGGCAGCAGAACAACAACAGCTTCTTTACCGCCGTGCAGGTGGAGCGGAACGTCATGTTCCTGATCCTGACACTGATCATTATCGTGGCCGCGTTCAACGTCATCAGCAGCCTGATCATGATGGTGAAGGACAAGACGCGCGATATTGCGATCCTGCGCACCATCGGCGCCGGGCGGGGCGCGGTGCTGCGCATCTTTCTCATGTGCGGGGCGAGCGTGGGTGTGACGGGCACGGTGCTGGGCGTCGTGGTCGGCGTGCTGTTCTGCCTGAATATCGAAACGATCCAGGGCTGGGTAGAGGCCGCAACAGGCAGCAAAGTGTTCAGCCCGGAGGTCTATTACCTGACCCATCTGCCAGCCACGCTGAATTGGCATGAGGTTGCGCAGGTGATGGCGATGGCGCTGTCGTTGTCGTTGCTGGCAACACTCTATCCCAGCTGGCGCGCTGCCCGCACGGACCCGGTGGAGGCGCTGCGCCATGAGTGAGCGCCCCGCTTCGTGTCCTCTGGTGTTGGAGGGCGTGAGCCGCGCCTATCGCAGTGGCGAGGCCGATTTGCAGGTGCTGCGGGACGC
This sequence comes from Rhodospirillales bacterium, assembly GCA_031420655.1. GTDB lineage: Bacteria > Pseudomonadota > Alphaproteobacteria > Acetobacterales > Acetobacteraceae > JANPPS01. The sequence continues at coordinate 16,226 of JANONC010000124.1, read as the reverse complement.
AAGCCTCACGCTGCATGCCGGGGAGATCGTGGCGCTGGTCGCCCCGTCCGGCACGGGCAAGAGCACGCTGCTACACCTGGCCGGGCTGCTGGAACGCCCGGACAGCGGCGTCGTACGCGTGGATGGTGTAGATTCCGGGTCGCTGAATGATACGGCGCGCACCGCCATCCGCCGCGACCGCATCGGATTTGTGTACCAGGCGCATCATTTGCTGGCGGAGTTTACGGCGATAGAAAACGTGACCCTGCCGCAGCTGATTGGCCACCGCCCCAATGCGCGCGACCGGGCGACGGCGCTGCTGACCGCGTTCGGCCTGGCGCACCGGCTGCACCATTTGCCGGGTAAGCTGTCGGGTGGCGAGAAGCAGCGCGTGGCCATAGCCCGCGCCCTGGCCAACGCGCCCGGCGTGCTGCTGGCGGACGAGCCGACCGGTAATCTGGACGTGGCCACCAGCGCGGTGGTGTTCGACGAACTGCTGCGCATGGTGCGGACCGAGGGAGTGGCGGCGCTGATCGCCACCCACAACCCGCAGTTGGCCGCCCGCATGGACCGGCAAGTCACGCTGCAAAACGGGGCGATCGTACCGGCATGAGCCCGTTTGTACACCTGCGGAACCACAGCGCGTATTCGCTCAGTGAGGGCGCGATAAAGCCCGACAAGCTGGCGGCGCTGGCAGCGGAGGATGCCATGCCGGCCGTGGCCATCACCGACACCGGCAATCTGTTTGGCGCGCTGGAGTTCAGCCAGGCCTGCGTCGGCGCTGGCGTGCAGCCCATCATTGGCTGCCAGGTTTCTCTCACCCGGGCGGAGAATGACCGGCTGGCCCCGGACCCGGTCGTGCTGCTGGCGCAGGACCCGGCGGGGCTGGCCAATTTGCAGCGCCTGTCCTCGGCCGGGTTCATGCAGGGTGACCCGGCGTGCCCGCAACTGGCGTGGGACGCGGTGGCGGCGCGGTCCGAAGGCCTGCTGCTGCTGACCGGCGGTTCCCGTGGCCCGGTCGCGCGCCTGCTGGCCGAAGGGCGGCGGCCTGACGCAGCGGCGCTGCTGGCGCGGATGGCAGAGGCGTTCCCCAGCCGTACGCTGGTGGAGTTGCACCGCCATGGCACGGCGCTGGACAATGCAATCGAGCCTGGGTTGCTACAGCTGTCGAGCGACCTCGATCTGCCGATCGTCGCTACCAACGAATGCTTCTACCCCCGCGCTGGCTTTCACGCCGCGCATGACGCGTTGCTGTGCATCGCCGAGGGACGGCAGGTGAGCGAGCCGCAGCGTCGCCGGGTGACGAAGGAGCATTGGTTCAAGGACGCGGCCACCATGCGCACCCTGTTCCGCGATTTACCGGATGCGTACGACAACACGCTGGCCGTGGCGCGCATGTGTGCTGTGATGGCGGAGAAGCGCGACCCGCTGTTGCCGGTATGCAGCAAGGTCCGGCCCGGTACGACGGAGGCCGAAACGCTTACGGCGCTCGCCCGCGAGGGGCTGGCCCGGCGGCCGATCGCGCCCGAACGCCGGGCAGAGTACGAAACGCGGCTCGAATACGAGTTGGGCGTCATCGCCGCCATGGGCTTTCCCGGCTACTTCCTGATCGTCGCCGATTTTATCCAGTGGGCGAAGGCGCAGGATATTCCCGTGGGGCCGGGCCGTGGCTCTGGCGCAGGCTCCGTCGTGGCGTGGGCGCTGACCATTACCGACCTGGACCCGCTGCAATGGGGCCTGTTGTTCGAGCGGTTCCTGAACCCCGAACGCGTGTCGATGCCGGACTTCGACATCGATTTCTGCCAGGAACGGCGGGATGAGGTGATCGACTACGTGCGCCGCGAGTACGGGGCGGACCGGGTGGCGCAGATCATCACCTTCGGCAAGTTGCAGGCGCGGGCGGCCGTGCGCGACGTGGGCCGCGTGCTGGGCCTGCCGTACGGCCAGGTGAACCGCGTGGCGGAGCTGATCCCCAACAACCCGGCCAAACCCGTGACCTTGGCGCAAGCCATCGAGGGTGAGCCGAAGCTGCAAGAGATGCAGGGCGATGAGAGCGTGAAGCGCCTGCTGGATGTGGCCTTGCAGCTGGAGGGGCTGTACCGCCACGCCAGCACCCACGCCGCTGGGCTGGTGATCGGCGACCGTCCGTTGATCGACCTGGTGCCGCTCTATCGCGACCCGAAGGCCGATACGCTGGTGACACAGTACTCGATGAAGTACGTCGAGCAGGCTGGGCTGGTGAAGTTCGACTTTTTGGGCCTGACGACGCTGACAATCCTGAAGCAGGCCGTGGGGCTACTGGCTGGGCTGGGTACCGTGGTCGATCTGGACCGCATTCCGCTGGATGACCCGGCGACATACGAAATGCTCTCCCGTGGCGACGCCGGCGGCGTGTTCCAATTCGAAAGCCCCGGCATGCGTGACGTGCTGCGCCAGATGCGTCCGGACCGGTTCGAGGACTTGATTGCCGCCGTGGCGCTGTACCGCCCCGGCCCCATGGCGAACATCCCCGATTATTGCCGCCGCAAGCATGGCGAGGCCTGGGCGGCACCGCACCCGCAGCTGGAACCGATCCTGGGGGAGACCTATGGCATCATGGTCTATCAGGAGCAGGTCATGCAGATCGCGCAGACCATGGGCGGCTATAGCCTGGGTGCGGCGGATTTGCTGCGGCGCGCGATGGGTAAGAAAATCCGGGCGGAGATGGAGCAGCAACGCTCGGCGTTTACCGAAGGGGCCATGGCGCGCGGTATCGCGCCGGACAAGGCGACGGAGGTGTTCGACCTCATGGCCCGCTTCGCCGATTACGGGTTCAACAAGTCGCACGCGGCGGCCTATGCGCTGGTGAGCTATCAGACGGCGTGGATGAAGGCGAACCACCCGGTCGCGTTTTTGGCGGCCTGCATGAACCTGGCGCTGTCCAACACGGATAAGATCGCCGCGCTGCGGCAGGAGGCGGCGCGCATGGGCATTATTGTGGCGCCGCCGGACATCAATCGCTCGGGCGCGCTGTTTACGATTGAAGTAGAGGGCGAGGCGCAGCGTATCCGCTATGCGCTGGCGGCGGTGAAGAAGGTGGGGCAGGCGGCGATGGCGGCGCTGGTGGCGGCGCGCGGTACCCGGCCGTTTGCGGATTTGGCCGATTTGGCGGCGCGGGTCGATCCGCGGCCGCTGAACAAGATGCAGTTGGAGAACTTGGCCCGCGCCGGTGCTTTCGACAGTCTGAACCCCAACCGGGCACAAATGTTCGCGGGGGCCGACACGATCCTGAAGCGCGCGCAGGCGACGGCGGAGGAGGCGGCGACCGGCCAAACCGGCCTGTTCGGCGGGGCAGCAGCGCCCGAACCGTTGCGGCTGCCGCCGGCGCCGGACTGGCCAGAGATGGAGCGCTTGGCGTTTGAGGCGGAGGCGATCGGCTTCCACCTGACCGCCCACCCGATGGACGCCTATGCGTCGGCGCTGAAACGGCTGGACGTGGTGCAGGCCGCGAGCGTCGAGGCGCGGGCCCGCGCCGGGGCGTCCCGCCTGCGCCTGGCCGGCTGCATCGTCGGCACACCCGGCGTGCGCCGCACGAAGTCGGGCAGCCCGATGATGTGGGTGTCGCTGAGCGACGCGAGCGGCACGGCGGAGGTGACGTTATTCAGCGAAGTGCTGATGGCGTCGCGCGATGTGCTAAAGGCGGGCGCGGCGGTGATTATGAAGGTGGATGTACGCCTGGATGGCGACAGCGTGCGCCTGACGGCCGCGGACTGCGTGTCGTTAGAAACCGCCGCCGCCGAGATCGGCACCGGGCTGCGCATCTGGCTGGACCGCAGCGAAGCCGTCCCCCACATCCGCGCCGTGCTGGCGCGGGAAGGCGAGGGGCGCGGCACGGTGACGCTGGTGCCGCGCATCGATGAGGCGCAGGCGGTGGAGATTATCATTCCGGGCCGCTGGCAGGTCACGCCGCGGCTGGGCCAGGCGCTGAAGTCGTTGCCAGGGGTGGAGCGGGTTGAGGAGGTTTGAGGTTGGGGTAGAGCAGGTCAGTCCCTCTGGATTGGCGGGAAGCAGCCGGTCCGGTGCTGAGCGGCATAACCCACAAACCTGCCGTTCACCTGACGGGGTACTTGTTCGGTAGCGGCATGGTCGGTTTGGAGCAAATGCAGGTAACTTCCGACACCTGAACAGACACGTAGCGCCATGAAAAACTGCCCTTTTATCATCGCTTATTGTGGTCATCCCAACTTAAGGTTGCGTCTCTAGAACCCAACCGCAGAAACGAGCGCCGCGTAGGTCTCTCACTCACGTCAACGGTCTTCGGAACAACGCATAAAGCCACATCGCTCCTAACCCAATCGGTACCAGGATAATCCCGTTTTGTCTCTGGACTTGCTCTTCAGTGGTATCTTCTCTGCCGATCGGGGGCAGGGATGGTCGGAATGAGGCTATTTTTGCGGTTTGTCAGTCAGAGTTTGATGGTACTGGCGGTGCTGACTTCGCCGAATCTTGCAAGGCCGTAGTTCGTCGATGGCGCGACACCGTCTGGTTATGACGCTGTCGCCTATCGAGAGGAGGGCGCAGCGGTCCGCGGCGAGCCGACAATCACCACCGAGCGGGCGGGTACGACGTGACGTTTTGCAATACCGGCGCATTTGGCGCAGTTGCGTGAGGGTCCGGTGCGATATGCGCCCGCATACGACAGCCATTGCGGCTACGCCGTGTCAGAAGGGCTCAAGAGCGCTGGCATTCCAGACATGTGGCATGTCGCTGGCAGGCGATTGTATTTGCTGGGTCCTAAATCGCCATTCGATAGGTGGACGTCAGAGTTCTAAATCTGGCTGAAGCACGCCACCAACGCCCAAATTCAGCCTGCCACGCAGATAGCGCTAGGACCTCGTTCCAAAGGAGAAGCGTGATCCGACGTTCGCCTGTACAACCCGGTTTGGCATCTCCACCCGGGCGATGTCGTAGAATCGCTCCCCGGAACAATGGGCAGCCACGATATAATCCGGGCTAAGCGCCTTGATGTCGGCCACCGTCTGCCGGACATAATCGTCGCTGAGCGGCGGCACGAGGTGAAAGCCCCCAATCAGCGCGTGCAGCTTATCGGCTCCCGTTGACGCTTGTGCCTACCTGATCGTGTTGAGAACGCCGCGATGGCTGCATGACGTCAGCACGACGAGACCCCTGTCTTTCACAACGTAACTGGTAGCGATTTCGTGCTGGAAGTCGTCCGGTATGTAGGTGCCGGTGTTTTTGCTGGCCGGCTCCAAGGCCGGGTTGCAGCCCAGGCCGCCCACTAGGCCCGTTTGTTCCTTCGTCGCCTGGGGCGGTATTTCCTTGGTGGTTTTCGGGATCTGGCCGGACACCACGGCGTGGCCGGCGGCAACGGCGGGGGCCTCGGCCAGCATGAGCTTGATGCCGGCCGCCAGGATTCCTGGTCGGTCCAGGCTGCCAAAGTCGCCGCCTGCGAGGGTTTGCCGAGAACAGAAGTAATCTTCGCCACCGACGAGCAGCGGCAAGCCGGGCTTCAGCTTTCCCTTGGATGCGGCCAGAAGCCCAAGCAGCCCGCCGAAATGGTCGGTATGGCCGTGGCTCAGCACCAACGCGTCAATTGTCGCCGGGTCGAGGCCAATGAAGCCGATGTTTCCCAGCAGCGCCTCCGCCGTGTAACCGAAGTCGATCATGACACGCTTGGTTTCGTCGCCCAGCACGGACTCGGCGAACATCGACAGTCCCCATTCTGCGCGCCAGGTGGACGCGGGCGGAACGCCGGGTCGTTCCGTACCGCCGGTCCGGTCAATTTTCATGCCCGGCGTCGCAACCGGAACGCTGTACCGGTCCGTATGGTTGTCCGCGAGGATGCGAACCGAAAGACCGTCCACAATCGGGGGGGACCCGGCAACGGGCTGCGCCTGAGCGACGCGCCCGGCTCCGAGCAGAATGGACGTGAGGGTAGCAACGAAACCGATCCCGGTTGCTTGCAGGGCCTGACGCCTGCCCAGCCTGCCCCGGCCGAACGGGTTACTACCGGGAAGGCAAACGCATCACTTGCTGCTTATCGTCATTCTTCGAAACCTTCTCGAAATGCAGATCTTGCTCAGCCCGTACGCAGTCCCCAAAAGATCAGAAAGCCCGGCACCCGGTCCACCAAATTGCGCCGCAGCGCAGTCGGAACGAGATGGGCGCCGACCGGTACGAACGCGACCTCGTCCAACGCCACACCCTGGATGTCCGCGCATAATGCCTGGCGCGAGGCATCGTCCGGCGCGTCGGATCATTGGTCGCGTAGCGCTTCCAGCCTTGGGATGGTGGGCTAGCCGGGCCAGCCCGCCGCGCCGTTGTCGCGCAGCACGGCGTGGAGCGCCGGGTCGGTGAAATCGAAGCTGCTGAACCCCGTCAGCAGCGCGGACCGGCCGCCCTTATCCAGCGGCTCCTTGCTGGCGCGGCGCTGGGTTACCGTACCCCAGTCGCTGATGGCCAGGTCTGGGGTGAAGCCCAGGCGGCGGAATAGGTCCCCGGCCACCTGCGTCATAGCCGCCGGTGCTAAACGGTCGGTCGGCCCACTCAGGCGCATCAGCCCGTTCGTGTAGCCCGCGGCAGCCATCATGGCCTTCGCGCGGTCCAGGCTGCGCGGGCCCAGTAGCGGGTCCAGGCCGACCATCGCCGCATTGGATGTACCGGGCGTGAAGACGCCGCAGCGTGTGTTCACCATCGCGGGGCCTGTCCCAGCGACAGCCTGCATGAAGTCGGCCTGATCGATGGCCGGCAGGATGGCGCGGCGCAGGGCCGGGTTGTCGAGCGGCGGGTGTAGATGCTTCAGCCGCAAAATGGCGACGGCTGGCCGCACGTCGATATTCTCAATCCTTACCTGAGCGTTTCGCCGCAGCAGGATTTGAATTTCGGGCGGCAGCTGCTCGAACCAGCCAATCTCGCCTCGTAGCAGCGCGGCGGCCTACGTTCCGCTGTCGGGGATGAAAGTCCATTCGACACGATCGAAATGTACGATTTCAGCGCCCGCAGTCAGGCTGGGCCGCTCGTTACGGGGCTGGTAGGCAGCGTTGCGTTCGAACACCGCGAGGCTGCCGGAGTTAAACTCGTCGCGCTTGAAGCGGAACAGTCCGGACCCGGTCGTGTAATCGATCTGCTTGAACGGGGCAGTCTTCGCTACCTGCTCCGGCATGATGAGTGGCGGCAGGCTCAATCCGGCCAAGGCATGGAACAGGAGCGGGAAAGGCTTGTTTAGGCGAAACACGACGCTGCGGTCATCTTTAGCCGATAAATCGTCCATCATGGTCGCAAGCTTTTGGCCAAACTGGCTGCGCACCATCCAGCGCTTCAAGCTTGCGACCACATCCACCGCGCGCACCGGCGACCCGTCATGGAAGGAGAGCCCGTCCCGGAGCGTGATGGTGACACGGTGGCCATCCTCCTCGACCAAGTGCCCGACCGCCATCTGCGGCGTCGGTTCCAGGCCCGAATTCATGCAGTGAAGGGTATCGCACACCATGAACCCGTAGTTACGAGTGATACTGGAAGCGGTATCAGTTGGTTCGAACGAAGCGAGATTTGCCAGCGGCACCATTCGCAACACGCGCGCGTCCTGGGCTGCCGCGACGGACGGCAACGCGAGCGTTGCAGCGGCAAGCAATGTTCGACGACGCGGTATCACCTGGCTCTCCTGTGCGAACGACCCGGCTGATGGCACCTGATTTTAGGACCTACCCTCTTCGCGGTTACACGCGCCGTACGCCGGTAAAAACCGGCAGCCCGCGCGAGATGTTTGTAAGGTTTCGGCGATAGGCGGTCTGCGGTGTATAGAACAGGCAGGGGATGTAGGAACCGACCCTGAGCGCCTCCGCCTGGATGGCTTTCGCCTTTTCCAGCCGCCCCGCCTCGTTGCTTTGCGCAAACCACTCCTCCCGCAACGTTTCGATCGCAGGATCCGTCAGCCAACTCGGGATACCAGCCCGGCCGATTCCACGGATCAAGAGATGAGACGCTGGCGAGAATATGTCGAGGCCGCCGGTCCAGGAGCCGTAGCAACTCCATCCGCCCGCCGAGAGCGGCTTGTCACTCACGATTCGCTGCACGACAGTGCCGTAATCGGTCGACACATAATCGACGTTCATGCCGAGGGCGCTGAGCGTGTCGCGCATTACTTCGCAGATTGCGTTGGTCCGCACGACGTCTGTGCCGGCGAGCAAGCGCACTGTCTCGCCCGCATACCCAGCAGCGGCAAGGGCGCGTTTGCTGGCGGCCAGGTCACGCTTGCTCACCAGCACGTCCATGCCAGCGTCGCTCGCCGAAGGGCTGCCGGGGGTGAAGATGCCGACTTGGCTGCGCGGCACGCCGGAGTCGGACCCAATCGCCGCATCCATCATGGCCGACTGGTCCACCGCTCCCAAGACGGCGTGACAGATCGCGGGATTGTCGAACGGTGGATACAGGTGATTGAGGCGGATTTGGCCGATCAGGCCGGCGGTCTCGACAACATCGACCGTGACGTTTGCGCCGCGCCGCAAAATCGGCAGAAGGTCGATATTGGGCTGCTCGACCCAGTCCACTTCGCCAGTCAGTAGCGCGTTGACGGCGGACGCGCCGTCGGGGATCGTCTGCCACTCGACCTGATCGAAATGCGCGATCCGCGGTCCTGCCATAAAGCTGGCTGCACCCTCGCCGCGAGGGACGTAGCGGTCGAAGCGCCGATAAATATTGCGCGCGCCGGGCACACGCTCGTCAGCGATGTAGCGGTAGGGGCCAGAACCGACCATCTCCGTGATCTGCGTGCTATTGGGCAGCGATGCCAGACGCTCCGGCATGATCACAGGGACGTACGGGCTGACCTTCGCCAAAGCGTCCGGAAGCAGCGGGAATGGCCTGCTCAGACGAAAGCGAATCGTCTTATCGTTCAGGGCAGAGAGCTCGGCCGTGGCTGCGAACAACGCACTGCCGTAGGAGTCGCGCTTGCCCCACCTGCGCAGGCTGGCGACGGCATCACGCGCTAGCACCGGCGTGCCATCGTGGAACGCCAGGCCGTCGCGCAGCACGAGGTCCCACTGCAGGCCGTCCGCATCCACCGTGGCACCCGCGACCATTTGCGGTTGCGGGCGGAAGGCCTCGTCCAGTCCATACAGGGTGTCGAACACCAGCAACGAATGGGTGCGGGTGGCGAAGCTGGTCGTATAGACCGGATCGAGCAACGCCAGGTCGGTGTAGGGGACGAAGCGCAGGGTTGCCGCACGTTGCGCCTGGGCGCTGCGTGGCAGTAGGCAGGCGCTGGCGCCAAGAAGCGCGCCCATCCCGCCCAGCAGATAACGTCGGTTAGCCAGCATCGTTTTTACTCCGATATTGAATTGATATCGATATGATAGGCTGCGCCGGGTTGGCTAGGCCCCGATACGGCGCTGGCCGGACGACGCCGGGCGGGCGGCGCTGGATGGCGGCTGAAGCCCACCCGTGGCGGCGGCGCAGCGCGTCTACGCCCGCTACGCCCGCTACGCCCGCTGCGCCGAACGCCAGCAGCGCCGCGGACGCTGGCTCCGGCACGGTGGCCGGCGCAGCTCCAGGCTCGAAGGCCAGAAACGTGGGACCGTTCAGCCCGGTGCTTGCGAACACCGACGGAATGCCGCCCGGCGTGAACCGCTCGATGGTGTTGTTGTTATTATGGTTGGCGACCTGGAGGTCCCCCGGCGTGGCCAGGGCGGGGAGGGCGGATGCGGCGAGGGCCAGCAGCGCTGTGCCGGCTGCTGTCAGGGATGTTCGCATGTCAGGGTCGCTCCGTGCCGGTTGGGACGGGGGATCGTCCGTCCGGCCCGCGGCGGACGGGTGAGGGTTGCGCAGGGACCTTCGCCAAGGTCCACAGGACGCCAGCGAAGCTCATTCGGGCTGAGCCTCCGCGATGGCGGGGTAACGGCCTGTCCGGGCGGCTCTTCGGCTGCAAGCAAAGAGGAACCAGGCGAAAGCGGTGGCCTGCACTATGATTAGGCAGCCGAATGCGGCCGCGTAGGCCGCAGCGGGGGTATGCCCGCCGGCCCTCGCCGGCCAGAGGGATACGATGGCACCGATGCCAGCCTGCATAAGGAAGGCAGTGCCGAGGTGCAGCACGTTCAGCGCGCCGTTCGCGCGGCCCACCAGGAATGGCGGGAACAGCTCCCCGACTAGAGAAAAGCTGAGCACGGTTACCGCCCCGAACGCGCCGAACACGCCCAGCAATAAAACCGGGGGCACCGGCGCTGCAGCCATGACTGCCGCCTCGATTGCCATGAAGGCGATGCACGTCGCGCCGAACAGGGGTTGCGTGCCGATGCCCCGCCGCTTCGCATGCTTGGCAAGGATGCCGAACAGCGACGCGCCCCCTGTCAGGCCGAGGCCCATGGCCAGCAGCACGGACGCGATCTCATGCGCAGGGAGGTCCCGCACGTCGCCGAGCCAGCGGGCCGCCCACAGGCCGTGGACTGCGAAGGCCGCGCCGACCACCATGGCCGACAGCGGCGCTACCCGCCAGAACCGGCCATCCTGGAACACGACCCCGAGGCCCTGCCATGTCTCGTGCAAGCTGCCAGCTTGCGCCACGGCCGCCTCCGGCTGGTCTGGCACGCAGCGCCACACCAGGACGGCGACGGCGACCGCCGCGACAGCGAGCATGAGGAATACCCCCCGCCAGCCGAGCAGGCCCGTGACGGCATCGAGCGGCACGGTGGAAGCCGTAGCACCCAAGCCGCCGCATGCAATGAGGCAGGCAGTCGCAGTGGTGCGGCGCGTCTCCGGCAGCCAGAGCACGATCGCCTTCAGGCTCGTTACCAGCGCCGCCGAGGTCCCCAGCCCGATGAGCAACCGGCCCAGCATGAGCATACCCGGCCCGGACGCGAGGGCGAAGGTCGCGGCCCCGAGCGAGGCAACAAGAAGCAGGACGGCCTGAATGCGCCGCGGGCCGTACCGATCGATGAGCAGCCCGGCCGGGATCTGGAACGCTGCAAACGCGAGGAAGTAGAGAGAGGTGAGCGCGCCCAGGTTGCGAGGACTAAGCCCGAACTCCTGGACCAGCCGGTCCGAGATCGGGCCGTTTATGGTCCGGAACAGGTAGGATAGAAAGTAGCCCGCGGCGAACGGCAACAAGAGTGTCGCCGCCATCACGGCCCGTGGTATCGGCCCCGTCATGGCCAGGTGTCCTCATCGGAAGTGATACCGCATTGCCGCCGCCATTCCGTGTGGCGCTGCTTTGCGTCGGGCGGCTCCGCCACGGTGGAGTAGGCCGCGATCTCGGCCTGCAGCTCGGGGTAGCTTGTTTCGCGGCCACCCGGCCCCCGGCTGCACAGGCAGTCCGCGCCGGGGTCAGGGCGGCACACGACCGCGTGCAGATATGGATCAGCGGTTTGCGGCACGTGTCCTGATGCCTGTTGCTGAAGCCTGTCCGGCACCGGGGCTTGTGCTGCTGCCATCCCATGAGGGTTGAGGGCGAGAACGGCCACAGCGGCGGCCCGGGCCACGGCCCGGACCACCGCTGTTCCGCACCGGGCGTGCAAACTGGGTTTGTCGAACTGTTGGGTGTCTGGCGCTAGCATAATGCGTCGTCCTCCATGCCAAGTGTTACAGGGTGCGCTGACCAGTGCGGCTGCACGGGGGGCAAGAGTGGTGGCCGGGGCGGGCGCGGGGCGCCATCCTGTCAGGCCGCACGGCAGCGGCGCAGGGCGCCCCGGCCCGCCACCACCGAGCGAAAGCAGCGCCGCGGACGCCGGCCCCGGCACCGACGCGGGTAGAGCCGGAAGGAGTTCGATGCTCACGAAGCCACTGCCAAGGTTGGTGTCCGCCGTCAGCAACTGGTTAGCGCTTCCAGGATCGTGGAAGGAGCCGCCGCCGCCCGCAGCGGCCAAGAGGCCAGTTGACGTCGACACGAAGCTGCCGCCACCGCCACCCCCGGAACTGCAGCGAAGGGGGCTGCTGTCGTCGCTGCCGCCTTTGCCACCGATCACGATGGTCAGTTCGACGCCGTTTGGCAGGGTGACGATGGCACTGGCCGGTGCGCCGCCGAAGCCGCCTTGGTCGTTACTGTTGCTACCCTGCGCCCCGGCGGCGGCGTATATGCCGTCCCGGGTTGTGGTGAAGCCTTGCGCGTCACCGATGTACCCGAAAATGGTTAGTGTGGCTTTGGCGGGGACAATGGAGGCGGCAAGGTCCATTCGCGCGGTGCTGGCGATCCGGGTTATGCGCATGTCACTCTCGCTCCGTGTTGCTTGGGTTGAAAGATCGTCCGCTGCGCAAGGGCAAGCTCGAAGCCCGATATTTGACTATTGTAAATCTATACTAAAATATCACATAAAATACTGTAAATATAATAGAAATACTACTAATCGGGTGTAGGATAGATCACTTTGACTGTTCAGCGTCGGGCCTCGTCCTCGTTTAGTTTCTCACGATCACGGCTTGATCGCTTGCCCACAACGGAACATTTTTGATAACGGGTTGGTATCGGTGGCCCGCTGGGCGTGGCATCGTTGGGATCTTGATCACACTTGGGGGATCTGATGCCCGGCCAGAACGCCGTACGCTTAGGCGCTGTAACCAATGACACCGCCGGGACTGACCCATCGGAGATCGAGAAGCCAGCCCCGGAACTGTTGCGTAACCGCACGATCGCGCATCCTGGCTTTCCCGCCGCTGTACGGATGCTGGGCCAGAATATGTTGTCGCTGTCGGCAGCAGACCGGGCTATCGACGGGATATTCAAGGATGCCGGCCGCTACGTTGTCGCAGCCTGCGCGGCCACCATGCCCTCGGGCGTGACCGTCGCCGGACTAAAAGTGCTGTGCGCGAGGTTTGGTCTGCTGAGCCCGGGCAGGGCTGCAGCAATGCTGCTCTATTTGCGCTATCTCGGCTACGTATCGCTGTGGCGCGACCGGTCTGCGAGCGGCCCTGCAATATACCGGACGTCGCCGAGCTTCCTTATTGCCTGGCGCGCGCATTACAGCGCCGTATTGAATGCTGCTGCCCTCATCGAGCCCGAAGCCGCGCATGTCGTCGCCCGCCTCAATGACCCGGCATTTTTCCAGTGCTTTTGCCAGTTACATCTGGATGAACTGGCGCTGAATATCCGGGACTGGGATCCCAACATGGCCTATGCACGGGTGTTCATGAACCGGTATGCCGGGTCGCAGATCGCATGGGCTTTGCTCATTCAACACCGCGATGGACCATTCCCGTTCGCCGGGCCCCTGGCGCTTTCCAAGGCGGATCTTGCACGCCGGTTCGGGGTTTCGCTCATGCACGTCAAGCGGCTGTTCGCGGCTGCCTTGCGTGAGGGGTTGATGGAGCGCGACGACAACAAGCAGCTGTTTTTGACCGAATTGGCGCAGGATCAAATCAGGCTTCTGTACGCTGCGCAGTTCGTAGCCCTGCTCACGACTTGCGAACGGACAATGGCGGCAATGATAGACTCAAGCATCAAGGGTTTGGATGGCGGTGACGCCAATCTGCCTGCCGTGTGAGCTGGTCCTGTCCGTTCGGGCAGTCGATGGCACCGATCATGCGCAGCTGTACTTCGCGCGCTTCTGGGGCCGAGATAGGCTGGCTGGGAGTGCGGCGCTCAGACGTCGAGCGGCATATCCTCCAGGAAGCCTTTCTGCAGCACGATGTAGAAATGATAGGGCGCGTTGACGAAGCCGGGCCGCACGAGCAGACCGGAGGGGTTGATACGGGTCGTGGCCCCTGGTGCTGCAGCAGGGCCGCCAAGGCCGGGTTCGATGGCCATGATTCGACCGTCACGCACCCGGATGTGACAGGCGGCCGGCTAATGCGGGTCGTCGCCCGGCAGCATGACCTGGCCGCTGGTAATCAGGATGTCCGCCTTGGCTTCGGTCACGGGTTTTTCCTGACGAATGGCCGATCGTCCAGTCAAAGACCGGAGTTGACCAGAGCCAAAGCAGGGCGCCCGCAAATTCACTTGGTCCGCGTTTTGCATTGGCCGTAGCGCACCAGGCCCGTTGTGGCCTGAGACCCAACCGTCAGGAGCTGTCATGACGCCTCTCCATCGTCGAACCCTTATCGGCGCTGCAATTGCAGCCCCCTTGGCCGCACCGCCCCTGATCCACTCTGCCCGCGCTGCCGGCACCGTGAAGCTTGGCTGCCTATTCTCCGCGTCTGGCACGATGGCCAACCTCGAGGGCAGGTTGAACTACGTGGTCCGGATGGCGGCCGACGAGATCAACGCCAGGGGCGGCGTGAACGGCTCGACGATCGAGGTTGTGACGTCCGATCCCGCCTCGGACTGGCCGCTTTATGCGCAGACGGCCCGGCAGATGCTGCAGGAGGAGAAGGTCGCCGCCCTGTTCGGCTGCTGGACGTCGGTGTCCCGCAAGACGGTGCTCCCGGTCGTCGAGCAGAACAACGGCCTCCTATTTTACCCGCTGCATTTTGAAGGCGACGAGAACTCCGCCAACGTTGTGTATGTGAACTCACCCCCGGCCAGTTCCGTCATCCCGGCGGTGGATTATCTGATGAGTGCGGAGGGCGGCGGGGCGAAGCGCTTCTTCATGCTCGGGTCCGACTACGTGTGGCCGCGCACGATTAACAAGCAGCTAAAAGCCTACTGGAAAGGCAAGGGTATCGCCGAGACGTCCTGGCGTGAGGAATACGTGCCGTTCGGGTTCTCCAACTTCCAGACGCTGGTCAACCAGATTCGCACCTTCGCCGACCAGCCCGGCGGGCAACCCGTGGTGGTGTTGACGGTCGTGGGCAACTCGATCCCCGACTTCCTGCGCGAATTCGTCAACCAGGGCATCAAGGCGACCGATATCCCGGTGCTGGGCCTGGATGCGGTTGAGGCGGACCTGGAGGGGCTGGATACGAAGGCGCTGGTCGGTCACTTGAATTGCTGGGCCTACCTGCAGGCGGCCAAGGGCGCGGCGAACCAGAAGTTCCTGGCGGACTGGGCAGCCTACGTGAAGGCGAAGAAGGTGCCGTTCAGCGGGGAGATATCCATCGACCCGATGGTGTCCGCCTATGACGCGGTGCATTTGTGGGCGCTTGCGGCGGCGAAGGCCGGGTCGTTCGCGGTACCGGAGGTGAAGAAGGCCTTCCCGGGCATCAGCTTCGATTGCCCGTCGGGCTATACCATCAAGATGACCGCCGATAACAACTACGTCTACCGCGGCGTGTTCATCGGATCCGTCAACGAGAACAAGGGTTTCGACATCCTCTGGCAGTCAAAGGATACGCCGAAGCCGGTGCCGTTCGGGGTTTGACCGCCCGGCGCATGTTGCGCGCCGCCTGGATGGGTCTGCTGGTCCTGTGCCTCTTGTCGCTTGTACAGGCGGCAAGGGCCTATGACCGTCCTACCCTGCAGGCTGCCGCTTGCGGCGATGGGGCGACGGAGGCGGCGCGCCTGCTGGTTGCAGGCGCGGCCGATGCCCGGCCGGAGGACCTTGGCTGGGGCCGTGGGTTCGTCGCGGCGATGCTCGCCCGCAAGCTCGATTGCGGCGGGGAGCGCAGTCCGGTGGTCAGCCTGCGGAACCGGGGCGGGCTGGAAGTCGCAGGGTCGTTGCTGACGCTGCTGGCGGCCCCCGAGCCGGAGGCTCGAATGGCGGCATTGCGCAGCCTTGCCCGGCGGCCCGAGCAGGTGCCGGGTGCGGTGCTGGACCGCGCCACAGCCGCGGAGCGCGACCCTGGCGTGAAGGCTGCCCTGGTTGAGTTCGCGCAGCTTGCGGATCTGCGCTCGCCCGACATGGCCCGCCGAGGCCGGGCAGTGGGTCACCTGGCGGACTCGCCGTCCACGCGGACGCTGACGCAGCTCGATGAGTTACGAACAGATCCCACCTATGCGGCGGACCCGGCGTTCCGGCAGGCCGTGGAGGATGCGCGTGCCACGGTCGGTCGCTGGCTGTTGGCCGGGCGCATACTGGCGACGCTGTATAACGGGTTGAGCTTCGCCAGCATCCTGTTCATGTCAGCCGTCGGGCTGGCGATCATCTTCGGGCTGATGGGTGTCATCAACCTGGCCCAGGGCGAGTTCATCATGCTGGGCGCCTATGGCACGTTCATGGTGCAGCAATTCTTGCGTGCCGCCGCCCCGGGCCTGGCAGAATACTATCTCCCGCTGGCCATCATACCGGTGTTTCTGGGTACGGCCGGGATCGGAGTGGCGCTGGAGGCCGGGCTGGTGCGGCATCTGTATCGGCGGCCGCTGATGAGCCTGCTGGCGACCTGGGCGGTCAGCCTGTTTCTGGTCAACTTGGTGCGCGTAATGTTCGGCACGCAGAATTTGCAGTTCGAGA
>JANONC010000123.1:0-4719 GCA_031420655.1 Rhodospirillales bacterium | reverse complement strand
AGCCGCGGCGCGGCGGTCACACCGCGGACGGGCAATGGCGGCCTCTATTGCACCGACCAGGGCAACATCATTCTCGACAGCCAATTCGGCCCCATCGCCGACACCGCTGGCCTGCTGGAAGCGCGGGCCGGACTCGCTGGGCACGGATTTTTCATCGGTATCGCCTCGGACGTGATCGTGGCGGGGAAAGCCGGGATACGCCGTCTCCGGAGCGGCAAGGAAGCCGCTACGGCCGCACAACGCGCAGCCTGGCTGCTACGCGTTATTAGAGCACGATGCCCCAGCTGCCTTGACTAGTGCATCAGGAACATGAGCCCGAGAAGGATGATAATCCAGCCGAACCCGATCCCGCCATAAGCCATCCAGGCCCCATAATAGCCGCGCCGGTGGCCATAGTAGCCGCCCCCCGAAAACATCAGCATGAACAAGAACACCATCACGATGAAGAACATGCGGCACCTCCGATTCGGAAGCTGGACGGAGCGAGGCGGCGGCGGAAAGATCGGAAACTACCCATACGCATCTCGCCGCCCGGCTGTTGGCGAGGCGCTCCGCCAATGCCACCTCCGGCTGGGTAGATTCCGACCCTGCCGAACCAAGAGCGGGCCTAGGCAGCATAGTTTGGTGCCGACGGATCCCGTCTCGGCCGGGTTTAGGCAAGGATTCACGGACATGGTCACGCCGGTCGCAACGCTCGCCGTCGATCACCGCACGGCCATCGGGCCCGTGCCGACAGTGGATCAGTTTGCGCTGAATTCCGAAGAATTGCGTCTGATCAACGCCTACTGGCGCGCAGCCAACTACCTGTCGGTCGGTCAGATCTACCTCTATGATAACCCACTGCTGCGTGAACCGCTGACGCTGGCGCACGTGAAGCCGCTCGTGGTCGGGCACTGGGGCACGACGCCGGGCCAGAATTTCATCTACGCCCACCTGAACCGCGTCATTAAGCGGTGCGACCTTGACATGTTCTACGTCGCCGGGCCCGGACATGGCGGGCCAGCCATTGTCGGTAACGTGTACCTGGAAGGCACCTGGAGCGACTTCTATCCCAACGTCACTCAGGACGAAGCCGGGATGAAGAAGCTGTTCACCCAGTTTTCGTTCCCCGGTGGTATCTCGAGCCACGTGGCGCCCACCACACCGGGCTCGATCCATGAAGGCGGCGAACTCGGCTACTCGCTCAGCCATGCGTTTGGCGCCGCGTTCGACAACCCCGGCTTGATCGTCGCCTGCGTCGTGGGCGACGGCGAGGCGGAGACCGGGCCGTTGGCCACGGCCTGGCAGTCCAACAAGCTGCTCAACCCCGTCACCGACGGCGCCGTCCTGCCGATCCTGCACCTCAACGGCTTCAAAATCAGCAATCCCACCATCCTGGCCCGGATCGAGCGTGACGAACTCGAGCAATTCATCCGCGGCTGCGGCTGGACCCCCTATTTCGTGGAGGGTGACGATCCCGCCACGATGCACCGCCTGATGGCGTTGACGGTCGACCAGGTGATCGAGGACATCCGCACCATCCAGCAGAATGCCCGGTCGGGGCGGGATACTGATCGCCCGCGCTGGCCAATGATCGTGCTGCGGTCGCCAAAGGGCTGGACCGGGCCGAAGATGGTGGACGGACTGAAAATCGAGGGCACGTTCCGGGCGCATCAGGTGCCGCTGCTAGTGGACGCCGCGCATCCCGAGCACGTCGCCCAACTCGAAAGCTGGATGAAGAGCTATAAACCCGAGGAGCTGTTTGACGAGACGGGGCGCCTGATGCCGGAGCTGGCCGCTCTTGCACCCGAGGGGAACAGGCGGATGGGCGCTAACCCTCACGCCAACGGGGGAATTCTCTTGCACGACCTGCGCATGCCCGACTTTCGCGACCATGCGGTCGATGTGCCCTCGCCGGGCGCCGTCGCTGCGCAGGATACAATGGTGCTGGGCAAGTTCCTCCGCGACGTGGCGGTGCTGAATCGAGAGCAGCGAAATTTCCGCATCTTCGGCCCGGACGAAACATTGTCGAACCTGCTCGGCGCTGTCTTCGAGGTGACCAACCGGCAATGGGACGCGCGCGAGGTGGCGGATGACGAGTTCCTGGCGCCGGACGGTCGCGTCGTGGATTCCATGCTGAGCGAGCACCAATGCGAGGGCTTCCTGGAAGGCTATCTCCTGACCGGGCGGCACGGGCTGTTCAACAGCTACGAGGCCTTCATCCGCATCGTGGACAGCATGTTCAGCCAGCACGCCAAGTGGCTCAAGGTGACGTCCGAACTGCCCTGGCGGCGGCCGATCTCGTCGCTCAACTACCTGCTGGCCTCCCACGTCTGGCAGCAGGACCACAACGGCTTCACCCACCAGGATCCAGGCTTCCTCGACCACGTCATCAACAAGAAAGCCGATGTCGTTCGCTGCTACCTGCCAGCCGACGCCAATTGTCTGCTGTCGGTGTTCGATCACTGCCTACGCAGCCGGCACTACGTGAACGTCGTCGTTGCCGGCAAGCACAGCTTGCCGCAATGGCTGACGATAGAGCAGGCCGTGATCCACTGCACCGAGGGGCTCGGGATTTGGCAGTGGGCCAGCAATGACCAGGACGAGGAACCGGACGTGGTGATGGCCAGTTGCGG
Source organism: Rhodospirillales bacterium (assembly GCA_031420655.1). Taxonomy (GTDB): domain Bacteria; phylum Pseudomonadota; class Alphaproteobacteria; order Acetobacterales; family Acetobacteraceae; genus JANPPS01. The sequence continues at coordinate 2,104 of JANONC010000123.1, read as the reverse complement.
CGATACGCCGACGTTGGAAAGCCTCGCCGCGGTCTCGATCCTGCGCCAGCACCTGCCGACCCTGAAGATACGTGTCGTCAACGTCGTTGACCTGATGCGGCTGCAGCCGGAATGCGAGCACCCACACGGAATTAGCGAAATCGCCTACGACCAGATGTTCACCCGTGACAAGCACATCGTCTTCGCGTTCCACGGCTATCCCGGGCTGATCCATCGCCTGACCTACCGGCGGACGAATCGCAACCTCCACGTCCGCGGCTACAAGGAGGAGGGTACGATCACAACGGCCTTCGACATGCGGGTGCAGAACGAACTCGACCGCTTCCACCTGGTGATGGACGTGATCGACCGCGTGCCCGGCCTGGGCACCAAGGGCACTTATCTGAAGCAGATCATGACCGATAAGCTGGTCGAGCATAAGCACTACATCGACAAACACGGCGAGGACCTGCCCGAGATCCGCAACTGGACCTGGGGTGCCGCGCCGTGACACCGGCAACGCTTGCGGCTACCGCCCAGGCCCTCGTCGGCGGCGGTAAGGGCTTGCTCGCGATGGATGAGAGCACATCGACCTGCAACAGGCGCTTCGCCGCGGCCGATATTCCTCAAACCGAGGAGGCCCGGCGCGCCTACAGGGAGTTGCTCGTCACGGCGCCGGGTCTTGGCACTTATATAAGTGGCGCTATCCTGTTCGACGAAACAATCCGGCAGCGCGACCGGAACGGCACCCGGTTCGTTGACCGCCTTATCGCCGTCGGCGTCATTCCCGGAATCAAGGTTGATGTGGGCGCAAAAGCCCTGGCGTTGCATCCTGGCGAGAAAGTCACCGAAGGCCTGGACGGATTGCGCGGTCGGTTGCAGGGCTACGCGCAGATGGGCGCCCGCTTCGCCAAGTGGCGCGCCGTAATCGGCATCGGTGACGGGCTACCCAGCACGGCCTGCATCGGCGCGAACGCCCAGGCGCTGGCCCGCTACGCCGCCCTGTGCCAGGAAGTGGGTCTCGTCCCGATCGTCGAGCCCGAGGTGCTGATGGCCGGGCACCACACGATGCAGCGCTCCGGCGAAGTGACGCACTTGGTGTTACGCGCCGTGTTTGACGCCCTCGACGCCCAGGGTGTGACGCTGGAAGCAATGATCCTGAAACCGAACATGGTGCTGCCAGGCTTGGCCTGTGCGGAGCAGGACGGGGTCGAGGCTGTGGCGGCCGCCACGCTCACCTGTCTCCAGCGGACGGTTCCGGCGGCCGTCGCCGGCATCGCCTTCCTGTCGGGCGGCCAGTCCGCCGAACTGGCCTCGGCGCGGCTGAACGCCATGAACGTCAAGCACGGTTCGCCGGTCGACCGGGCGCCGTGGCCGCTGGTGTTCTCCTTCGGCCGCGCCCTCCAGGAACCTGCGTTGCATATCTGGCAGGGTCAGGACGCTAATGTTGTCGCAGCTCAGCGCGCCCTGATCCACCGGGCAGCCTGCAACGGCGCAGCACTCCACGGCTCGTATGCGGCGGCGATGGAACACGGACCTCCCTTGCAGATGGGGTCCTAGTCGGGATGGACCCGGCGCCGCTCCGCCTCTTCCTCATTCGCCACGGCGAAACCGAGTGGACGCTCACGGGGCAGCACACCGGCCGCACCGACCTGGCGCTGACCGCGCGCGGCGAGGACCAGGCCCGCGCTTTGAGGCCGATGCTGCGGGCGGTTCCGTTCGACCATGTCCTTACTAGCCCTGCGCGCCGCGCCCAGAGGACCTGCGCGCTAGCCAGCTTTAGCGAGTCCGCCGAAGTCGAGCCCGACTTGGCCGAGTGGGACTACGGCGACTACGAGGGTCGTACGTCACGCGACATCCGGCAGGACCGGCCCGGGTGGAACGTGTTCCGTGATGGCTGTCCCGGTGGCGAGTCGGTAGAGGCAGTGACCCTGCGCGCCGACCGGCTGATCGCGCGGGTCGCGGCATGGCGTGGGAACGTCGCGCTGTTCTCCAGCGGCCAGTTCGGTTGCAGCCTGGCCGCGCGCTGGATCGGGTTACCCGTTCTCCAGGCGCAGTGCTTGATGATCGGAACGGCATCTGTCGGCGTTCTCGCCTACAACCCGGCTCACTCTGACCTGCGGGT
>JANONC010000122.1:0-10910 GCA_031420655.1 Rhodospirillales bacterium | reverse complement strand
CGGGAGTGCCATCAGCGCCGCGCGCCAGATTTCGCAATTGAACGCCGCGGTGGACAGGGTGAGCGTCGCGATCCCGGCCGGCACCGGGTCCAGCATGAGCCCGGTGCGGGGCAGGGCGAAAAAGATCAGCAGTGCCAGCGTCACCGCCGGAGCCGCGCGCAAGATGCTGACCAGCAACGCCGTGAGCGGGGCCAGTCCCGGCACCCGCCCCCACCGGATCAACGCTAGCCCCAACCCGGCCGGCACGCCGATCAAGACCGCCGCCACCGAGAAGAACACGGTAAAGGCGGCGCCCTGGAGCAGGCTTAGGAGATCGGCTGTCGTCACCCCATCCCCGTCATGGCCAGACCGTTTGGGCGAAGCAGCCCAGGTACGTTAGGGACGGCGTGCCAAGCGGCCTCACCATGACGGTGTTTCACCATACGATCAGGCCGCAGACCACTGCTCCGGCATATCGAACGTAAGGCCGAACCATTTCTGCTGTAGCGCCGCCATCTCACCGGATTTGCGCGCGCCCAGCAGGAAGGTGTCCAGCATCGCCTTGACCTCCGTATTACCCTTCTTCACGGCCCAGGCGATGTAGATCTTCTTGGACACGGCCTGACCCAGCTCGAAGATAGCGGGCCGGTCCTTCACCAGGCTTGCCAGGTTGATCTGCGTGTTCACCACATAATCGGTCCGCCCGATGGCGAGGTCCTGATACGCATCGGGATACGATACGTATTGCACGACCTCCCCCATCTTGCCGCCGGTTACCTTGAGCATCTCCTCCAGCTCCGGCAGGGCGGACAGCATGGCGCTGCCGGCCTGCACGCCGCATTTCTTACCCGCGAGATCCTTGATGGAGCCAATGGCCGCATTGCCCTTCTTCTTCACGTAAAAATCGGTGGATTCCGCGATCGGGCTGCAGAAATCGAGGAACTTCTCACGTTCGGCGGTGATCAGCGCGGCGGTGACGGCGGCGTCATATTTGCCGCTACCGACGCCGGGCAGCAGGCCGGTCCAGGGGATCGTCTCCTGCTTGATCTGAAACGGCGCGGTCTTGCGCAGCAACTCCAGGAGCTCGGTATCATAGCCGGTGGGCTTACCGTCTTGGATGAACTCGAATGGCTTGAAATCATCTTCGGTCGCGACGGTCATGGTGCCGCTGGCCTTGATTTCGGCCAGCGTCGCTGCGCTGGCAGGGCGGATCAGCCCGGCGGCTAAAAGGAAGCTTCCGGCCGTGGCGCTGGTGGTCAGAAAGCCGCGTCGTGTCGCATTCATGAGCAGAACCTTTGTGAAATGGTTAATCGAACGTAAACCCTTGTTCCCGCAGCCAGGGCGGAAAGGCGGCGCCCTCCCCCTGGGCGGATTGCCGCGCCTTGTCTTCCGACCAGCCATACGCGGCGGCGGTGCCGAACCGCTCCGGCGCACGCTGCTTGGCGGACGGTGTTGGGTTGCGCGCCTCACGCTCCGCATCGTAAGCGGCGATGGCGCCGGGCAGGGCCGTGTCGTCATATCGGCCGCGATGCAGCGTGAGCGTGGGCGGTAGCCGCTGGCTGACATGACCCACGTCCGCCGGCCACCCGAGGCATAGACCGGCCACTGGAAACACCCCGTCCGGCAGACCCAGCACGTCTGCGACTAGGGGTGCTTGATTGCGTAACACGCTGATGGGGCAGGTGCCGAGCCCGGCATTCTCCGCCGCCAAAATACAGGTCTGCAGCGCGAGCGCCGCGTCCACAGTGGCGTTAAAGAACCCTTCCAGCCCCTTATTCCCAGTGGGATGGCCGCGTAGCTTACCCAGGCGCTCCAGCCGCCGGGTGTCACCGGCAAACACCAGGAAGACCGGGGCATAGCCGATCCAGGGCATGGCCGGAAACGGGGCAGCCAAGGCGGCGCGCTGCGCGGCATCCTCGACCCAGATGATACCGGCCTGCTGGAAATCGGATTTCGAGGATGCGGAGAGCGCCGCGCAGCAGAGCAGCTCGACCAGCGCGGCCGGGACCGGCTGACCGGTATAACGGCGCTGCGTCCGCCGGGACAGAACCGCCGTCGCCAGCGGGGCTCCGACATCCCGCAGGGCGGGGGCGGCCGAACCGAAGCGGTCGTGCAGCGCGAGCATTGAATCCATAAAGATACGTCAGCAAGGACCGTGCCATTCAGTCCGCCCGGCGGCGAACCATTCGTGTGCTGACGATTGCCTCGTGCCTGGGCAACAAACGCCCGTCCTGCCCACGCTTTCGCCACCCGTGGGAGTGATGGGCTTCACCCCGGCCGGCCAGCCATGCGGCGAAGCCACGCCCATAGAACCCGCGCCATCAAGCCTACGCCAGGCAGCGCAGCCGGCTGAGCAATGTCCCGCCCGTCCAGCCGCGCTGCCAGGTTGCGTGCGAAAGCCCCCGCGATCTCGCCCGCCAGCAAATCCACCACCCGGCCCCGCGCCAGTTGCGCCAGCGCGCCCCGCACCCCGTATTGCACCGAGACCAGCAACACGCAGGCGGCCTCATCCTCTGGCACCACGCGGAAGGTGGCGCTGGCCTGAAGCCTTGTGCCGCCATCCTGGCCGGTGCCTTCGACCCGGCCGCATTGCGCCGCGCCGTCATACGTCAGGGTCGCGGCACCACCGAACCGGGCCCGCACCGGGCCGATCGCGACCGTCATTTCTCCCTCGACCCGGCCGGGAGACGCGTGCGTGAGGTGCGCGCCGGGGATGCAGGACGCAATCAGCGCCGGGTCCTGCAGCGCCGCCCAAATCCGGTCCGCGGGCTGGCGGAAAAATAGGCGCTGGTTCAATCCCTCCGTGCCGGTCCGGTCCTCCACCACGGCCAGCCGCACCGCGCCGAATGTGACCGCCGCGATGGGCGCCAGGGGCGGGCAGGCCAGCACCATCTGCTCATCCAGCACGCGGCGGATCGCGCGCACGATGCCGGTATACCCGGTGCAGCGGCATAGATTGCCAGCCAGCTCCAGCCGGACCGCATCGTCATCCGCATCCGGCAGGCGCATCACGATGTCCCGCGCGGTGACCAGCATGCCCGGCGTGCAATATCCGCACTGCAACGCATGCTCGGCAGAGAAGGCCAGGCGCAGGCGTTCCATCACGGGGTCCGTCGCCAGCCCCTCGATCGTCAGCACATCGGCGCCGTCACACCCCACGGCCAGAGCGATGCAGGCCCGGGCCGGGGCGCCGTCGATCAGGACGGTGCAGGCACCGCACACCCCATGCTCGCACCCAGTATGCGTGCCCGTAAGCCGCATGTGATCCCGCACGAAATCGGCCAGATGCGTGCGCGGCTCCACCTCCGCCGTGACCGCGCGGCCGTTTAGGATCAGGCTGAGCGCGGTCATACCCCGGCCTCCGCCAGGGCCCGGCGCATCGCAACCAACTGCAACTGCCGGTCCACGGGATCGAGGAAGCCGAGCGCCGCCTCCGCCCCCTCCGGCGAGGTCACCACCGGCTTGCCGCCCACGGCGCCGATCACGATGCGGGTCGTGCCGGTCACGAGGCAGGCGGCCATGGCGTGGGCGAACTCACCAGGCTTGCGGCACAGCTTGTAATAGCCCCAGCCGGTAGCGGCCGGTGGGCGCGGGATCCGGATGGCGCGCACGAGCTCTCCTGGCGCAAGCACCGTGCTGTAGGGGCCGGTCAGGAACGATGGGAGGGCGACCGCCCGCTCGGTCGTGAGCACGATGGCTCCGAGCGCGGTCAGCGTGATCAGCCAATCGGCCGCCGGGTCGGCATGGCAGATGCTGCCGCCGATCGTGCCGCGGGTGCGGACGGCGCGGTAGGCGATGCCGGCGGCGATCCGCGCCAGGATGGGCCGGCCGCCCAGCATGATATCCGGGGTGCGGCCATCGGCGATGGCGGCGTGCGTCGTGGCGGCACCGAGTGTCAGCGCTTCAGCCGTGTCCTCTACGCCATGCAGGCCGGCGAGGCCCGCGAGCGGGACCACGATGCCCGGCCGGGCCGCGCGCAGGTTGAGCATGGGGCCGAGCGATTGACCGCCCGTCATTGCCCGGGCCTCCGGATTCCGCAGGGTCGTGACCGCCGCGGCCAGACCCGGCGGAGCCTCCCATGCGAACGGGGCGGGCTTCATACCTCCTCCGGCATGGCCGCTCCCAGCATGGCCGCTCCCAGCACGGCCGCCAGCACCCGGTGCGCCGTGATCGGCAGGCGGTCCACCCGGGCGCCGACGCCCCTCAGCGCATCGTTCACCGCATTGGCGATGGCGGCGGGCGGGCCGATCGCACCACCTTCGCCAATGCCTTTCTGGCCAAAGCGCGTGTAGGGCGACGGCGTTTCCATGTGTTCGATCCGCAAGGCCGGGACTTCGCACGCGCCGGGTAGCGCGTAGTCCGCGAGCGTGGCCGCACCGGGCTGGCCGGCGGCGTCGAACGGCATTTCTTCATAGAGCGCGGTGCCGATCCCCTGCGCCACGCCACCCGCCACCTGGCCGTCCACGATCATGGGGTTCACCAGCACACCGCCATCTTCGCAGATCGCATAATCCAGAATGCGGACGGCGCCCGTCTCGGTATCGACGCTCACGGTGCAGGCGTGGGCGGCGTAGCTGAACGTGCCGCTATCCCGCATCGCCTTGTAGCCGGCCGTGAGCTCCAGCCCGCCGGGGTCCACGTTGTCCGGCAGGTCCTGCGGGCGCAGATACCAGGTGCGCGCGACCTCTTGGAGGCTCACGCTGCCCTGCGGTCCATGAACGCCGCCGTCCCGCACCACCACGGCGCCCGGGTCCACCTGCAGCAGGTGCGCGCCGATCTGGGCGATCCGTACCGCCAGCGCCGTGCAGGCCGCCGCCACCGCGCCGCCCGCGACCACCATGCAGCGGGAACCCCAGGTGCCCGTCGAATAGGGGGTCAGCGCCGTATCGCCATGCACCACCCGCATGCGCGCCACCGGCAGGCCCAGGACCTGATGCGCCACCTGCGCAAGCGTCGTCTCCAGCCCTTGCCCGTGCGACTGCACGCCGACGCGCAGCTCGAGCCCGCCATCGGGCGTGATCCGTGCGGATGCCTGCTCCCAGCCCGGCACCATCGGGATACCCCAGCCGGCATAGACGGAGGTGCCGTGCGCGCCTTGCTCGCAAAAGATCGCAAGACCCACGCCGGTGCGGACCGGGCCGGTCTCCTGGGCCTGCCGCGTGCGCACGGAGGGTAGGTCGATGGCCGCCGTGGCCCGGCGCAGCGCCTCCGGATAGTCGCCGCTGTCGAAATGCTTGTTGGTGATGTTGTCGAACGGCATCGCCTCGGGCGGCACCAGGTTACGGAGGCGCACGGCATCCGGCTCCATCCCGGCCGCCACCGCGATCGCGTCCATCATGGTCTCCATGGCGTAGGCCACGCCGCACCGCGCGACGCCCCGATACGGCAGGATGGGGGGCTTATTGGTCGCGACCGACCAGGTCGTGCAGCGGAACGCAGCGAAATCGTACGGGCCCGGCAGAATGCTCGCGATCTGCGCGGCCTCTAGACAGGCGGAGAACGGGTAGATCGAATACGCCCCGGCATCGACCGTCGCCTCGCAGTCCAGTGCCAGCAGGCGGCCGGTGCGGTCGGCATAGGCGGTCAGATCGTAGTGATGTTCCCGGCAATTGGCACCGCCGGTCAGGCTCTCCCGCCGGTCCTCGATCCAGCGGACGGGATGGCCGAGCAACTGGGCCAGGTAGCCGGCTACCACCTCCTCCGGCAACAAGATTCCTTTGTAGCCGAAGCCGCCGCCCACGTCGGGCGCCACGACGCGCACCGCCTCCTCCGGCAGGCCGAGGCAGCCTGCGAGCCCGGTGCGCACGATATGCGGCATCTGTGTGGAGCTGTGCAGCACCAGCTGCCCAAGGCGATGATTCCACTCGGCCACCAGTCCCCGGCCTTCGATCGGCGCCATATGTTGCCGCGCGGTGCGCAGCGTGCGGCGGATCACGATCGGGGCGCCGTCCCTAGCCCTGGGGTCGCCGAGATCGACGCGGGTTTCCAGGAACACATTGTCCCCCCAGGCCGCATGAAGCAGCGGTGCGCCCGGCTGCCGCCCGGCCAGCATGTCGGACACGGCCGGCAGCTCCTCAAGGTCTAGCACCACCTGTTCGGCCAGGTCCTCTGCCTCTGCCCGTGTGGCGGCTACGCAGACGGCGATGGCTTCCCCCACATGCCGCACCCGGCCGGTTGCGAGCGGATGCTGGACCGAGGGTTTGAACCCGGGCAGCGCCGAGTTCGCGACGATCGGCATTACGCCGATGAGGTCCGCCGCCGTGAATACCAGGCCGTCCGACCCCGGCGGCTTGTGGACGCCGCGGATCATGGCATGCGCCAGGGGGCTGCGCACGAAGGCCAGCTCCCGTGTGCCCGGGGGCCGCAGATCGGCGATGAATTCGCCCTGGCCACGGAGGTAGCGGTCATCCTCCCGCCGCAAGATCGAAGCGCCGATGCCCTCGGCTTTGCGCACCAATTCTGTCCCGCCTGCGGTGTCCATGCCTAAACTATAAGCATACGAACGATCTGGGCGGCAAGAACTATGGCGCCCTTCCTGTGCAGGACAAATGCAGAGGGGGCAGCACAGACTGAAAGCCCTCTCTCGCTGGCGGGAGAGGGAGAAGATACTTGGCATGGGCATTGCATTAACGAGTAAGCCCGCTCAATGCCTCACGAGGAACCCACGATGTCTCTGACCCGCCGCGCCACCCTCGCCGCCGGATTGGCCGCCCCGTTCATCGGGCGGGCTGCCCGGGCGGAAACGGTTGTGAAAATGGGCACGCTCAAGCTGATCCACGCCATTACACCATATTTCTACCAGCGGTTCGCGCCTGACGGCGTCCAGATCGAGGTCATCGCTTTCGAAAGCCCATCCGACGGGAAAGCCGCCGTCGTGACCAAATCCGTCGATTTCGGCACCTTCGGCGTCGCCGCCTCCATTCAGGGCGCCGCCGCGCGGGAGCCGCTGATCGTCGTCGGATCCGTCTGCAATAAGGGCATGGGCATCGTGGCGCGGAAAGACTCCGAAATAACGAGCCTTGCGGACCTCAAGGGCAAGCGCGTCGCGATCTGGCCGGGCTCCACGCAGGAGGTGTTCGTCATCGACCGGCTGCGGATGGAAGGTATGAGCATCAAGGACATCACCCCCGTCCGCGTCAGCTTTAGCGAGATGCATGCCGCACTGGCCCGTGGCGACGTGGACGCCTATGTCGGCGCGGAACCGGCACCGAGCATCTCGCTGAGCACAGGCGTCGGCAAGATCGTGGAATACCCGTATTCGACCCCAATGGGCGGCCTGAACCAAATACTCGCCACCCACAAGGACACGGTGGAGCAACGGCCCGAGCTGGTGCTCATGATGGTCGGTCTGCAGCGCAAGGCGGCCGAGTTCGCGACCGCCCACCCCGATGAGATGATCGCGATGACAGTCGCCAAGCTCGGTCAGAAGCGGGATGCGATCCAGATCGCGCTGCCGAATGTCGAGCTGAATTGGCGGATGACGCCGGAGATGATCAGCCAGTCAAAGAATTATGCCGAGCATATGCTGGAGGCAAAGCAGATCCGGACGCTGCCGGACTTCGCCTTTCTCGACAGCCGCTTTTCTGACGAGGTCGCCCGCACTGCATGACCGGCACCGCTGCATTGCGCCTTCGCCGGCTGGAACTGCCGCTGGCCGCGGCGCTACCGCTGATGTTCCTGGCAGGCTGGTGGCTGGCCACGCGCGGCCCCGGCTACCGGCTGATCCCGGCCCCGTATGAGGTGGGGCTGGCGCTGTGGGATCTGGCTTTCGGCGGCATCTATGATGACGCGTTTAGCGGTATGTTGCTGACGCACCTCGTGGCCTCCGCCTCCCGCGTTTACGGCGCGTTCGTGCTGGCAGCCGCAGTGGCACTGCCGCTCGGCATGGCGATCGGCCGGCTCTGGCTTGCCCGCGCGCTGTTGGACCCGGCGCTCCAACTGCTGCGCCCCGTCCCGGTGACGGCCTGGCTGCCGTTATCGATGATCGTGTTCGGGCTGGGGCCACGGAGCGCGTTCTTCCTTGTGGCGCTTGGCGCATTCTACCCGATACTGGTCAACACCATCTTCGGCGTGCGCAGCGTGGAACCCCGGCTGTTCGAGGCTGCTTCGATGCTGGGCACGAGCCGGACGGCGATGTTCTCCCGCGTGGTGTTGCCGGCGGCGATGCCCGGTATCTTCACCGGGCTGCGGCTAGGGCTTGGCCTGTCCTGGGTCGTAATCGTGGTGGGGGAGATGACGGGCGTGGAGACCGGGCTTGGCGCCATGATCATGGATGGGCGGCAATTATCCCGGACAGAGATCGTGATCGCCGGCATGATCACGATCGGCGCCGTGGGCTTCTTGTCGGACCAAGCCGTGCTAAGGCTGGGCCGCAGGATGCTGCGGTGGAGCCCGCAACATGCTTGACGCCATCCAAGTCCAATCCGTCACCAAGCGCTTCGGCACCACCGTGGCGCTTGATGATGCGACGCTGAACGTGGCACCGGGTGAGTTCGTATGCCTGATCGGCGCATCCGGCTGCGGTAAATCCACGCTGCTGCGCATTATTGCCGGTTTTGAAACCACGAGCGAGGGTGGCGTCGTCGTGCGCGGTAAGCCGGTGGAGGGGCCGGGGCCGGACCGGGGCATGGTGTTCCAGGATTACGGGCTGTTTCCATGGCTGACCGTCCGCCGCAACATCGCCTTCGGCCCCGAAAGCCGTGGCAAGGGGCGGGAAGAGATCGCTGCCACCACGACGCGCTTTCTGGAGATGATCGGCCTCACCGCGTTTGCCGAGTCCTTCCCGCATCAGCTTTCGGGCGGCATGAAGCAGCGCGTCGCTATCGCCCGGGTGCTGGCCAACGATGCGCGGGTGGTGCTTATGGACGAGCCGTTCGGCGCCCTTGACGCCATGACGCGGGAGCGGCTGCAGGATGAGCTGTTGGGCCTCTGGGCCAGCACCGGGCTTACGATCGTGTTCGTGACCCATGCGATCGAGGAGGCGATCTTCTTGGCGGATCGCGTGGTGGTGATGTCCCCGGGGCCGGGCCGCATCGTGCGGGATGTCCGGATCGGCCTACCCCGGCCGCGGGACGTATCCTCGCCCGAGTTCAACGTGCTTCGCCGGGAACTCTCGGCGCTGCTACATTCCCACCACGCGAGGGCAGCCCATGATGAGTAGCGATACCGCCACCCAGGCCGCCATCGATTTTCACCGAAGCCGCTACGAGGCGCTGCGGGATGCCGGCGCGCAGGTGTCGGCGGCGCTTAGCCCCACGCCGCGCGATGCACCGCCACCAACGGACGTGCTGCATGCGGAAACAGTCCCCGGTGGCTGGTACGCCATGATGGTGCTGCACCGGCATGAGCGGCTGCGTCTTATCAATCCGGACGGGACGGGTGCCGCCGCCCTACTGGCTTGGGCGCTGGCGGATCCGTCCGAGCGGCTGAGCCTGGCCGATACGCTCAAGGTCCAGTGGTCGGCGGAGATCCGGCGCGGGCGGGTGCTGTTCTCAGACATGGGGCGGGTGATGCTGTCGGTCACCGAGGATACCAGCTTCGGTCACGATGCGATGATGGGCGGATCGACCGCTTCCAGCACCGTGCGGCAGTATGGGGCCGGGCCCTTTCGCAACACGCGCGATAATTTCGTGATCGCCGCGGCCAAGATGGGCCTGTCGCCGCGGGATATCGCGACCTGCATCACTTGTTTCGCCCCGGTTTCCGTCGCCGCGGACGGCCGGTTCACCTGGGCGGGAGACCGGCGCCGGGCCGGCGATTTTATCGAGCTGCGGGCGGAGATGGATGTGCGGATCGCGCTTTCGGCCGCGCCGCATCCGCTCGACCCTGCCGCGGCCTATGCGCCCGGCCCGATCCGGATGATCCGGTTCCGCGGCCCGGCTACGCCCCATGACGACCCATGCCGCATCGCCTCCATCGAAGCGCGACGCGGGTTTGAGAATACGGAGGCCGCAGAGTGATGCCGATGGATGGTTCTCCGCATCGCGGACCTCCGCGTCCCCGCCTCGATCACGAGATTCCTGCGCGGCAAGCGTGGTCGGGCGTGGTCCACCGGGGAGAGACGCTGCGCCTGATTGACCTGTACGGGCAGCAGGCGATCGATACCCTGTTCTACAACGCGCACGATCACGCCGAGCGGTACAGCGCGCAGGACACGCTGCGGGAGCAGGGCAGCGCCTACGTGACAGCCGGCACGCGGATCGTGTCGAACGAGGGGAGGACGATGCTGACCGTAACCGTGGACCCGTGCGGCCGGCATGATACCTTGGCCGGCGCGTGCTCGTGCGAGAGTAATTCCGTACGTTTTGGTCAGGACACACGGTATTTGCATGCGTGCCGGGATAATTTCTGCCTTGAGCTGTCCCGGCACGGCATGACGAAGCGGGACATCGTGCCGAACCTCAACTTTTTCATGAACGTTCCGGTTTCCCCGGATGGCACGCTGGTCGTGGATGACGGGATCTCCGGCCCGGGCACCGCGATCGAGATGGTGGCGGAGATGGACGTGCTGTGTGTCATCTCTAACTGCCCGCAGGTGAATAATCCCTGCAACGGCTACAACCCTACCCCGGTGCAGGTGCAGATCGTGGGTGTGGGATATTCATGACGCGACGACCTCTCGCGAAACCTGTCATTACGAACCGCCTGGCGAAGCAGTCCAAAGTAACACGCGTGCGTGTTACCCCTCGATTACTTCACTTCGCTCGGTCGCGAGGGCGGTACGACAGTGGCCGTGATGGATTTTAGGTGTTTGGTCCCGGAGAGTCATGACGCGACCCTGACGCGAGAAGCGGAGGAAGCACTATGGCAGGCGGTCTTCACGGCAGTGCCCGAGCGACGCCGCGAGTTCGAGCCGAGCTCCAAGCGTCGAAAGAGACGAGCGGCGCCTTGGCCAAACGCTACGGGCTGAGCCGCAACACGGTGACCAAGTG